>DASVQH010000162.1:0-18305 GCA_036389195.1 Solirubrobacteraceae bacterium
CGTGGACGTCACGCAGCGCGTTGTGGATCGCGTCGCGGTGCTCGGCGCTCGCGCGCAGCAGCAGCGTCCCGTCGATGTCCCAGAGGACGAGGAGCGCCGCGCGGGCGCCCGGGGCGCTCACCGGTCGAACGACGTCTCGGCCGTGAGCCGCTGCGCGAAGGCGGCGATCACGCGCGCGGCCGCGTGAACGTCGCCGAGCTCGACGACCTCGACGGGCGAGTGCATGTAGCGCAGCGGCACCGAGACCACCGCGGTGGGGATGCCGCCGCGCGAGATGTGGAACGCGTCGGCGTCGGTGCCGGTGTAGCGGGCCGAGGCGCTGACCGTGAACGGGATGCCCTCGGCCTCCCCCGCCTCGTGCAGCAGCTCGAAGACGGTCGGGTCGAGCGTCGAGCCGCGCGTCAGGATCGGCCCCGATCCGAGCGGATGCTTGCCGAGCTCCTGGGCGCTGACGCCGGGCTGGTCGGTGGCGAAGCCGACGTCGACGACGATCGCCACGTCCGGGCGCAGCGAGTAGGCCGTCGTGTACGCGCCGCCGAAGGTGATCTCCTCCTGCGCCACCGCCACGGCCGCGATGTCGGCGGTCGCGTCGCCGGCCTCGGCGACCAGGCGCGCCGCCTCGTAGGCGACGTAGCAGCCGAGCCGGTTGTCCATCGAGCGCGAGAACACCCGGTCGTTGGGCAGCTCGACCGGCTCGCCGGCGATCACGCCGACGTCGCCGATGCGCACCATGGTGCGCGCCTCGTCGCCGTCCTTGGCCCCGATGTCGACGTGCAGGTCGCGCAGCTCGGGGTTCTTCTTGCGGTCCTCGTCGCGCATGAGGTGGATCGGCTTCTTGCCGACCACGCCGGGGATCGTCCCGTCGCGCGTGGCGATCTCGACGCGCTGGCCGACGAGGATCACCGGGTCCCACCCGCCGACGCCGGTGAACCACAGGAAGCCGTCGTCGTCGATGTGGTGGACGATCAGGCCGATCTCGTCGACGTGCCCGATCACCGCGACGAGCGGCCCGTCGCCGCTGCCCTTGACGCGGGCGACCGAGGAGCCCACGACGTCGTTGGTCACCTCGGCCCCGAAGGCGCCGCAGGCGTCCCGGAAGACGGCGGCCGGCGTCTGCTCGTAGCCGGACGGGCCGGGGGCGGTCAGGAGGTTGCGAAGGACGTCGGGGAGCGGCACGGCGCGGAGCCTAGCGCTACGCCGCGACCAGGCCCTTCTCGCGGGCGCACCGGACGGTCTGTGCGAGCGTCTCGTGCGCGTCGTGGCGCGGCGTCCAGCCGAGCTGCTCGCGCGCCTTGGCGGTCGTCATGATCGACGGCACGCGCAGCGCGTGGACCCACGCCATGCCGCTCGGCAGCTGCGGGACGTGGGTGACGGCGGCGGCCGCGACGGCGACCGCGGCGTCGGGCACCGGGACGCGCCGCCAACCCAGCTCCTCGGCCACGTCGGCCATCGTCAGCGTGCCCTCGGCGGCGAGGTTGTAGATGCCCGGCTCCCCGCGGCCGGCCACCGCGGCGGCGAGCGCCTCGGCGACGTCGTCGTGGTGCACGAGCTGGAACGGGACGCCGTTGTCGGGGATCGCCGGCTTCAGGCCGGGGACGACGCCCATGAGCTTGCGGAACGGCGCCGTGCGCCCGCCGATCTGGAACTGACGGACGACGTCCTCGATCAGCAGCAGCGCGTCCGAGCCCGCCACGATGCACGGGCGGAAGACGTAGGCGTCGGTGCCCGACGGGCCGACGACCTCGCGCAGCAGGCCCTCGAGCTCGGCCTTCTGCGCCGAGTAGTAGAAGCCGCCGGTGCCCTCGGGCTCGGTCTCCTCGGTCAGCGTGTGCGGGCGCCCGGGCCGGAACCCGTAGGCGGCGACCGACGACGTGTAGACGAGCCGCTGCGCGCCCGCCGCCACCGTCGCCTCGAAGACCGTGCGCGACCCCTTCAGGTTGACCTCGCGGGTCTCGTCGCGCGAGCCGAAGATGATGAACGCGAGGTGGACGACCACGTCGGCGCCCGCGACGAGCTCGTCCACCGCGTCGCGGTCGAGCACGTCGCCCTGGCGGTACTCCGTCTTCGTCCAGCCGCGGGCCGCGGGGTCGAAGGGCCGGCGCGCCATGCCGCGGATGCGCTCGACCTCGGGGAGGCGCTCGAGCGCGGGGATGAGGGTCCGGCCGATGTCGCCGGTCGGGCCGGTGATCGCGACGGTCAGGCCGCTCATGCGGGCGCTCCGCCACCGGCCGCGGCCTTGAGCTCGGCGAGCGAGTCCTCGATGAGCTCGGCCACCGTGTCGAGGTCGTGCAGCTTGTCGCGGTCGCCGAGCAGGCCGAACGAGATCCGGCCGTTGACGCTCATGATCGCGAAGGCCAGCGCGTGGCTCTCGGGCAGGAAGGCCAGCGGGATCAGCTCCTCCAGCTCGCGGCCCAGCAGGTAGATGGGGATCTGCGGGCCGGGCACGTTGGTGACGATCACGTTGAACAGCCGGGTCGAGAAGTTGATCCGCGACGCCTGGGCGAGGATCGTCGGCGGCGCGAACTCCTGCAGGCCCGTCAGCGCCGCGGCGCCGACCGCCTGCTTGGAGCGCTTGAGGTCCTCCATCCCGGCGCGGATGATCCGCAGGCGCTCGACCGGGTCGGCGGCGTAGACCGGCAGCGGGCCGCGCATCGCCGCGACCTGGTTGCCGAGCTGGTTGCGCTGGTCCTCCGTCCGCACGGACACCGGCACCATCGCCCGCAGCTCGAGGCCCTCGGTGCGGACCCCGCGCTGCTGCAGCCAGCCGCGCAGAGCGCCGGTGACGACCGCGAGCACGACGTCGTTGACCGTCCCGCCGAGCGCGTTCTTGATCGCCTTGAAGTCCTGGAGCTCCGCGCTCACCCAGCGCACGCGCCGGTGCGGTCCGATCGACGTGTTCAGCGGCGTGCTGGGCGCCGGGGACAGCATCGGCCGGACGAGCAGGTCGCGGATCCCCGCCGCCCCCTCCAGCGCCTGCCCGGCCGCGGCGGCCGGCCGCCGCACCGCGCCCACCGCGCGCCCGGCGATCGCCAGCGGCCGGCCGGCGATCTCGGCGACCGCCTTCGCCCGCATGCCGAGCGCCGACGGCGCCGGCCCGGGCTGCCAGGGCTGCGCCGGTGGATCGACCTCGCGCGGCTCCGGCGTGATGTCGAAGAGCAGCGAGAGCAGGTCCACCCCCGACATGCCGTCGATCAGCGCGTGATGCGTCTTGTGGATGATCGCGAAGCGGCCGTCGGCCAGGCCCTCGACCAGCCACATCTCCCACAGCGGCTTGTCGCGGTCCAGGCGCTGGGAGAACACCCGGCCGGCGAGCCGCTGGAGCTGATCGGTGTCGCCCGGCTGCGGCAGCGCCGTGTGGCGGACGTGGTAGTCGAGCGCGAAGCACGGGTCGTCGATCCACGACGGCCGGCCGAGCTCGAGCCCGGGCCACACGACCTTCTGCCGGTAGCGCGGGACCAGGTGCAGCCGCGACTCGACGTGCGCGTAGAGCGCGTCGCCGTCGAGCGGCGGGCCCGCGAAGACCGTGATCCCGCCGACGTGCATGTGCGTCGCCTCGCGCTCGAGGTTCAGGAACGAGGTGTCGATGACGGAGAGCGTGTCTCCGGACTGGGCGGCCATGCCGGCTTCAGCCCGCCGTCACGCGCTCGGCGAAGCTCGCGACGAGGTCGATCGTGTCGTCCTTGTCGAGCTCGTTGAAGACCTCGTGGCGCGCGCCGTCGAGGACGCGCAGCTCGCTCGACGGCCCTGCCAGGCGCTCGACCACCGGGCGCGCGAGCGCGACCGGGACGAGCTGATCCTCGGCGCCGTGGACGTAGAGCAGCGGCAGGTCGCCGAAGCCGCCGCCCTCGGCGATGGCCCGGTCGGCCGCCACGAACGCCTCGAGCGTCGGGCGCTTCCAGCCGCCGTGCCAGACGAGCGGGTCGGCGGCGTAGGCGCGGCCGACCGCCGGGTCGCGCGAGAGCACGGCGACGTCGATCGGGTCCGCCGGCAGCTCGGGCGCGGCCAGCCACCCCTCGATGACCGGGCCGAGCCCGACCGCCGGCCCGCTGAGCACGAGCCCGGCGAGGTCCTCGCGGTGGCGCTGGGCGTAGCGCGTCGCGATGAGGCCGCCCATCGAGTGGCCGACCATCACCACCGGCAGGTCACGCCGCGCGTCCTGCACCACCGCGCGCAGGGCGTCGACGACGGACTCGAAGTCGTCGACGACCGCCGGCTCGCCCGCCGAGCGGCCGTGCCCGACGTGGTCGGGCCCGACCACCACCGCGCCGCGCGCGACCAGCGCACGCGCGACGTGCTCGTAGCGGCCGATGTGCTCGCCGTAGCCGTGCACGAGCACCACCAGTCGCTCCGGATCCTCCGCGGCCCAGCGGCGTACGTGCACCTGCGCGATCGTCGTCATCGCACCGGAGACTAGTCCTCCGACAGGAGCTGGCGCAGCACGTACTGCAGGATCCCGCCGTGCTGGTAGTACTCGACCTCCTTGGGGGTGTCGATCCGCACGCGCGCCGTGAACTCGGTGTCGCCCGCCTTCACGGTGACCTCCTTGGCCTCGCCGCCGTCGAGGCCGGTGATCGAGATCTCCTCCTCGCCGCTCAGGCCGAGCGACTCCACCGAGTCGCCGTCGTCGAACTGCAGCGGCAGGACGCCCATCCCGACCAGGTTGGACCGGTGGATGCGCTCGAAGGACTGGGCGATGACCGCCTTGACGCCGAGCAGGTTCGTGCCCTTGGCGGCCCAGTCGCGCGAGGAGCCCGAGCCGTACTCCTTGCCGGCCAGGACGACGAGCGGCGTGCCCTCCTCGGCGTACTTGATCGCCGCGTCGTAGATCGACATCTCCTCGCCGTCCGGCAGCTTGCGCGTCACGCCGCCCTCGGTGCCGGGCGCGAGCAGGTTGCGCAGGCGGATGTTGGCGAACGTGCCGCGCATCATCACCTCGTGGTTGCCGCGCCGCGAGCCGTAGGAGTTGAAGTCCTTGTTCTCGACGCCGTGCTCGTTGAGGTAGCGCGCGGCCGGGCCGTCCTTCTTGATCGCGCCCGCGGGCGAGATGTGGTCGGTGGTCACGCTGTCGCCGAGGACGGCCAGCACGCGCGCGCCCTCGATGTCGGAACGCGGCTCGGGCTCGCGCGGCAGGTCCTCGAAGTACGGCGGCTGGCGCACGTAGGTGGAGTCCGGGTCCCAGGCGAAGCGGTCGCCCTCGGGCACGTCGAGCCCCTTCCAGCGCTCGTCGCCCTCGAAGACCTCGCCGTAGGACTTGGTGAACATCTCCCGCCGGACCGCCTCCTCGACGGTCTGGGCGACCTCGCTGGAGTCGGGCCAGATGTCCTTGAGGAAGACCTCCTCGCCGTCGTCGGTGGTGCCGAGGGGCTCGTCGAGCAGGTCGATGTCCATCGTCCCGGCGATCGCGTAGGCGACGACGAGCGGCGGCGACGCCAGGTAGTTCATCTTGACGTCGGGGTTGATCCGCCCCTCGAAGTTGCGGTTGCCGCTGAGCACCGACACGACCGCCAGGTCCTCGGCGTTGACCGCGTCGGAGATCTCCTCGGGCAGCGGACCGGAGTTGCCGATGCACGTCGTGCAGCCGTAGCCGACGAGGTGGAAGCCGAGCGCCTCGAGGTCCTCGGTCAGGCCGGCCTGCTCGAGGTACTCCGTGACGACCTTCGACCCGGGCGCCAGCGAGGTCTTGACCCACGGCTTGGCCTTCAGCCCCTTGGCCACGGCGTTGCGGGCCAGCAGCCCCGCGCCGAGCATGACCGACGGGTTCGACGTGTTCGTGCACGAGGTGATGGCCGCGATCACGACGTGGCCGTGGTCGAGCTCGGTCTGCGTGCCGTCGGCCATGGTCACCTGGGCGACCGTGCTGGTGCGGTCGGCGACCTGGGCGCCGCCGGTGCCGCTCCCCGCGTCGGCCTCGCCGCCGTCGTCGCCGTGGCCGTTGAAGTCGCCGGACGCCGGCGGGTCCGACGCCGGGAAGGACTCCTCGTCGGCCTCGTCCTCGGTCTTCTCGTTGCCGGGGACGCCGGGCTTGTCGCCTTCGCCCTGCACCTCGGCCCCGTCGTCGTCGCCGATCAGGTCCTCGAGCGCGAGGCGGAACGACGCCTTGGACTCGGTCAGCGAGACGCGGTCCTGCGGGCGCTTGGGCCCGGCCAGCGAGGGGACGACGGTGCTCAGGTCGAGCTCGAGCGTCTCGGAGTAGGTGGGCTCCTCGGAGTCCTCGTCGTGCCACAGCCCCTGCTCGCGGGCGTAGGCCTCGACGAGCTCGATGCGCTCCTTGGAGCGCCCGGAGAACTCCAGGTAGCGCAGCGTCTCGGCGTCGATCGGGAAGATCGCGCATGTCGAGCCGAACTCCGGCGACATGTTGCCGATGGTGGCGCGGTCGGCCAGGGGGAGGTTGGGGATGCCCTCGCCGAAGAACTCGACGAACTTGCCGACGACGCCGTGCTCGCGCAGCATCTGGGTGACCGTGAGGACGAGGTCGGTCGCCGTCGCGCCCTCGGGCAGCGCGCCGTGCAGGCGGAAGCCGACGACCTTGGGGATGAGCATCGACATCGGCTGGCCGAGCATCGCCGCCTCGGCCTCGATCCCGCCCACGCCCCAGCCGAGGATGCCCAGGCCGTTGATCATCGTCGTGTGGGAGTCCGTCCCGACGAGCGTGTCGGGGTAGGCCTGGGTCTTGCCGTCGACGTCCTTCTCGAAGACCACGCGGGACAGGTACTCGAGGTTGACCTGGTGGACGATCCCGGTGTCGGGCGGGACGACCGAGAAGCCGTCGAAGGCCGTCTGGCCCCAGCGCAGGAACGCGTAGCGCTCCTCGTTGCGCTCGAACTCGCGGTCGGCGTTGATCTGGAAGGCGCGGCGGGTGCCGAACGCGTCGACCTGGACCGAGTGGTCGATCACCAGCTCGGCGGGGACCAGCGGGTTGATCTTCGCCGGGTCGCCGCCCATGTCGGCCATCGCGTCGCGCATCGCCGCGAGGTCGACCACGGCCGGGACGCCCGTGAAGTCCTGCATGACGACGCGCGCGGGCGTGAAGGCGATCTCGTCGGCCGGCTCGGCCTTGGCGTCCCAGGTGGCCAGCGCCTCGATGTCCTCGCGCCGGATCCCGACGCCGTCCTCGTTGCGCAGCAGGTTCTCGAGCAGGACCTTGAGCGAGAACGGCAGCCGCGCGACGTCGTACTTCGACTGCAGGGCGTCCAGGCGGAAGATCTCGTACGTGCGGCCGCCGACCTCGAGGTCGGCCCGCGCGTCGAAGGAGTTGTCGGACATGTCGGGCTCCAGGGTCTTAGTCAGGTTCGCTGAGTCTGGCACGCGAAGGGCCATACCCCGGCTATGGTGCTCGGCGGGAGTGGAGTCCACCGCGGAGGGCGCTGTGCGCAAGGTCGTAGTCATCGTCTGTCTGCTCGCCGCCGCGCTGCTCGCGCCGGCGACCGCGTCCGCGCACCCCGAGCGCACGACGTTCTATCCCGACTACACCCTCGGGAAGCTGCCCGACGCGGGACGCGGCGGCAAGGCGCTCTACGTCTGCAACCAGCCTGGCAAGCCGCTGCGCAAGGCGATCAAGCGCAGCTGGAAGGGCAAGGGGCCCAAGCGGACCAAGGAGCGCAAGAAGCTCCTCAGGCTGGCCAAGAAGTGCCGGTTCCGCGACATCCAGGCGGCGGTCGACGCGGCGCAGTCCGGCTACCGCATCCGCATCTTCCCGGGCACCTACACCGAGGAGCCCAGCCGCGCCATCCCGCTCAACGAGGGCAAGTGCCCGCGCTCGGACCCGGCGTTCTGGGAGAACACGAACGACGGCCACGGCGAGGACGGCAAGGTCCCGACGTACCGCTTCCACATCGAGTGCAAGAACTCGCGGAACCTGATCCAGATCACCGGCGACTCGCTGACCGACGACGACCGGATCTGCGACCACCAGTGCGGGATGACCATCGAGGGCCTCGGCCGGCTCGCGCGCCACGTGACGGTCGTCGGCGACCGCTTCAAGCGCGACGTCATCCGCGCGGACCGGGCCGACGGGATCATCATCCGCAACCTGACGACGGAGCAGGCGTCGTTCAACGGGATCGACGTCGTGGAGACCAACGGGTTCCTGCTGCGCAAGCTGGTCTCCCGCTACAACCAGAACTACGGGATCCTGACCTTCACGTCCGACAACGGGCTGTACGACAACGTCGAGGCGTACGGCAACGGCGACTCGGGCGTCTACCCCGGCTCGGGCCCGGAGGGCCACTGCGCGCGCTACGGCATCGAGATCCGCAACGCGCGCTCCTACGGCAACGTGCTCGGCCTGTCCGGCACCGCGGGCAACGGCACCTGGACGCACGACTCGCACTTCTACGGCAACGCCGCCGGGCTGATCAACGACTCCTTCGTCCCCGGCCACCCGGGCATGCCGCAGGACTGCTCGAAGTGGACGAACAACGAGATCCACGCGAACAACATCAACCCGTTCGAGCTCGACAACCAGAAGTACTGCGGCGCGACGCCGTTCGAGAAGCGCCCGCGCGAGCGGCTGTGCCCGCAGTTCCAGGTCCCGGTCGGGAGCGGCATCGCCGGCTACGGGATCAACGCCAACACCATCGAGAACAACCGGATCTACGACAACTGGCGCCAGGGCATCGGGCTCTTCTGGGTGCCGGCGACGATCCGGGGCGAGAACGACCCGGCCAAGCAGCAGGACACCTCCAACGGCAACCGCGTCCTCAACAACCAGTTCGGCATCCAGCCGGGCGGCGAGGTGCAGCGCAACGGGGTCGACATCTACTGGGACGAGCAGGGCCGCGGCAACTGCTGGCAGGGCAACCAGGGCGCGCGCGACGGCGGGATCACGTCGGACCCGGCGACCCTGCCCGACTGCTCGTCGGGCGGCTCCACCGGCGGCGTCTCCAACCAGAAGCTCGCCTTCCAGGTGCCGTGCGCGACGTGGGATCCCCGCGAGAACCCGGATCCGCCCGGGTGCGACTGGTTCCAGACGCCGCCGCGGCCGGACGAGCGCTGAGCGACGCATGAAGCTGCGGGTCGCCCTCGGGGCGGTGGCGCTGCTGGTCGTGCTCGTGGGCGTCGCCGTCGCCGGCCCGGGCGGCGCGTCCTCCGACGGCGCCACGGTCGCGTGGAGCGGGGCGCCGCAGGTCTACAAGCCGCCGACGCTGCCGCGCGACCGCGTGATGGCCGGCCGCGTGCGCAACACGTCGCTGCGCGACGTCGACCTCGCGGTCGCCGACATCCGCCTGCTCGACGCCGACGGGCATCCCGTGCGCTCGACCGCGCGGTTCCTGGCGGCCTACGCGCGCGGGCTGTATCCGCCGACCCAGCGCCCGAAGACGCCGAACCCCAACGAGCAGCGCCAGCTCGGCGAGATCGTGACCATCCGGCCGAACCAGACCGCGCCGCTGACCGTGTCCTGGCGGGTGCCGCCCGGCGGGAAGCCGCCGGTGCTGGTGGATCTTGGTCGCGGGCGGCCGTCGCTGCGTATTCCCTGAGTGGAGTCCGTCTGGTCGTACCCGCGCCCGCCGGCCCTCGTCCCCTGTGAGCGGCGGGTGCGCGTGGAGATCGGCGGCGAGCTGCTCGCGGACTCGACGCGCGCCCTGCGCGTCCTGGAGACGTCGCATCCGCCGACGATCTACATCCCGCCCGACGACGTGCGGCTCGAGCTGCTGCACGCCCTGGCGCGGACCTCGTTCTGCGAGTGGAAGGGCGACGCCACGTACTTCGACATCCGCGCGGGCGACCGCGTCGAGCGCGCGGCGGCGTGGACGTACCGCGCGCCGGTCGCGCGCTATGCGGCGCTGAAGGACCACATCTCCCTTTACCCTGGCCGGATGGACGCCTGCCACCTCGACGACGAGCGCGTCCAGGCGCAGCCCGGCGACTTCTACGGCGGCTGGATCACGGCCGACATCGAGGGGCCGTTCAAGGGCGGGCCGGGGACGTGGGGCTGGTGAGCGACGCCCTCTCCCGCCGGCGGTTCCTCGGCGGCGCGGCGGCCGCTGTCGCGGCGGGCGTGCTCCCCGGCGACGCCGAAGCGCGCAGGCGCAAGCACAAGCACAAGCCGAAGAAGCACCGCCGCAAGACGCGCAAGGTCGACGTCGCGGTCGTCGGCGCCGGGCTGGCCGGGCTCAACGCGGCGCGGACCGTCGCGGCCGCCGGGAAGTCCGTGCTCGTGCTCGAGGCGCGCAACCGGGTCGGCGGCCGGACGCTCAACCACGACATCGGCGGCGGCGAGGTCATCGAGATCGGCGGCCAGTGGGTCGGGCCGACGCAGGACCGCATCGTCGGGCTCGGCAAGGAGCTCGGCGTCGACACCTTCAAGGTCTACAACGAGGGCGACAACGTCTACTTCCAGGACGGGCGGCTGACGCCGTACGCGTCCAGCGGGCCGCTCGGCCCGATCCCGCCCGACCCGACCGGCGCGCCCGAGGCGTTCAAGGCGATCCAGCAGCTCAACGCGATGGCGCTGGAGATCCCGCTCGACGCGCCGTGGAAGGCCGCCAAGGCGGCCGAGTACGACGGCCAGACGTTCGAGACGTGGAAGCTCGCGAACACGACGACGCCCGAGGGCCGCGCGCTGCTCGACCTCGGGATCGAGGCGGTGTGGGCGTGCGAGCCGCGCGACGTCTCGCTCCTGCACGTCCTGTTCTACATCCACGCGGCGGGCAACGAGCAGAACGCCGGGACCTTCGACCGGCTGATCGGCGTCGCCGGCGGCGCGCAGGAGTCGCGGTTCGTCGGCGGCTCGCAGCTCGTCTCGCTGCGCATGGCCGAGCAGCTCGGCGCCAAGCGCATCCAGCTGCGCGCGCCGGTCCGCCGCATCGACCAGCGCGGCCGCCTCGCCACGCTGACCTGCGACCGCGGGATCACCGTCAAGGCCAAGCAGGTGATCGTGGCCGCGCCGCCCGCCATCACCGCGTTGATCGACCACGATCCGCTGCTGCCGGCCGATCGCGCGCAGCTCACCCAGCGCTTCCCGATGGGCTCGGTGATCAAGTGCGAGGCCATCTACGACAAGCCGTTCTGGCGCGGACGCGGGCTGACCGGCCAGGCGACGAGCGACACCGGGCCGGTGAAGATCACCTTCGACAACACGCCCCCGGACGGCGGCCCCGGCGTGCTGCTCGGCTTCATCGAGGGCCACGACGCGCGCGTCTGGACGCGCCGCTCGCCCGAGGAGCGCCGCAACGCGGTGCTGAAGAACCTCGCGGACTACTTCGGGCCCGAGGCGGCGAAGCCCGTGGACTACGTGGAGATGAACTGGGAGACCGAGCGCTGGACGCGCGGCTGCTACGTCGGCTACACGCCGCCCGGCGTGCTGCTCGACTACGGCGAGGCGATCCGCGCGCCGGTCGGGCGCGTGCACTGGGCGGGCGCCGAGACGGCCACGATCTGGAACGGCTACATGGACGGCGCCGTCCGCTCGGGCGAGCGGGCCGCGACCGAGGCGCTGGGCGAGCTGTGAGGCGGGCCAGCCTGCTCCTGGCCGCGGCGGTCGCCGCGGTGCCGGCGCTCTGGGCGCCGCCCGCCGGCGCGATCGTCGGCGGCAAGCCGGCGACCCGGCCGTATCCGTTCATGGTCCAGCTCGAGCTGCGCGACGGCGACCAGCCCTCCTCCTTCGCCTGCGGCGCCTCCGTCGTGCGGCCGGGATGGGTGCTCACCGCGGCGCACTGCGTGGCGGGCTACGGGCCCGATCGCATCAAGCTGTTCGCCGGGCGGACCAAGCTGAGCGACAAGGGCGGCGAGGCGCTGCCGGTCGCCGAGGTGCTCGTCAACGACGGGTACGCCGCGAGCGGCGGGCTCACGCACGACGTCGCGCTGCTGCGCCTGGCCAGGCCGGTGGCGGCGGCGCCCGTCCGCATCGTGCGCCTCGACGAGCGGCCGGTGTGGGCGCCCGGCGTGCGCGCGACCGTGATCGGGTGGGGCGCGACGAGCTCGTCCGGCGACGTGTCCGACGACCTGCGCGAGGTCCAGGTGCCGATCCAGAGCGACGACACCTGCGAGACCACGACGGCGGCGACGGCGGACTACGATCGCGAGACCAGCCTCTGCGCGGGCGAGCTCGGAGGCGGCGCGGACTCCTGCCAGGGCGACTCCGGCGGGCCGCTGCTGGCGCCCGACGCTTCCGGGACGCTCGTGCAGGTCGGCGTCGTGTCGCGCGGCTTCGGCTGTGCGTTCCCGACGCAGTACGGCCTCTACGCGCGCATCGGCGACACGACCCTGCACGACTGGCTCGACGCGAAGCTCCCGCGGGAGGGCGCCGGGACCCCCGCGGCGCCCGGTTCGGGCTCGGGCTCGGACTCGGCGGGGACGCTCCCCGCGCGCCCGCGGATCACCTTCTCGCGCAAGCTGCGTGCCTCCGGGAAGCTCCGGCTGCGCATCCGCAGCTCGGTGCCGCTGCGGCGGGTGCGCGTCACCGTCCGCCGCGGTAAGCGCACGCTGGCGACGGCGCGGCGCGCGCGGGTCCGCTCACGCGCCACGCTGCGCCTGCGCCGGCGCGGCCGCCTCACGAAGGGCCGCGTGACGGTGACGATCCGCGCGCGGGCCGGCGGCGAGGCGATCCGCGTCCGCGGTCGCGCCCGCCTCCGGTAGCCGCTCCTCAGCCCCCGTTGGCCGCCCGGAAGCCGTAGGGCGCGCGCGCGAGCTCGTGGGACTCCACGATGCGGTCGACCAGCCCGTACTCGAGCGCCTGCTCGGCGTCGAAGAAGCGGTCGCGCTCCATGTCCGCGTTGACGCGCTCCTCGTCCTGGCCGGTGTGCTTGGCGTAGATCTCGTCGAGGCGCTTGCGCAGCGCGAGCGTCTCGCGGGCGTGGATCTCGATGTCGGTCGACTGGCCCTGGAAGCCGCCCGACGGCTGGTGGATGAGGATGCGCGCGTTGGGCAGCGTGAGCCGCTTGCCCGGCGTGCCCCCGGCGAGCAGCAACGAGCCCATCGACATGGCCATCCCGAAGCAGGTCGTGGCGACGTCGGGCTTGATGAACTGCATGGTGTCGTAGATCGCCAGCCCCGCGTAGACCTGCCCGCCCGGCGAGTTGATGTACAGGTGGACGTCCTTGTCGGGATCGGCGGCCTCGAGGTGCAGCAGCTGGGCGACCACGAGGTTGGCGATCTGGTCGTCGACGGCCTGGCCCAGGAAGATGATCCGCTCGTTGAGCAGGCGGGAGTAGATGTCGTACGAGCGCTCCCCGCGGGGGCTCTGCTCGACGACCATGGGGACCAGCGACACGGCGGGGCTCCTTTCGTGGATGCGCAACGCTTGGGTTGCGCTTCGCCCCAGCGTAGCGGATGTGCAACCATGTGGTTGCCATGCCGACCGTCCAGCGAGAGATCACCGTGCCCGCCGAGCCCGACGAGGTCTGGGAGGCCCTCACCGACGAGGACCTCCGCGACGAGTGGCTCACCGACGACGGCGAGCCCCGCCGGATCAGCGACGAGCGCGCCGACGAGGAAGCCGGCGAGTACGCGTTCCGCTGGGGCCGCCCCGGCGAGACCGAGACCGAGGTCCGGTTCACCATCGAGGCCGTGCCCGCCGGCACGCGCGTCGTCGTCGTCGAGAGCGCCCCCACCGGCACCGCGTGGGGGCCGCTCCTGCAGGCGATGGCCGCGCACGTACCGGCGTTCGCGTGACCCTGCGGGTCCACCCACGACGGGCATCCCGGCCCGGAACGGCAGGTACCGGGTGGATGCCCTGCAGGCCCACCCGCGATGGGGGTGTCGACCTTGGTTGACGTCGATCGGGTGCAGCCCGACGCGGTCGGGGCGGTCTTCGCCGCGCTCGCCGACCCGACCCGCCGCCACGTCGTCGCCACGCTCGCCCGCCGCGAGTCCGCGACGCCGACCGGCCTCGCCGCCGAGCTCCCCATGACGCGGCAGGCGGTGGCCAAGCACCTCGGGATGCTCTCGGCCGCGGGGTTGGTGTCGAGCGAGCGCGTCGGGCGCGAGACGCGCTATGCGCTCACGCCGGAGGGGCTGGGGGACGCGGCCGCGTGGATGGCCGAAGTGGGCGCCGCGTGGGATGGGCGGCTGGGGCGGCTGGCTCGGTTGTTGGGAGAGCGGTAGGGCGCGAGACGGCCCGGACTGCGCCGGGTGAGGGAAGCAGGGTTGGGCGGCGTGTCGTCAACGTGAAAGTCGATGCCCTCTGAGCGACGACTTTCACGTTGACCCCAACTATTCATACAAGCGTGAAAGTCGTGCTGGAGAAGCCCGCGACTTTCACGTTGGCGACGCGGCCCTAGCCCTCAGTGGATCGGCGACGGCAGCCGCTCCGCGCCACTGAGCGAGAACACCCAGAAGTCCTCCCCCAGCACGGGGACCGACACGTTGTAGACCGGCACCTCGCCGACCCGCCCGGAGAACGTGCCCGCGTGGGCGTGGCCGTGAAGCACCAGGTCGGGGGCGTGCTCGATGAGCGGCGGGGCCAGCCGGTCGGTGCCGAGGAACGCCCAGATGTCGCGGCGCTCGCCTTCCAGCGTCTCGGTCGTCGGCGCGTAGTGCAGGAGCACGATGCGGAACGGGCAGTGGGCCACCGCGCGCAGGCCGGCGTCCAGCGCGGCGACCTCGGCCGAGCACTCGGCGTACACGCCGCGCAGCGAGGGCTCGCCGAAGTCGGGCATGTGGGAGCCGGGGAAGCCGCCGACGAACCCCTTGGCGCCGACGACGCCCACCTCGCAGCCGTCGATCTGCAGGATCCGGTGGCCGGGATCGACGACGTCGATGCCGCCCTCCTCCAAGGCCGCCACCAGTTCGTC
Source organism: Solirubrobacteraceae bacterium (assembly GCA_036389195.1). Lineage (GTDB taxonomy): Bacteria > Actinomycetota > Thermoleophilia > Solirubrobacterales > Solirubrobacteraceae > JACCYI01. The sequence continues at coordinate 14,733 of DASVQH010000162.1, forward strand.
GCGCTTGTTCACGTGCCAGTCGTGGTTGCCCAGCACGGTGAGCACGGGGACGTCCAACCCGCGGCACGCGTCGGCGAGGATGGCGCCCTGCTCCGGCTCGCCGTGGGTGGTCAGGTCGCCGGCCAGGAGGATCATGTCGACCTGCTCGGCGGCCGCCGCGAAGGCGGCGCCCAGCGCCTCGCGGTCGGTCGCGTCACCGCAGTGGACGTCGCCGGCGGCGGCGATCCGCAGGCGCGGGCCGTCGGCGTCGGGCTTGGGCTGTCCTTCGGCTGAGACGGGCATCGCGAGGGTCCTTACCCGGGTAAGAGCACGGCCAATGCCCACCGAAGAGCACGAGGCGTCGTTCGGCGACATCGAGAAGACGCTGAAGAAGAGCGTCGCCGCCCTGCGCGACGCCGGCATCCCGTTCCTGCTCGGCGGCAGCCTGGCGTGCTGGGCGCGCGGGGCGCCCGAGACGCGCCACGACCTCGACTTCATGATCCGCCCGCAGGACGCCGAGCGGGCGCTCGAGGCGCTCGAGGGGATCGGCATGCGCCGCGAGGACCCGCCCGAGGAGTGGCTGGTCAAGGCGTGGGACGGCGACATCCTCGTCGACCTCATCCACGGGCCGAGCGGCATGAGCGTCGACGAGGAGGTGCTCGCCCGCGGCGACGACCTCGACGTGCTCAGCATGAGCATGCCGGTGATGGCCCTCGAGGACGTCGTGTCGACCAAGCTGCACGCGATGACCGAGCACTCGATCCGCTTCGAGAGCCTGCTGGCGATCAGCCGCGCGCTGCGCGAGCAGATCGACTGGGACGAGGTCCGCAGCCGCACGGAGGACTCCCCGTTCGCCGCCGCGTTCTTCGTGCTGATCGAGCGGCTGGGCATCCTCCCCGAGCGTTCCGAGGCGGCGCAGCGCGGGTAGGGCTCCCCGCATGGCCGTCCCCTCCCTCACCCGCAACCGCCTGCGCCAGCTCGCCGAGCTCCGCCCCGAGCAGGGCCGCGTCCTCTCCGTCTTCCTGAACCTCGACCCGGCGGAGTTCGCCACGGGCGCCGCCAAGTCCACGGCGATCACGTCGCTCATGAACGACGCCGCGGACAAGGTCGAGGCGGAGGCCGGCAGCATCGGCCACGACGACCACCAGGCGCTGCGCGAGGACCTCGAGCGCGTGCGCGAGGTGCTCGACGCGTCCGACCTCGCCGCGGGCGGCGTCAAGGGCGTCGCGGTCTACGCCTGCAAGCCGGCCGACGTGCTCGAGGTCGTCCGCCTGTCGCACCCGATCGAGTCCCGCGCGCTCGTCGACGACTCCCCGTACGTCGAGCCGCTGGTCACCGCGGGCGAAGCCGAGCGCTGGGGCGTGATGCTCGCCAACCGGCGCACCGCGCGGATCTTCGTCGGCACCGCCGAGAGCCTCGAGGAGTACACGCGGCTGGACTCCGACACGAAGGGCCAGCACAGCGACGGCGGCTGGTCCCAGCAGCGCTACGAGCGCTCGATCGAGGAGGAGAAGCGCTCGCACCTCGCCAGCGCCGCCGACATCCTCTTCGCCGTCCTGCGCCGCCGGCCGTTCGACCACCTGCTCCTCGGCAGCCCGCCCGAGCACACCAGCGAGATCGAGGGCGACCTGCACCCGTACCTCAAGCAGCGGCTGGCCGGCCAGCTCAGCATCGACGTCGAGAACTCGACGGCCGAAGACGTGCGCAACGCCGCCGCCCCGCTGATCGACGAGCACCTGCGCGCGCGCGAGCGCGAGGTCCTCGACCGCTTCGCCCAGGAGGCCGGCCGCGGCGGCCGCGCCGCCACCGGGCTGCAGGCGACGCTGCAGGCGCTCAACGAGCAGCGCGTCGAGGTGCTCCTCATCGGGGAGGGCTTCCGCGCCGGCGGGCTCGTCGAGACCCAGACCCGGATGCTCACCGTCGACGGCGGGGAGGTCCCGGTGGACAACCCGCAGTTCGAGCGGCGCGACGACATCCTGGAGTCCGCGATCGAGAAGACGATGGAGCAGTCGGCCGACGTGATGGTGATCCGCCGCTTCCCCGACCTCGGCGCGCACGGCGGCATCGGCGCGCTGCTGCGGTTCTAGGGCGGTCCGGGCATGATCGTCACGGTCCTCGGCACCGGCACCATGGGCGCGCCGATGGCGCGCAACATCTGCGGCCGGGCGTTCGGCGACGTCCGGGTCTGGAACCGCACGACCGAGAAGGCCGAGTCGCTCGCCGACTGCGGCTGCACGGTTGCCGAGAGCGTCGCCGACGCGGTCAAGGGCGCCGGCGCGGTCCTGGTCATGCTGGCCGACGACGCCGCGGTGCTCTCCGTGCTGGAGGAGGCGCTCCCGGCGATGGAGGACGGCGCGATCCTCGTCCAGGCGAGCACGGTCGGCGTGAAGACCACGGAGCAGATCGCGGCGCGCGCGGCCGAGCACGACATCCCGTTCCTCGACGCCCCGGTCGTCGGCACCAAGCAGCCGGCCGAGAAGGGCAACCTCGTGGTCCTGGCCTCCGGGCCCGACGACGCCATCGACGCCTGCGGCGCGATATTCGACGCCATCGCGCTCAAGACGGTCCGCGCCGGAGAGGCGGGCGCGGGCACGCGGCTCAAGCTGACGGTCAACACGTGGATCCTCGGGCTCGTCGAGTCGCTGGCCGAGACGGTCGCGCTCGCGCAGAAGCTCGGGGTGGACCCCGGGCTGTTCTTCCAGACGATCGGCGGCGGCCCGCTCGACACCAAGTACGCCCACACCAAGGGCGCGCTGATGACGGAGCGCAGCTTCGAGCCGGCCAGCTTCTCGCTCGCGCTGGCCCGCAAGGACGCCGGCCTCGTGCTCGACGCGGCCGCCGAGGCCGATCTGGCGCTGCCGATCATCGAGGCGGTCGCGAAGCAGATGGGGACGGCGATCGACGCGGGCCACGGCGACGAGGACATGGCGGCGACCTACCTGGCGTCATGCCCCGAGCCCTGATCGTCGTCGACTTCCAGAACGACTTCACGCCGGGCGGCGCGCTCGGCGTCCCCGGCGGCGACGCGATCGCCGGCCGCATCAACGCGCTGGCCGGCTCGGGCGACTTCGACCTCGTCGTCGCCACGCGCGACTGGCATCCGCCCGAGCACGGGTCCTTCGCGCGCCAGGGCGGGCCGTGGCCCGACCACTGCGTGCAGGGGACCGTCGGCGCCGAGCTCCACGACGGGCTCGACCGCTCGCGCATCGAGGTGGTGATCGACAAGGGGCAGGACCCGGCCACCGAGGGCTACTCCGGCTTCGAGGCCACCGACCTCGACGCGCTGCTGCGCGAGCGCGGGATCGACGCGGTCACGGTCGTCGGGCTGGCGACCGACTACTGCGTCAGGAACACGGCGCTCGACGCGCTGCGCGCCGGCTACGCCGTGCGGGTCGAGCGCGACGCCGTGCGGCCCGTGGACGTCCGGCCCGGCGACGGCGAGGCCGCGCTCGACGAGCTGGCCGCGGCCGGCGCCGAGGTCGCCTGAGCGGGGCGGCGTCGGTGAGCGAGGCCGCGGACCGGCTGGTCGGGCTCCTGCGCCGCCACGTCGACGATCCCCGGGTCCTGGCCGCGATCCGCACCGTCCCCCGCCAC
>DASVQH010000163.1:0-4551 GCA_036389195.1 Solirubrobacteraceae bacterium
CACGCCTGCCACGGCCGCGCCCGCCAAGTCGAAGTGGTCCGCGACGCGATCCTCCACCTCCTCGCCGAGGACACAACGCTCGAGCCCCGCGACGTGATCGTCATGTGCCCGGACGTCGAGGCGTTCGCGCCGCTGGTGCACGCCACGTTCGGCGCCGGCGAGGTGGTCGAGGACGACGAGGCCGCGCCCAGCGGTGACCGGCCGCCCGACCTGCGCGTGCGCCTCGCCGACCGCTCGCTGCGCCAGACCAACCCGGTCCTCGGCGTGGTGGCCCGGCTGCTCGAGCTCGCCGACCAGCGGCTGACCGCGTCGCAGGTGCTCGACCTCGCCGACCGCGAGCCGGTGCGCCGCCGCTTCCGCTTCGACGACGACGAGATCGCGCGGATCGAGGACTGGGTGGCCGACAGCGGCATCCGCTGGGGCCTCGACGCGCCGCACCGGGCTCCGTTCAAGCTCGACGCGCTCGACGCGGGCACCTGGCGCGCGGGCCTCGACCGGATCCTCGTCGGCGTCGCGATGGCCGAGGCCGGCCCGCGGCGGTTCGGGCCGGTGCTGCCGCTCGACGACGTCGAGAGCGGCGCGATCGAGCTGGCCGGGCGGCTGGCCGAGCTGCTCGACCGCCTGCGCGGGGCGGTCGACGCGCTGTCCGTCCCGATGCCCGTCGCCGGCTGGGCCGAGGCGATCGGCGCGGCCGCCGACGCCCTCTGCGCCGCGCCGCCGCGCGAGACCTGGCAGCGCGCGCAGCTCGAGCGGCTGCTCGACGACGCGGTCCGCGAGGCCGCCGGGAGCACCGCGCCGCTGGCGCTGCCCGAGATCCGCTCCCTGCTCGCCGACCGGCTGCAGGGGCGCCCGACCCGCGCGAACTTCCGCACCGGCCACCTGACGGTCTGCACGCTCGTCCCGATGCGCTCGGTCCCGCACCGGGTCGTCTGCCTGCTCGGCCTCGACGACGGCGCGTTCCCCCGCCGCACGGCGCGCGACGGCGACGACCTCGTGCTCGACGATCCCCGCCTCGGCGACCGCGACCCGCGCACGGAGGACCGGCAGATGCTGCTCGACGCGCTGCTGGCGGCGAGCGACCGGCTGGTCGTCACGTACAGCGGCCGCGACGAGCGGACGAACACGCCGCGGCCGCCCGCCGTCCCGGTCGGCGAGCTGCTCGACATGGTCGACGCCACCGTGCGCGTGCCCGGCGACGGCGCGCGCGCCCGCGACCAGGTCGTCGTCGAGCACCCGCTGCAGCCGTTCGACCGCCGCAGCTTCGAGCCCGGCCGCCTGATCCCCGGGCGCCCCTGGAGCTTCGATCGCGTGATGCTCGCCGGCGCCCGCGCGCTGGAAGGCGAGCGCGCCCCGGCCCGCCCGTTCCTCGCCGGCCCGCTGCCCGCCGAGGCCGCGCCGCTCGTCGCGCTCGAGGACCTGGTGCGCTTCGCGGAGCACCCCGTCAAGGCGTTCCTGCGCGGCCGGCTCGGCGTCCGCGTGGGCCGCCGCGACGACGAGACCGAGGACGCGCTGCCCGTGCAGCTCGACGGGCTGCAGGAATGGGGCGTCGGGCGGCGGCTGCTGGAGGCGCGGCTGGCGGGCACGCCCCTCGACGCCGGTGTGGAAGCCGAGATCGCGCGCGGCACGCTGCCGCCCGGGCGGCTGGCGCTGCCCGTGATCGAGAAGGTCCGCCCGGTGGTCGAGGCGATCGCCGCACAGGCCGAGGCGGCGCTCGGCCCGCCCGGCGACCCGGACCCCGTCGACGTGCGCGTCGAGCTGCCCGGCGGGCGCTCCCTGCGCGGCACGGTTCCCGGCCTGCGCGGCGACGTGCTCGCCGCGGTCATCTACTCCCGCGTCTCGGCGCGCCATCGGCTCGCCATGTGGGTGCGCTGGCTGGCGCTGACGGCGGCGCGGCCCGAGCGCCCGGTGTCGGCGCTCGTGATCGGCCGCGCGGAGGCCCGCGAGTCCGTCGTGACCCTGGCGCGGATCCCGCCGCTCGCCCCGGACCCGGAGGGCCGCCGCGCCACCGCGCTCGCGCAGCTGACGACGCTCGTCGACCTCTTCGACCGCGGGATGCGCGAGCCGCTGCCGATCGCCTGCCTGTCCTCGGCCGCCTACGCGAACGCGGCGGCGCGCAACCTGAACGCCGAGGCGGCCGGCCGCAACGTCTGGAAGTCCGACCGCTTCGACAAGGAGGACCGCGACCTCGAGCACCAGCTGGTCCACGGCGGCGTGCTGGACTTCACGGAGCTGCTCGAGCAGCTGCCGCGCGACGACGAGCGCGGCGACGGGTGGGACGAGACGGAGCCGAGCCGGTTCGGCCGCTACGCCCGGCGGCTGTGGGCGCCGCTGCTGGCGATCGAGAAGGTCGAGGACCGGTCGTGAGCGCGACGGCGGTGCGGCCGTTCGACGTGCGCGGGCCGCTGCCACGCGGCGTCACCGTGCTCGAAGCCAGCGCCGGGACGGGCAAGACGTACACGATCGCCGGCCTTGCGGCGCGCTACGTCGCCGAGGGCACGCCGCTCGAGCGCCTGCTGCTCGTGACCTTCACGCGCATGGCCACGGGCGAGCTGCGCGACCGGGTCCGCGAGCGGCTCGTCGCCGTCGAGCGGGCGCTGGCCGGGGCCCTGGCCGGCGCGCCGGCGCCCCCGGGCGACGAGGTCGCGCAGCTGCTCGCGGAGGGAGACCCCCCGGCCGTGGCGGCGCGGCGCGAGCGCCTGGCCACGGCGCTCGCCGACTTCGACGCGGCGACCATCGCCACCATCCACGGCTTCTGCCAGGAGGTCCTGCAGGGGCTGGGGATCGCCGGCGACGTCGAGGACGGGACGGCGTTCGTGGAGGACGACGCCGACCTGCTCGAGGAGGTCGTCGACGACCTCTTCGTGCGCCGCTTCCACGGCCGCGACACGCCGGACTTCGACTGCGCGCAGGCGTTCAGGGTGGCCCAGGCGGGCGTGCGCGGCCTCGACGCGCGGCTGGAGCCCGCCGGCGCACCCGCCGAGTCCGTCGAGGCCATGCGCGTGCGGCTCGCCGAGGCGGCGCGCCAGGAGCTGCGCGCGCGCAAGCGCCGGCTCGCGGTGATGACCTACGACGACCTGCTGACGCGCCTGCGCGACGCGCTGGACGGCGAGGACGCCGTGAAGCTGCTGCGCCGGCGCTTCGGCGTCGTGCTCGTCGACGAGTTCCAGGACACCGACCGCGTGCAGTGGGAGATCTTCGAGCGGGCGTTCGGCGACGGCGAGACGACGCTCGTGCTCATCGGCGACCCCAAGCAGGCGATCTACGCGTTCCGCGGCGCGGACGTCTACGCCTACCTGAAGGCCGCGCAGGCGGCGGGCGCGCCCCAGACGCTCGAGGTCAACTGGCGCTCGGACCAGGGGCTCATCGACGCCTACGACGCGCTGTTCGACGGCGCGCGACTCGGCCACGAGGGCATCGTCTACCGGCGCGTGCGCGCCGCGCCCGCCAACCAGGCGCCGCGACTGCTGGGCGCGCCGGTCGCCGCGCCGCTGCGCGTCCGCGTCGTGCACCGCGCCGACGGCCACGTGGCCCTGACCCCGCGCGAGTATGCGAGCGCCCCCGCGGCGCGCGCGCACATCGCCGAGGACCTCGCCGCCGACGTCGCCCGGCTGCTGGCGTCGGGCGCCACGCTCGAGCAGCGCCGCGACGACGGGACGGTGACCACGGCCGAGCCGATGCGCCCCGGGCACGTGGCGGTGCTGGTCAGCCGCAACCGCACTGCGGCGCTGATCCGCGACGCGCTGACCGCGGCGGGGATCCGCGCGGTCATCGGCGGCGGCACGAGCGTCTTCGCGACGCTGTCGGCGCGCGAGTGGCTCGTGCTGCTGGAAGCGCTCGAGCGCCCGGCGGCGACCGGCCGCGCGCGGGCCGCCGCGCTGACGCCGTTCATCGGCTGGAGCGCCGAGCGCGTGGCGCTGGCCGATGACGCCGGCTGGGAGGACGTCCACCGCCGCCTGCACCGCTGGGCCCGGGTCCTGCGCGTCCAGGGCGTCGCCGCGCTGATGGAGGCCGTGACGGCCGGCGAGGCGCTGCCGGCGCGGGTGCTGGCGACCCTCGACGGCGAGCGGGCGCTCACCGACCTGCGCCACGTCGCGCAGCTGCTGCACGCCGTCGCCACCGCCGAGCAGCTCGGCGCCACCGCGCTGAGCGGCTGGCTGCGCCGGCGCGTCGCCGCCGCCGAGCGCGAGAACGCCGACGAGGAGCGCATCCGCCGGCTGGAGTCCGACGCCGACGCGGTGCAGGTGCTGACCATCCACCGCAGCAAGGGCCTGGAGTTCCCCGTCGTCTACTGCCCGGACCTGTGGGAGCCCGGCTACATCCCGCCCGGCGCCCAGCCGATCGCCTACCACGAGCCCGACGGCGAGCGCGTGGTCGACGTCGGGCTCGGCGGACCGGACTTCCGCCACCACCAGGAGGCGCACCTGGCCGAGCAGCGCGGCGAGGACCTGCGGCTCGCCTACGTCGCGCTCACGCGCGCGCAGCACCAGGCGGTCGTGTGGTGGGCCGGGACCGGCTTCTCGCGCCACTCCGCCCTCGGCCGCCTCGTCTTCG
>DASVQH010000164.1:0-13487 GCA_036389195.1 Solirubrobacteraceae bacterium
GGAGACCTCGAAGACCGGGACGGGGCTGAACCCCGCGGCCTGGCACGCCGCCATGACCGTCTCGCGCAGCGCGGTCCCGCGCTCGGCGAGGATGAACGGCCGCTCGCGCAGCGCGGCGACGGGCAGCGGCGCGTCCGGGACGTCGCCGGGCGGGAGCATCGCGCGCAGCGGCTCCTCGGCGGCCGGCGTGGCGACGACGCCCTCGGGCGCCGGCCCGAGCAGGCTGGCCACCCCGACGTCGGCCGCCCCGCCCGCCACGAGCGCCGCGACCTCGGCGGCCGGCGCATGACGCAGGGCGATCTGCAGGCCGGGATGCTCCCGGTGGAACGCGGCGAGCGCGCCCGCGAGCCCGGGCGCGTCCATCGGCGCCGCCGCGACGCGAACGCGCCCGCGGGTGGCGCCGGCGTGGCGGTCGAGCTCGGCGCGGGCGTGGGCGACCTCCGCGCCGATCGCCTCGGCGCGCGGCAGCAGGTCCTCGCCGGCCGCGGTCAGCTCCGCGCCGCGCGAGGTGCGCCGCAGCAGCTCGACGCCCAGCTCCGCCTCCAGCCGGCGCACCTGCTGGGAGAGCGCCGACTGCGTGACCCACAGCTCCTCCGCCGCGCGCGTGAAGCTCCCGTGGCGCGCGACGGCGGCGAAGTAGCGCAGCTGGCGGAGCTCCACCGCCGCTAGCCGCGCTTGCGCGCCTTCTTCGCGCACGTCCGGTAGACCCGGACGTCGCGCACCTTGCGCCCGCGCTCCGAGCGCCCGACGGCGCGCACGACCACGCGCCGCTTCGGCAGTCCCCGCAGGTCGATCTTCGCCCGCAGGCGGCGGCCGCGGCGCACCACCTTGGCGCGCCGCCCGGCGTAGGTCACCCGCGCGGAACGCCGGATGGCGCGCCGCAGGTTGATCGTGATGACGCGGCGGCTGGTACAGCTGCGGGTGCTGCGCGGCAGCTGCAGCGCGCCGCCGCACGCCGCGCCGCGGCCGATCACGCCGGTGACGGCGGCGTCGCGCGAGTGCTGCCCGACGGCGATCCGGAAGCAGCCGGGCGCGACGCGCCAGCCGTCCGCGCGCGTGTCCCAGTAGGAGAACGCGCGCTCGTCGAGCGCGAAGCGCACGCGCCGGGTCTCCCCCGGCTTCAGCGTCACGCGCTCGAAGCCCTTGAGCTGGCGCGGCGGCTGCGGGATCCCCGGCGCCGGGTCGGGCATCCCGACGTAGAGCTGCGGCGCCGCCGTCCCGGCCCGCTTGCCGGTGTTGGTGACCGCGACGCTCACCGTCGCGTCGTCGCCGGGCTCCAAGCGCAGCCCGCGGATCGCGAAGCTCGTGTAGCCGAGCCCGTAGCCGAACGGGTAGGCCACGCCGAGGTCGCGCTCGTCGAACCAGCGGTAGCCGATGAACACGCCCTCCTTGTAGGTGACGGTCTCCCCCACCCCCGGGTACTTCTCGGGATCGCCGGCTGTCGGCTCGTCGGCCTCGGAGAGCGGGAAGGTCGCGGGCAGGCGCCCGCCCGGCTCGGCGTCGCCGAACAGCACGCGGGCGATCGCCGTGCCGCCGTTCTGGCCCGGGTACCAGGCCTCCAGCAATCCGGGGACCTTGTCGCGCCACGGGGTGAGCACCGGGCCGCCGGTCTGCAGGACCACGACGGTGCGTGGCTGGGCGGCGGCGACGGCCTCGATCAGCGCGTCGCGGTCGGTCCGGTCGGCCTGGCTGCAGTTGAGCCCCATGCACTCCTTGTCGACGCCCTCGGTCATGCGGTCGCCGACCACCACGACGGCGACATCGGCGGCCTTGGCCACCTGGGCGGCGCGCGCCGGGTCCGTGCCGTCGTCGAACGCGACCTTCTCGGCACCGAGACGCGCCTCGATCCCCTGCCGCGGGGTGGTGAGCTTGAACTCGTCGATGGCCGAGGACCCGCCGCCGTCGCGGATCGCGGCGGCTTCCGGGCCGATCAGCGCCAGCTTGCCTGTGCGGCCGGCGTCGAGCGGCAGGATCCCGCCGTCGTTCTCCAGCAGGACCATGCCGCGCTGCTCGAGGTCGGCGGCCGCGGCGTCGTGGGCCGCCTGGTCGATCTGCGTCGTGTCGTCGACGTAGGCCGGCCGGTCGAAGAACCCGAAGGCGAACAGCGTGCGCAGCTGGCGGCGCACGTGCTCGTCGACCGCGGCCTCGGAGGCCTGGCCGGCCGCCAGCGCGGCGTTGACGAGCTCCGGGCGGTAGACGACGGCCGGCCAGATGTCGAGGTCGAGCCCGTTGTTGAGCGAGTTGACCGTGCTCTTGGCCGCTCCGTAGTCCGTCAGCACGAAGCCCGGGAACCGCCAGTCGCGCTTGAGGACGTCCTCGAGCAGATGCTGGTTCTCGCACGCGTAGGCGCCGTTGACGCGCGGATAGGCGCACATCACCGAGCCCGCGCCGGCCTCGCGCACCGCGGCCTCGAACTGCGGCAGGTAGATCTCGCGCAGCGCGCGCTCGTCGAGGCGCGCGTTCACCGAGAGCCGCGAGCCCTGGACCCCGGCGCCGATCGGCGTCCCCTGGGTCTGCCGGCCGCGGCCCTCCTGGTTGTTGACCGCGAAGTGCTTGACGTTGGCGATCACGCCCTGCGACTGCACGCCGCGCGTCCAGCCCGCGGCCATCCGGCCGGCCAGGAACGGGTCCTCGCCGAAGTACTCGAAGGTGCGCCCGTTGAGCGGCGTGCGCAGCATGTTGACCGCGGGGGCGAAGACCACGTCGTTGCCCTTCTTGCGCACCTCGTCGCCGACGATCTCGGCGTGGCGCATCGCGGCGGCGCCGTCGAAGGTCGACGCGAGCGTCATCGGCGACGGCATGCCGGTCGCCTTGCCCTGGCGGGTGCCGACCGGGCCGTCTGAGAAGAAGATCGGCGGCAGCCCGACGCGGTCGACGCCGAGGCTCGTCCCGGTGTGCGCGCCCTCGCGCCCGGAGACGCCGGTCAGCTCGTCGCCGGCCAGCAGCGAGATCCGCTCGTCGCGGGTCAGGGCCCCCAGCAGCAGCCCGGCGCGCTCGTCCGGGCCGAGGCTCGTGTCGCACCAGGGATGGTCGCCGCAGCGGCCGGCCGCCCCGGCCGGCGTCGCCGCGAGGAGGGACAGCAGGGCCACGAGGGCCGCGCACGCCAGGCTCGTCGTTCGCATGGCGGCGAACGATAGGCCCCGCCGCCTCAGCGGGTACGGTTCGGGCGTGCCTCGATCGCTGTGGAACGGGACGATCCTCGTGGCCGCCATGGGCGTCCCGGTCAAGCTCTACTCGGCCGTCCAGTCCCAGACGGTCAGCTTCAAGGAGGTCCACCTCGAGGACGGCTCGCCGATCGAGCACCGCCGCTTCTGCTCGGCCGAGGAGGTCGAGGTCCCGTACAAGGAGGTGGTCAAGGGCTTCGAGGTGGGCGAGAACGAGTACGTGGTGCTCGAGAAGGACGAGATCACGGCAGCGGCCGGCGGGCGGACCCGCTACGTGGACGTCGAGGACTTCGTCGAGGCGGACGCGATCGACCCCGTCTACTACAACCGCGCCTACTACCTCGGCCCCGGCAAGGACGGCGACGACGCCTACCGGCTGCTGCACGCCGCGCTGTCGAAGACGGGGCGCGCGGCGATCGGACGCTTCACCTTCCACAACAAGGAGTACCTGGCGGCCATCGTCCCGCTCGGCGACATCCTCGCCCTGCACACGATGAACTTCGCCGACGAGGTCGTCTCCGGCGGGGACCTCGAGCTGGCCGAGCCCCAGCGCGGGCCGACCGAGCGCGAGGTCAAGATGGCCGGCGCGCTGCTCACCTCGCTGCACGAGGACTTCGAGCCCGACCGCTACCGCGACGAGTACCGCGAGGCGGTCCTCGACCTGATCGGGCGCAAGGCCGCCGGCGAGAAGATCGAGGCGCCGGCCGAGGAGGCGCCCGCCGAGGACGACGACGACCTGATGGCGGCGCTGCAGGCGAGCCTCGACGCCGGCGCGCAGAAGAAGAAGGGGCGCTGAGCTCGCCATGCCGCGGTCGCTGTGGAGCGGATCCCTGAGCTTCGGGCTCATCAACGTCCCCGTGCGCCTGTTCAGCGCGCGGCGCGACGTCGGCGTGCACTTCAACCAGCTGCACGAGGCCGACGGCGCGCGCATCGAGACGCGCCGCTACTGCAAGGAGGAGGACAAGCAGGTCGGCTACGACGAGATCGGCAGCGGCTACGAGCTCGAGGACGGCGGCCAGGTCGTGCTCTCCGACGAGGACCTCGCGACCGTCGCCCCACGCAAGACGCGCACGATCGACATCGAGGCGTTCGTCGACCTCGCCGAAGTCGAGCCGGTCTACTTCGACCACCCGTACTTCCTGCTGCCGGCGGGCGACGGCGAGGGCGCGCTGCGCGCCTACCAGCTGCTCGTCGAGACCATGGGCGCCTCCGAGCGCGCCGCGCTCGGGCGCTTCGTGATGCGCACCAAGGAGTCGCTCGTGCTCATCCGCGTGCGCGACGGCCGGCTCGCGCTGACCACGATGCTCTTCCACGACGAGCTGCGCCCGCGCGACGGGATCGCGCCCGAGGGCGCGAAGAAGCCGGCCTCCAAGGCGCTCGACGAGGCGGTCGCGCTGATCGAGGCGATGAGCGTCGACTGGGACCCGGCGCGCTACGAGGACCGCTACCGCGAGCGCCTGTACGACGTCATCGAGCGCAAGAAGGCCGGCAAGACCATCAAGGCGCCGGCGGAGGAGAAGGAGACCTCGCCGCTGCCCGACCTGATGGCCGCGCTGGAGGAGAGCCTCGCCGCCGCGCGGGGCGGCAAGTAGGGCAAGCCCCGCACCGCGGGGTAGGCAGCGCCCCGTGCGCCCGCGGCGATCGAACCGACTGCCCGGGTGGCTGCTCGCCGTCGCCGTGCCGCTGGCCGTGGTCGGGCTGATCGCGGCCTACGTGCGCGCCGAGCTGGCCGACCCGAACCGGTTCGCCGACCACGCCGTGACGGCGCTGCGCTCCGAGCAGGCGCGCGACGTGATCGCCGAGCAGGTCGCCGTCGGGCTGCTGGAGCGGGCGTCGCCGGATCTCGTCGCGTCGCGGCCGCTCGTCCTCGCGGCGGTCGAGGCGGTGCTGGACACCGACGCGTTCGCCCAGGTGCTGCGCAGCACGGCGGTCGCGGTGCACGGCCTGCTGCTGGAGGGCGACCGCGACGTGGTGGTCGAGCTGCAGGACGCGGCCGAGGTGCTGCGGCCGAGCCTGCGGACCGTCGCCCCGGACGTGGCGCGCGCCATCCCCACCGACGTGTCGCCGCGGATCGCCGCGATCCGCCGCAGCGACGCCGGCGTCTGGGCCGCCCGCGTGGCCCAGGGGAGCGGGATCGCCGCGCCGCTGCTGCTCGTCGCGGCGGGGGCGCTGCTGCTCGCGGCGATCGCCGTGGCGGAGGACCGCCAGCGCGCGGTGCGCCAGGCGGGCGTCGCGCTGGTCGCGATCGGGGTCGCCGGCCTGGCGATCGTGGCGGCGCTGCGGGCGCAGACGGTCGCGCACGCGTCGGAGGTCGGGGTGGTCGCCCCGGAGGACGCGCGCGCCGCCGCGGGCGCGGCCTGGGACGCGCTGGCCGGCGGGTTGGCGCGCTGGTTCCAGATCGCCGCGCTGGGCGGGACGGTCCTCGTCGCAGCCACGCTGCTGGTGCGCGCGCGCGTCGACCGGGCGGGGGCGCTGCGCCAGGCCGCCGAGCTCGTGGCGGGCGGCGGGCTCCCGCCGGCGGCGCGCGCGGCGCGCGGCGCCCTGCTCGTCGCGGCGGGCCTGCTGGTGGCGCTGGGCGGCCAGGAGGTGCGCGCGGCGGCGGCGGTGACGGTCGCGCTGTGCCTGGCGGTGCTGGGGCTGACCGAGCTGGTCGGCCTGGCGTCGCGCTCGGCCGGCCGCCTGCCCCGGCGGCGGGCGAGCCCGCGCCGGCGCCGGCTGGTGCTGTCGGCCGGCGCCGCCGTCGTCGTCGTCGCCGTCGCCCTCACGCTCGCCGCCACCCGCACGGGCGACGCCGACCCGCCCGCCGAGGACGAGATCGTCGCCTGCAACGGGCTGCCGTCGCTGTGCTCCAAGCGGCTCGACCAGGTCGTCTTCGCCGGGACCCACAACTCGATGTCGGCGGCCGACCGCCCCGGCTGGTTCTTCGCCAACCAGAAGCGCGCGATCCCGCGCCAGCTCGCCGACGGCATCCGGCTGCTGCTGGTCGACCCCCACTACGGGATCGCCGACCCGCGCGGCCGCATCCGCACCGATCTGGAGGCCGAGGGGACGACCCGCAACCGGGTCGCGGCCAAGCTCGGCCCCGACGCGACGCGCGCCGCCGAGCAGCTCGCCGGCCGGCTCGGGCTCGTCCTGTCGAACGGCAAGCGCGCGATCTACCTCTGCCACTCGCTGTGCGAGCTGGGCGCCGAGCCGCTGCGCGACACGCTGCGCGACCTCCGCGGGTTCCTGGAGCGCAACCGCGCGGAGGTGGTCGTCGTGTTCCTGGAGTCGAGCGTCGAGCCCGGCGAGATCGAGGCAGCCTTCGAGAAGGCGAAGCTCGAGCCCTATCTCGCCACCCTGCCGCGCGGCGGCGCGCCGCTGCCGACCCTGCGCGAGATGATCGCGAGCGGCCGGCGCCTCGTCGTGCTCGACCAGGGCGACGGCGGCGACGCGCCCTGGTACCAGCCCGGCTTCCTGTTCCTCCAAGACACGCAGATCAGCTCGCTGCTGAAGTCGCGCACGGCGTGCGTCGCGGGCCGCGGCACCCCCGACAGCCCGCTGCTGTTCATGAACCAGTGGATCGACCGCTTCCCGCCGCCCGCCGCCGAGAACCGCGCCGTCGGCGACCGGCGCTCGCTGCTGCGCCGCGCGCAAGCGTGCCGGACCGCGCTGGGCCGGCCCGTCAACGCGATCGCCGTCGACTTCTACGACGACAGCGACGTCCTGCGCACCGTCCGCGAGCTCAACGAGGGCGTCCCGCGGGGCTGAGGCGGGCGTCGCTCAGCCCGCGTGCTCCCCCGGCTGCACGAGCCCGGACTCGTAGGCGACGACGACGGCCTGGACGCGGTCGCGCAGCCCGAGCTTGGTGAGGATGTGCGTGATGTGGGTCTTGACCGTCGCCTCGGTGACGAACAGCTCGGCGGCGATCTCGCCGTTGGAGGACCCACGGGCGATCAGGCGCAGGACGTCGAGCTCGCGCTCGGTCAGCTCGGCGAGCTGCTGCGGCGCGCGCGAGCCGGGCGGCGGGCGGCGGACGAACTGCTCGATCAGCCGCCGGGTGATCGCCGGGGCCAGCAGCGCGTCCCCGGCGGCGACGGTCCGGACCGCCTCGGCGAGCTGCTCGGGCCGCACGTCCTTGAGCAGGAACCCGCTGGCGCCGGCCTTCATGGCGTCGTACACGTAGTGGTCGGCGTCGAAGGTCGTGAGGATCAGGACGCGGGGGCCGCCGTCGCGGGCCAGCAGGCGGCGCGTGGCCTCGATGCCGTCGAGCTGCGGCATCCGGACGTCCATGAGCACGACGTCGGGCCGCAGCTCGGCCGCCCGCTGGAGCCCCTCGAGGCCGTCGGCGGCCTCGGCGACGACCTCGATGTCGCGCTGGGACTCGAGGATCAGCCGGAAGCCGCCGCGGACGAGCGCCTGGTCGTCGACGATCAGGACGCGGATCATCGCGGCGCCTCGGCTCCGGTCGGCAGGCGGGCGCGGACCGCGTAGCCGCCCTGCGGCCGCGGGCCCGCTTCGAGCTCGCCGCCGTAGAGGGCGACCCGCTGGCGCATCCCGATGAGCCCGTGGCCGCCGCTGCCGCTGCCGTTGGCGCCCGCGCCGGGCACGACGTGCCCGGTGTTGACGACCTCGAGCTCCAGGCGGTCGGGCTCGAAGCGCACGCTCACGTGCGCGCGTGCCGCGCCGGCGTGCTTGAGCACGTTGGTCAGCGCCTCCTGGACCAGGCGGTAGGCGGTGAGATCGACGCCCGGCGGCAGCTCGCGGGGCTCGCCGGCGGCGCTCAGGTCGACCGTCAGGCCGGCGGCCTGGACCTGCCCGATCAGCGCGTCGAGCTGCCCGATGCCCGGCTGGGGCGCGAGCGTGCCCTCGTCGTCGGTGCCGCGCAGGATCCCCAGCAGGCGCCGCATCTCGCCGAGCGCCTGGCGGCCGGTCTCCTCGACCGCGGTCAGCGGCGCGCGCGCCCGCTCCGGGTCCTCGTCGAGCAGCATGCGGGCGGCGCCGGCCTGCACCGTCATCACGCTCACGCTGTGGGCGAGCACGTCGTGCAGCTCGCCGGCGATCCGCGCGCGCTCGGCCAGCACCGCCGTCTCGTGGTCGCGCTCCAGCCGCGCCGCGCGGCTCTCGGACTCGGCGGCGCGCCGGTTGCGGTCGCCGATGACGCGGCCGATCACCCACGCGGCGGCGCACAGGACGAAGATCCGCACGACGTCGCCGGGACCGGTCGTGTCGAGCAGCACGATCAGCCCGATCGCCGCGTAGCCGACGGCGCCCGCGGCCAGCGCCCGGCGCTCGTCGGGGTGGACGCCCGCCACCGCGAAGGCCAGGATGAGCGGGAACACGTTGGACTCCGTGCCCGAGACGAGCGCGCCCGGAAGCAGCGCCTCGGCGGCCAGCGTCGCGAAGACGACCACCGGGGCGGCGAACGGGTACCGCTCGCGCGCCAGCAGCGGCAGCGTGAACAACAGCGCCGCCGGAACCGTGACCGCCCGCGGCGTCAGCCGGGGATCGGCGACGCTCTCGACCAGCGCAAGGATCGCCATCGCGACGACCGCGACGTCGATGGCTCGGCGCGCCAGGCGAGGGGGCACGCGCGCACCGTAACCGGGCCGGCGCCGGGCGCGCATCGGAGCTGGGTCCGATCCGCCTCCACCCCAGGTCTGACCTGCCTCGCCCCGGCGTCCGAGACCGGCGCCCCCCGGCTCCCACGGCGCGCCGACCGAAGATCGTCGGCACGCCCGACGACAGGGGCCCGCGTCGTCCGTAGCGTCGCTGGGGTCAGAGAGCTTCGAGGAGGAGACCCCGTCATGCAGGCATCCACCGGCGCCCTCGCGGCGCCTGACACCGAGCAGCCGGCGGTCCGCGTCGCGGGCCGCGAGATCGTCCGCCGCTTCGGCAGCGGCGACACCGCCGTCGACGCCCTGCGCGGCGTCTCGCTCTCGATCCTCGAGGGCGAGCTGACGGCGATCATGGGCCCGTCGGGCTCGGGCAAGTCGACGCTCATGCACATCCTCGCGGGCCTCGACCGGCCGACGTCGGGCGAGGTGTGGATCGACGACACGCAGATCGGCCGGCTCGCGGACGCCGAGCTGACGCGGCTGCGCCGCAAGCGCGTCGGCTTCATCTTCCAGTTCTTCAACCTGCTCCCGATGCTCACGGCGCAGGAGAACGTCGTGCTCCCGCTGACGCTGGCCGGGCAGGACGCCGACCCGGCGTGGGTGGAGGAGCTGATCACGCGCGTCGGCCTGGCCGAGCGCCGGCGGCACCGGCCCGCCGAGATGTCGGGCGGCCAGCAGCAGCGCGTCGCGGTCGCCCGGGCGCTGGTCTCGCGCCCGGCCGTGGTGTTCGCCGACGAGCCCACCGGCAACCTCGACTCGCGGACCACCGGCGAGATCCTCGACCTGCTGCGCACCTCGGTCGACGCCTACGGCCAGACCACGGTGATGGTCACGCACGACGCCAACGCGGCGGCGATCGCCGACCGCGTCCTCTTCCTGGCCGATGGCCGGATCGTCAAGGAGCTCGGCCGCTCGAGCGGCCGCGAGGTTCTGGCGGCGCTGGAGGAGGTGAGCCGGCCATGACGCGCGTCGCGCTGCGGGGGCTGGCCGGGCGCAAGCTGCGCTCGGCGCTCACCGCGCTGGCCATCGTGCTCGGCGTGGCCATGGTGAGCGGCACGTTCGTCCTCACCGACACCATCGATCGCGGCTTCGACGCCGCGTACACGCAGTCCTACGACGGCTCGGACGTCGTCATCAGCGAGCGCACGAGCTTCGGACAGGAGCAGGCCGGCCCCGGGGGCTTCCCCGCCGGCGTGCTCGACCAGGTCCGGCGCCTGCCCGAGGTGAAGGCCGCGGCCGGCGGCATCGTCGACACCGCGCGGCTGATCGACCGGCACGGCGACGCGCTCGGCAAGGGCGGCGTCCCGCCGATGGCCTTCGGGCTCGACGGCGAGGAGGCCGGCGACCTCAACCCGCTCGTGCTGGCGGGCGGCGCGTGGCCGTCCGGCCCCGGCGAGGTGGCGATCGACCGCGCCGCCGCGGAGGACGCGGGCTACCGCGTCGGCGACGCGATCCGCGTGGCCACCCGCGGGCCGGCGCGCTCCTACCGGATCGCCGGGATCGTCCGGCTCGGGGAGCTCGACTCGATCGGCGGCGCGACGATCGCCGTGTTCGACCTCGCCACCGCGCAGCGCCTGTTCGCCAAGGCGGGCCGGCTCGACCTCGTCCGCGTGACCGGCGACGGCGACGTGGGGACGGGCGCGCTGCAGCGGGCCATCGCCCCGCACCTGCCCGCCGCCGCGCAGGTGCGCAGCGGGCTGGCCCAGGCGAAGGCCGAGAGCGCGGACACCAGCGACGGCCTCGCGTTCCTGCGCTACTTCCTGCTCGCCTTCGGCGCCATCGCGCTGCTGGTCGGCGGCTTCGTGATCGCCAACACGCTCTCGATCACCATCGCCCAGCGGACCCGCGAGCTGGCCACTCTGCGGACGCTCGGCGGCTCGCGCCGCCAGGTGCTCACGTCGGTGATCGTCGAGGCGCTCGCCGTCGGCGCGGTCGCGTCGGTCGCCGGGCTGTTCCTCGGGCTCGGGCTGGCCAAGGGCCTCGGCGCGCTGCTGGCGGGGATCGGCATCGACCTCCCCGACGACGGCGCGGTGCTGACCGGGCGCACGGTCGTCGTCAGCCTGCTGGTGGGCATCCTCATCACGTTGCTGGCGGCGCTGCGGCCCGCGGTGCGCGCGACTCGCGTGCCGCCGATCGCCGCGGTGCGCGAGGGCGCCGTCCTGCCGCCCGGCCGCTTCGGGCGGCTCGGCGGGGCGCTCACCGCGCGCGTGGTGCGGGCGGCGGTGCGCGTGCTCGGGTGGCCGTCGGCGCGCCTGGGCGGGCCGGCCGGCGCGCTGGCCGCCCGCAACGCGACCCGCAATCCCGGCCGCACGGCCTCGACCGCCGCGGCGCTGATGATCGGCCTCGCTCTGGTGACGTTCGTGGCCGTCCTGGCCAACGGCCTGCGCAGCTCGTTCGTCGACTCGGTCGACGAGCTGTTCACCGCCGACTACGCGCTGACCGCGGAGACCGGCTTCCCCGCCCTGGCGCCCGAGGCCGAGCGGGCCGTCGCCCGCGCCCCCGGGGTCGCCGCGGTGGCCGGCGTGCGCAGCGGCAAGGCGAAGCTGGACGGCAAGGACCTGATGATCAGCGCGGTCGGCCCGCGCATCGCGCAGACGCTGCGGATCGACTGGGACCAGGGCTCCGACGCGGTCCCGGCGCAGCTCGGCGACGACGGCGTCTTCGTCACCCGCAAGTGGGCGGACGAGCGCGGCCTGCGGATCGGGTCGCCGCTGGTCCTGTCCACGCCGACCGGGACGGACCTGCGCCTGACCGTGCGCGGCATCTGGAACGAGCCCAAGGGCGGCTCGCCGTTCGGCGACGTCGCGATCGGGACCGCCGCCTTCGACCGCACGTTCCCCAATCCGCGCAACGACTTCACGTTCGTGGAGATGGAGGCGGGGTGAGCGCGGCCAACACGGCGGCGCTGGAGCGGACGGTCGCCGGCTTCCCGGCCGCGAAGCTCCAGACGCGCGACCAGTTCAAGGACGCGCAGGTCGCGACCCTGTCGCAGACGCTGAACATCCTCTACGTGCTGCTCGGTCTGTCGGTGCTGGTCAGCTTGTTCGGCATCATCAACACCCTGGTGCTGACGGTGTTCGAACGCACGCGCGAGCTGGGGATGCTGCGGGCCATCGGGATGACGCGCGGCCAGGTGCGCCGGATGATCCGCCACGAGAGCGTCGTCACGGCGCTGCTGGGCGGGGCGTTCGGGATCCTGGCCGGGATCGGCCTCGCGGCGATCGTCAGCGGCGCGCTGCCCGACAGCGGCTTCGCGTTCGCCCTGCCGGCCGGCTCGCTCGTGCTGTTCGTCGTGGCGACCGTCTTGGTCGGCATCGTCGCGGCGGTCCTGCCGGCCCGCCGGGCGGCGCGCCTCGACGTCCTGCGGGCGCTGCAGCATGAGTGAGGCGCGGATCTTCAGGGGCGCGACGCTGGTCGCGCTCCTGCACGCCCTCGACGACGCGTTCGTCAGCCGCCAGCCCGGCGTCGGGATCGGCGAGCACGCCGTCGCCGGCGTGCTCACGGTCGCCGTGGCGGCGGCCGGGATCGCCGCCTTCGGCCGGCTGCGACCCGGCTGGCGCGCGGCGCTCGCGCTGACCTTCGGCGTCGCGGCGCTGGCCAACGGCGTCCAGCACGCCGTCCACGCCGCCGTCGACGGCCTCGGCCGCGCCGACGTCACCGGCGTCCTGGCCGCGCTCGCCGGCGTCGCGCTGGTCGGCCTCGCCGTGGCGATCCCGCTGCGCCACCCCGCGGGGGAGCACCGCTGGCGCAACCGCGCGCTCGGCACGATCGGCGCGCTCCTGCTGGCGTACTGGGTCCTGATGCCCCTCGGTGGGGCGATCGTGCAGACGCACAAGTTCCGCGAGCCGATCGGCGACCCGCCGAGCGCCGCCTACGCGCCGGTCCGGTTCGCGGCCGCCGACGGCCTGGAGCTGGCCGGCTGGTACGTCGCGTCGCGCAACGGCGCGGCGGTGGTCATCGTCCACGGCGGCGGCGGGGACCGCCTCGGCGCGCGCCGGCACGCGCGGCTGCTCGCGCGCCACGGCTACGGCGTCCTGCTCTACGACGCGCGCGGGCGCGGCGAGAGCGAGGGCAGCCCGAACGCCTTCGGCTGGGACTGGCCCAAGGACGTCGAGGGCGCGCTGGCGTTCCTGCGCTCGCGGCGGGACGTCGACGACGGCCGCATCGGCGCCATCGGGCTCTCCACCGGCGCCGACGTGCTGATCCAGGTCGCCGCGCGCGACAAGGCCATCGCCGCGCTGGTCGCCGACGGCGCGACCGCGCGGTCGACCGCCGACATCGACTTCACCCCCGACACCGCGTACTTCTGGCCGCTGATCGCGGCGGTGCGGGTGTTCAGCGGCTCGTCGCCCGGCCCGCCGCTGCGCGAGCTCGTCGCCCGCGTCTCCCCCACCCCGCTGCTGCTGATCTCGTCGCGGCGGTTCCCGTCCGAGCGCGACTTCAACGCCGAGTACGCACGGTCCGCCCGCGAGCCGTCCGAGTGGTGGGACGCCGACGTCGACCACGTCGGCGCGCTGCGCCAGCAGCCGGCCGAGTACGAACGGCGGGTGATCGGGCTGTTCGACCGGACGCTGCTCGGGCGCCGCTGACCCTCAGCCCAGGCGCGCTTCCTCGATGTCGAGGTCGCGCTGGATCGCCCGCAGGATCTCGCCGGTCGCCTCCCCGCGCGAGCGCTGGCTCGCCAGCTCGGCGCGCTCGGCCTCCAAGAGCTCCCGGCTGACGCGCA
>DASVQH010000165.1:0-2937 GCA_036389195.1 Solirubrobacteraceae bacterium
GGGTGACGCGCCTGCTCCGGAGCAGGTCGAGGCGGCGGTGGCGGCCGAGCCGGTGGCCGCGCCCGAGGCCGAGGCCGCGCCCGTTCCCGAAGCGCCGCCGGCTCCCGAGGCCGAGGCCGCGCCCGCTCCCGAAGCGCCGCCGGCTCCCGAGGCCGGCGCCACCCCCGAGGAAGCCGTCGAGGCCGCCCCGTCGCCCGCCCGCGCGCAGGCCGTCCTGGCCGCGGCGATCGAGCGCGTCGGCGGCGCCGAGCGCGTCCGCGAGGCGCTGCAGCCCAAGCAGGACGACAAGGGCGAGCCCAAGAAGTGGGCGGCGGTGTGCTGCGACGCCGCCGAGGGCCTCCCGCCCGGCGACCCGGTCTTCCTGGCCTGGGTCAAGCTGGCCTCCACCCCCGTCCGCGAGATCAAGGCGCAGGTGCGCCCGCCGCGCGAAGAGCGTCAGGGCCGCGGGCGCGGCGGCCCCCGCCGCGGCGGCCCGCGCCCGGACGGCGAGCGCGGCGGCGGCCAGCGCGGCGGCGGCGGCGGCCGGCGCGAGGATCGCGGCCCGCGCCCGGACCGCGGCGGCGGCGGTGGCGGTGGCGGGCGCTCCGTCCAGGACGCCGCCAAGGACCTCCTGCGCGACGGCTCCTTCAAGCCGACCGTGCGGATCGTCGGCAACGACGCCGAGGAGAAGCGCGAGCGCGAGCGCCAGCGCAAGGAGAAGCGCGAGGCCAAGCGCCAGGCCGAGCGCGAGCGGCTCGCCCGCCTCGGGTACTAGCCGCCACCACCCGGCGAGCAAACGGCGCGCGCGAGCTGGCGGTTGGCCGAGGCGGCCGCGTGGGCCCAAAGATCGGTTCCCTTCCGTCTTTCGGCCGCGTTCACGGCGATCACTGAAGAAGGAAGGGTTGGACCGCGTCTTCAACGTGAGACTCGTGGCGCTTCAGGCGGCGACTTTCACGTTGACCGCAATAGTTGGGGTCAACGTGAAAGTCGTGGAATACGCAGGCCTCGAGTCTCACGTTGACGGCACACGCACCCCACGCCGCCCACCTCTGCCTTCAGTGATCGAAGTGAGCGCGGTCGACGGCGGGTATGAGACCCGCCATGAAGCCCCTCTACACGGCCGGCGCCCACAACGTCGGCGGCCGCGACGGCCGTGCGACGGCGCTCGACGGCACCCCGGACCTCGCCATCAAGCCCCCGCCGGAGCTGGGTGGGCCCGCCGACCAGCCCGACGCCACGAACCCCGAGGAGCTCTTCGCGCTCGGCTACGGCGCCTGCTTCCTCTCCGCGCTCTCGCTGGTCGCCCGCCAGCAGAAGATCAGCGCCAAGCGGTTCGAGATCGACTCGAAGGTCATCCTCGGCCAGGAGGAGGACGGCGGGTTCGGCCTCGCGGTCGAGCTCCACGGGACGCTGCCCGACGTCGAGCCCGAGCAGGCCGCCGAGCTCATGCGCACGGCCCACACCGTCTGCCCCTACTCCAAGGCGACGCAGGGCAACGTCGACGTCGCGCTCTTCGTCGGTGACCAGCCCGTCTGAGGACCCCCGCAACTACCGGCACCGCACCGAGCGGGACGCCCCGCGCGTGCGGGACGCCTACGCGGAGCTCGGCCGGCTGCTGCTCCGACGGCCGGCGCGCGATCCAGCCCTCCGGGACTTCTGGAAGGTCTGGCTGCCGTGCTTCGCCGCCATCATGCTCGCGTTCGCGATCCTCGACCCGGACCTGCTCTCGCTCACCACCCTGGCGATCCTCGCCGCCGGCATGGTCCTGACCGTCGCCGTCCGCGCCCTCTTCGCCCGCGGCGGGATCGTCTGGCGCCGGGACGGACCGGGCTAGGGAGTCGTCGTCCCGGTCGCCGGGAAGCGCCGGTCGAGCTCCTCGCGGATCTCGCGCTGCAGCCCGCGCAGCTGCCGGTCGAAGTCGCGCTGGACCGTCTCGACCTGGTCGTCGAGCTCTGAGTCGAGCGTGTCGCCGAACTGCACGAGCATGAGGTAGACGCCGCCCAGGACGACCGCCGCCGTCACCGCGAGCATCGCCGCGACGGCGCCGAGCGGCCGGCGCCGGTAGCTGCCCCCGCAGTAGGGGCAGCGTGCGGCCGCCGTGAAGGCGACGGTCGCGCAGCGGGGACAGACGCGCTGCGGGGTGGCGGCGGACGGAGCGGACATGACGCGCGACCGAGGCTACCCGGGGAAGCACGGGGTGCCCTCAGGGTGATTCCCGATGGGAACGCGGGCCGGTCTGCGGCACCGTAGGCATCACCCCACCGAGTCACCCTGCAGAGGAGCCCCATGAGCACCGCCGCACCCCCACCCGAGAGTCCGCCCACCCCGCCCGCCTCCCCCTTCGCGCCGCGCCGCCTCACGCGCTCGACCACCGATCGCGTGGCCGGCGGCGTCGCCGGCGGCCTGGGCCGCTACTTCGACGTCGACCCGGTCGTCTTCCGCATCGGGTTCGCCGCCACCGCCTTCGCCGGCGGCGTCGGCCTGTTCGTGTACATCGCCGCGCTGCTGTTCGTCCCGGCCGACGACGGGAGCTCCACGCCGTTCGACCGCCACCGCGTGCTGACCGTCGCCGGCGCCGTGCTGCTGGGCATCGCCGTGCTCTCCGCCGTCGACGGCGACCTCTTCTGGGGGCCGATCGTCCCGCTCGCCGTCCTGGCGGCGATCGGCTACGCGATCGTCCGCGCCGTCCGCCACGAGGGCCCGTCGGGGCCGCTGACCGCCGGGCGCGTCGTCACCTGGCTGGCCATCGGGCTCGGCGCGGTCCTCGGCCTGATGGCCCTGGCCGGCGGCGCCGCCTGGGCGGCCGCCGAGGGCTCCGGCGCCGCGGTGGCCGCCCTGGTCATCGCGATCGGCGCCGCGCTGCTCGTCAGCGCGGCGCGTCCCGGCGGCGCGCGGTGGCTCGCCGTCCCGGCGCTGGCCATCGCGATCCCGCTCGGGCTCGTCGCCGCGGCCGACGTC
>DASVQH010000166.1:0-3791 GCA_036389195.1 Solirubrobacteraceae bacterium
GAGCGGGTCGGACGTCGGGATGAGCGCGCAGATGGCGCTCGGCTCCGGCGGCGGACGGTCCGTCTCGATCGCGACCCTCATCGGGATCTGCCTCAGCAGCGTCGGAGCGGGGACGTACTGCGTCGCCACCCTCGTTGCGCCGGCCGACCCGCCCAAGCCGATCGTTCGCGCGGCGAAGACGCCGAGGCCGCACAAGACGCCCGCTCCCCCCGCCGACACCGGCCCCGCCGAGCCCGTCCGGCTCGCGCGACCGACCCCGACGCCGCGGCCGGCCGCCACGCCGGCTCCCCGCCGCCGTCGGCGCGCACAGCCGGCTTCCACGCCCGCGCCGCGGACCGCGTCATCCCACGAGCAGTCGCCGCCGCCCGTCGCGGCCGCCGCGGGCCAGCAGGAGCTCAGCTTCGAGCAGGCCGCCCCGGTCGCCCCGTCTTCGTCTTCGTCCCCGGCACCCGCCGCGGCTCCGGCCACCGGCGGGGAGGAGTTCGCCCCATGAAATACCCGCGCTGTCTGGCCTTCGTCCTGATCACGCTGCTCGCCTGCTGCGCGGACGCACGTGCCGGCACCTTCCAGGTCCGCGCGTGCCACGCCGACGGCATCAACGCCTCCTGGCAAGGCACCCACGACGGAGCCACCGACGCCTACTTCGAGTGCCCAGGCGGTGTCGACACCGGCGCGGGCGGCACCACCGCCGGCATGGTCGCCCGCAACACCTACGACCGGGCCGCCCGCGCCCCCGGCTTCAGCAACGCCAAGGTCTTCTTCGACGCCCCGCCCGGCGCTCGCATCGCCGGCATAGCGGGGGAGGCGCGGCTGGAGTCCACCAGCGGCTGGCGCGCCGGCGTGCGAGACGAGAGCGCCGGCACGTGGCTCTGGTGCGGAACGAACTGCACGAGCACGTTCGGCGGCTGGTACGGGTTCTCGGCCGGCGGCCTCGCGAGCGGCCGGGTCTCCGGCCTCGTCGTCTGCGGCGCCGGCGGCGGCTGCCCTCGCGACCGCCAGGGCGGCCTCATCGCGCTGCGCAACGTCACCGTGACCGTCGCCGACGACAGCCCCCCGTCGGTGTCGATCGCCAAGGAGGGCCTCGCCGCCCCTGGCTGGCACCGAGGAGTGCAACGACTCGTCGTGAATTCAGAAGACAACGTGGGAATCCGAGGAGTGGACGCCTTCGCCGGTCCTAAGGGCCTGGCGGCAAGACCACATCGGTGCGACGACCACCTCGCGGTGCCCTGCCCCAGCGAAGGCGCAGTGCTCGAGCCGGACACCGCGCTGCTTGAGGACGGAAGACACGTTGTGACGGCGCGCACGATCGATAGTGCCGGCAACGTCGCCGAAACTACCGCCGCCGCCCTTGTTGATAACACCCCTCCGTCAGCGGTCGAGGCGCTCATGGTCGAGGGCGCGGAAGGTTGGCGCTCCACGAATGAGCTCGCCCTGAGGTGGAGTAGCCCGGCAGAGACACAGCGCGCCCCGCTCGCCGCGTCCGAATACCTGATCTGTAGAGCCGGCGCTGCGAACGAGTGCCGGGCGGGCTCTCGTCCGAGAGAGATTGGCGGTATCGCTGATCTCGCCCTTCCCGGCCCGGGGCTCTGGACCGTTGACGTGTGGCTCCGAGATGCGGCGGGCAACCAAGACCGGCGGGTAGCGCGACGCGTGACGGTTGGCTACGACGACGCGCCTCCCGTCCTCGTCCAGCGAGATGCACGTCCCGACGACCCGGCGCGCCTCGTCTTTGACGCATCGGACACGCTCTCCGGCGTAGCGCGAGGTGAAGTGGAGCTACGCAGGCGAGGCAGGTCGGAATGGCAGCCCCTCCAAGCCACCGTCGCCGACGGCCGTCTGTCGGCGGTTGTCGACGACGAGCACCTCCCGCGGGCCACGTACGACGTCCGGGCGCGAGTGTTCGATAACGCCGGTAACGAGCGCTCGGCTGAAGGAACGCCCATCGCGGTGCCCTTGCGAGTGGACACCCATCTGAAGGTGGGCGAGCGGCACGGTCGGCGACTCCGGCCGCGCGCCGAGACCGTGTTCGGCCGCCGTGTGAGGCTGCGCGGTCGCCTGACGGCGACCGGAGGGAACCCGCTCAGCGCGCGCGAGATAGAGGTCTTCGAGTTGGTCGCTCTGCCAGGGGCGGATTGGAGGCGGATCGGCAGCGTGCGTACGAGTCGATCGGGACGATTCGCATACTCGGCGGCGCGCGGGCCTAGCCGCGTGATTCGGTTCCGATTTCCCGGCTCGCCGACGATCCGCGCACGCTCGCGTGACCTCTCGATCCGTGTTCGGGCCACAAGCACCATGCGCAGCAGTCGACGCTCCGTCGTCAACGGAGAGTCGGTCACGTTCCACGGCCGGCTGCGGGGCCGCCCGATTCCGGCGACCGGAAAGCTCCTCCAGTTGCAGGCGTTCAGCCGCGGCCGCTGGCTGACATTCGCGACCCCCCGCGCTGACTCCCGCACCGGCAGTTGGCGCTACGAGTATCGGTTCGCCGCGACTCGGGGACGCGTCCGGTACCGCTTCCGTACTCGAGTCCCGCGGGAAGTGGCTTTCCCCTATGCGGTGGGAACGTCCAAGACGGTTCGAGTGCTCGTCCGCGGTCTCTAGCGCAACTTTCGAGCGTTGAAGGACTCTATGGTGTGGCGATGCGCAAGTACCTGAGCTACGCGAACGTCATGGCGACGGCCGCCGTCTTCATCGCTCTTGGTGGCAGTTCATACGCCGCCGTCTCGCTTGCTCGCAACAGCGTTGGCTCGAAACAAATTCGCCGCGGCAGCGTTGGGGCTTCCGAGATCCATACGGGAGCCGTCAGCGCGCGGGATATCCGGAACGGCTCGATCCGACTACGAGACCTGTCCCGCACAGCGCAAGAAGGGATCAAGGGGCCGCCTGGTCCTATAGGGCCGGTCGGAGCTCCCGGCCCTGCCACGGCGCCGTACTTCAGTAGCGTCGGACCGGCGGGTCAACGCCTGAGCGGCAGCGCGACTACCGGCTACATAGGCAACGGCAATGCGTACCGACTCGACTTCTCCCGCTCCCTCGACGGCTGCGCCGCGACGGCGACCGTTGCCACCGCCGCACCCGAGGGCGCCCAGGACACCGGCGGGGGCTACGCCACCGTGGGTCGCCAGGGCAACGAGCTCGTGATCCGAACGTACGCGGCAGACGGGACGCCGAAGGCACAGCCGTTCAACGTCCTCATGGCCTGCTGAGTACCGTCCGCGCACATGGACCGCGTCCGTGTGCCCTCAGCCTCGCCGTACGCCGCCACGATCGGCTTCAGCGCCGCGGTCCGCGCCGGTGATCTGGTCTTCGTCGCCGGCATGACCGCGCTGAACGCAGAGGGCGAGGTGGTGGGTGGCGACGATGCGTACGCGCAGGCTCGCGAGGCGCTTCGGAAGGTCGTCGAGGCGGTGCAGGCGGTTGGGGGGCGGGGTGCGGCGGATGTGGTGCAGACGCGGATGTACCTCGCCGACGCTTCCGACTGGGAGGACGTGGGGCGCGCGCACGGCGAGGTGCTCGCGGACGTCCGGCCGGCGGCGGCGATGCTCGTGACCGGGCTGCTCGACCCGCGGATGCGGGTCGAGATCGAAGCGGTGGCGCGGATGTCCGGCTAGCGCGACGCGGTCGCCACGCGCAGCCCGTGAGCGATCAGGACGCTGCGCCAGGCGCGCAGCCCCAGGCCGATCAGCACCGCGGCGCAGGCATGACTTCGCGCGCGTCGGTCATGCCGAACCCGCCGCCGCAAGCATCAGCAGGTCGTCCGGGGCGCTCGACCACTCCGGCCGGCGCTCGCCGGA
>DASVQH010000167.1:0-14408 GCA_036389195.1 Solirubrobacteraceae bacterium
GCGCGATGGCGCGCGCCGCGCGCGCCGCCCGCTCGCCCTGGGCCCGCGCGGCCTGCAGCTGCGCCAGCAGCTGCTGACGGATCAGCGCGACCGCGGTGCTGATGAAGGTGCCCGGCCCGTAGACCACCTTCACCGGCTTGGTGGCGGCGAACCGCGCGCACGGCGAGCCGGCGCCGCCGGGGACCTGCGCGCCCTTCGGGAGGTTGCCCGCGATGCACCCCTCCAGCCCGATGACCCGGCCGAGGTTCTCGGGCTTCTGGACGATCCACGGCAGCTCGCCGCGGATCAGGATCACGATCGAGTGGTCGCCGAAGCGCTCGCGGTAGCGCTCCGTGGCCTGGAAGGTGCTCGAGCTGCGCCCGACCAGCGTGTCGGTCGCGGCGCTCGGGTCCAGGCGCAGCGCCAGCGCCCCGCCGGCCGCGGCGAGCAGCGCGACGGCGACCAGCACGGCGACGGGCCGCCGCGCCGCGGCCGCCACGATGCGCTCGAACACGCGGCCCGGCGCCATCACGGCCTAGGGCGCGCGGCGGACGTGCGGGTACTGGGTCCGCTCGCCGCCGAAGTCGAAGGTCGACTGCAGCCGGCACGGGCCGGCGGCGGGGCGCGGCTGCGGGGCGAACGCGAACTCCTTGACGCGATCGGCCAGGTCCTGCGGGACGTCGCCGCCCGAGCCGACCGCCGTGGCCGGAGGCGTGCCGTTGTCGCAGCCGCGGCTCTCGAACACGTCCATGCCCTCGGCCAGCTTGTCGAAGGCGCCGGGCAGCGCGTAGGCGCTGGAGCGGTTGGCGCCGATGCGGCGCGGGAACGCGGCCAGGTTCTCGACGTTGAGCGGGTTGGTGGTGCGCAGGTAGCGGGGCTCGCCGAACGACGTGCGCGCCTGCGTGGCGGCGGTGGCGTTGCTCAGGAACGCCGTGATCTCGCGCTTGTAGAGCCCCAGGAAGTCGAGGATCGGGTTGATCTCGCGCAGCGTCGGATCGGTCTGGGCCAGCAGCGGGCGCAGCTCGTCGAGCACGCGCCGCGCGGCCGGGAAGCCGGTGCGCGACGCGCGCGCCAGCGGGCCGAGCTCCTCGAAGAACCCGCGCAGGTCGGGCGCGATCGCCTGCAGGTCGCGCAAGGTCGGGCTGAGCTCGCGCGCCGCGGGGCGCAGCTGGTCGACCAGCGGGTCGGTCTCGCGGGCGAAGCGCTCGAGCCGGTCGAGGGTCTGGGCCGACTCGCGCGAGAACGTCGGCAGGATCCGGAAGACCTCCTGGAGCTCGCGGTCGCGCCGGGCGGTCGTCGCGAACACCCGGTTGGCGTTGCCGATCAGCCCGCGCAGCTGGCCGCGCCGCTCGGTCAGCGCCCCGAACACCTCGCCGGTGTCGCGCACGACCCGCTGCAGCGCGCCGTCCTGCGAGTTCAGCGTCGCCACCAGCCCGGCGGTCTGCTCGGCGAACGGCGCGAGGTTGCCCAGCGCGGCGTTGAGGTCCTGCCCGCGGCCCTCCACCGCCTCGGCCTGGCTCTGCATCCAGGTGCGGAAGGCGTCGCGGGTCTTGGGGTCGAACGCCCGGAAGATCTCGTCGAGCTCGACGGTCGGCGAGACCTGCGTGACGGGGAGCTTGCCGCCGTCGGGCAGCGCCTTCGCCGACGGTGAGCCCGGCGTCAGCTCGACGTAGGTCTCCCCCAGCAGCGTCTTCTGGCGCAGGATCGCCCGCGCGTCGGAGGGCAGCGGCGCGTAGCGCGCCTGCAGCTCGATCTCCACGTCGGAGCGGCCGGTGCTCCGGTCGGGCTCGATCGTCTTCACGCGCCCGACCGGGACGCCGGAGATCCGGACGTCGGCCTCCTGGGCGAGCTGCGTGGCCTCCGAGAACGAGGCGGTGAAGCGGTAGCCCTCGGCGCGCAGCGGGACCGGGCCGCCGAAGGCCAGCCACAGGAAGTGCAGCAGCCCGAAGCACGACAGGGCGAACGCGACCATGATGGTCAGCCGGCCGGCGCTGGGGACGGTCTTCTGCACCTAGCGGCCCTCCGCCTCGGCCGCGGCGGCGGTGGCCGGCGCGGGCGTCGCGGTGGCCGTCGGCGCCGGCGTGGCGGTCCCCGCGGGGGTCGTCGTCCCGGTCGGCGCGCACACCTCGTTGGTCTGCGGCGAGTTCAGCAGCCCGATCAGCGTCGCCAGCAGGCGGTTGGAGACCGTCACCTGGTCGAGCACCTGCAGCGACGCGCAGGAGATCACGACGATGCCGCGCCGCACCGGCCCGTGCGCGTCCTGGTTGATGAACAGCGTGTTGGTGACGTGGTTGGCCCAGGAGAGCCAGAAGAGATAGCCCTCCTCCTTGTCGCCGGGCGGGTTGTAGGCCAGCGTGTTGAACAGCGCGTTGAGGACCTTGAACGACGCGGTCAGGTCCGGCGTGACCCTCGCGAGGTCGCGCATCGTCGGGCGCAGCTCGGCCACGAACGGCTGGGCGCGGCGGCTGAACGGCCGGATCTCGTCGCGCAGCACCGGCGTGGTGGTGCGCAGGAACGGCCGCGTCTGGCGCAGCGACGGGCCGAGCGCGCGGGCCGTCGGGCGCAGCGACGAGAGCGTTGGGCCCAGCTCGCTCGCGAAGCGGTCGACCTTGCCGAGCCCCTGCTGGGTGGCGGTCAGCGCCGAGGGCAGGGCGCGCACGGTGGCCCGCAGGTTCTCGTCCTGGGAGGCCAGCGAGCTGAACACCGCGTTGGAGGCGTCGACGAAGCGGGCGATGTCGTCGTCCTTCTCGCCCAGCTCCTGGGTCAGCAGCGAGAAGTTGTGGATGACCCGGCGGATGTTCTCGCGCCGCTCGGCCAGCCCCTCGTTGACCTTGCGCAGCGCGCTGCCGGTCGGCTCGAAGCGCTTGAGCGCGCGCCGCAGCGCGACGCCCTGGCCGCGCAGGCCGTCGCCGCCGCTGCCGAGCAGGATCTGCAGGTAGTCGCGCGTGTCGGTGTCCAACGAGGCGAGGATCTCGTCGAAGTTGACGTCGGGCAGCGTCTCTGAGACGGGGATGCGCCCGCCTTCGGGCAGCGATCGCGCCGTCGCGGTGCCTGGCGAGAGGTCGACGATCATGTCGCGCAGCCCGGTGCGGGGGCGCAGCAGCGCGCTGGCGTTCCGGTACACGCGGCCGCGGTACTTCTCGTCGAGGTTCATGGTGATGATCGCCAGGCCGTTCTCGAGCTTCACCTTGGCGATCTGGCCGACCTGCACGCCGGCG
The DNA here is from genome assembly GCA_036389195.1 of Solirubrobacteraceae bacterium. Taxonomy (GTDB): domain Bacteria; phylum Actinomycetota; class Thermoleophilia; order Solirubrobacterales; family Solirubrobacteraceae; genus JACCYI01. The sequence continues at coordinate 3,198 of DASVQH010000167.1, forward strand.
ATGTCGACGGTCTGCCCCTGCCCCGGCGTGACCGCCTGGGCCGTCGAGAAGGCGCCCGTGACGGTGTAGAAGTCCTTGCCCACCACCGGCACCCAGCCCGGGAGGGTCAGGCGCTGGTTGGTCAGGATGTAGCCGCTGACCAGCGCGGCCACCAGGATCAGCCCGATGATCGCCACGAAGTCGCGGCTGTAGGTGCGGATCGCGCGCTTCACGGGTCCGTCCTGATCACCTTGTCGGGCGCGGCGGCCTGGCCGGCCGGGCCGTTGAGGTCGGGGCGCTTGTTGCGGTGGCAGGCGACGTCCGGGCGGTAGGGCGGGCGCTTGCCGGGATACGCCGGCCGCGTGCCCTTGGGCGGCTTGGCCGCGTTGCCGAACACCGCGTCGTCGCCCGTCCCGAGCTGGATCGTGTTGGCGCCGCCGCCGGTCTGGAAGCGCGTGTACTGGCCGTTGGCGTCGAAGTTCGAGCCCTCGCCGGCCAGGCCGACGAGCGCGTAGAAGAACTCCTTGTAGTTCTCGACCCCGGTGGCGAACTCGTCGCGGATCGGGACGTCGCCGGTCGGGAGCAGCACCTCGGTCGCGCAGCGCGCCGCGAGGTTCATCTGCGGCAGCAGCTGCTCGCCGGTGTCGATCACCCGCGCGAGGTCGCGCGACGCGGGCGAGAGCTGGTCGACCAGGCCGCCCAGCTCGTCGCGCGCCACGAGCGCCCGGGCCTGCTCGATCCACGGGAACGACGCCTCGATGGTGGCGGGCGTCTCGCGGACGCCCGGGAGGATCTCGCGCGCGAACGCGCGGGTGGCCGGGAACGCCGCGTTGAGCGCGTCGAGCGCGCCGTCGGCGGCCTGAAGCGTCGGTGCCAGCTCGCGCACGCTCGTGCGCAGGTTCGCGCTCTCCGAGCCCAGCGCGGCCATCGTCGTGTTGAAGTTCGAGACGAGGTCCTGCAGCTGGCGCTCGTTGCGGGCCAGCCCGGCGGTGGCGCGCGACGTGCCGCGGATCAGCCGCTGCAGGTCGGCGCCCGGCTGGGAGCCCAGCAGCGCCTCGGCGACCTGGGCGCTCGAGCGCAGCGCCGGCGCGGCGTCGTCGGTCGCGTCGTTGAGCGACTCGGCGCCGGTCTCCCCGCGCGTCGACGGGTCGACGCCCTCGTCCTCGTCGCCCTGCGGCTCGCGGTTGAGCGCGGTGCCCAGCGCCTGCAGGACGTCCTGGAGGTCCTCGCGGCTGTCGGACTGCAGCGAGGTCAGCAGCTCGTCGAGCTGGACGGGGCGCGCGGTCTGCGTCACCCGCAGCGTGTAGCCGTCGTCGATGGCCGGCGCGGCGGGCGTGCCGGGGCGCAGGTCGACGAAGAAGTTGCCCTCCAGGAAGATGCGCGGACGGATCTTCGCCGTCGCGTCCTTGTGGATCGGCAGACCCTGGTCGGAGATCTCCATCGTCACCGTGGCGGCGTTCGTCCCGTTCTGGGCCTGGACGGCCTTGACCTTGCCGACGTTGACGCCGGCGATCCGGACGGGCGAGCCGGGGCGCAGGTTGTTGGCGGACTCGAACACCGCCTTGAGCTCGAAGCCACGCGTGAACGGGATGTCCTTGGTGAAGCCGAGGAACGTCCCGATCACGACGATCACGAGCGCGATCAGGCCGACCACCAGGGCCGACGGGCCCCGGGAGCGACGTCCGCCGCCGGCGGCGCGCGCGGCCATCAGCGGCTCGCCTCCGTCGTCTTCTCGGTGGTCGCCTGCTGGGTGCCCGGCACGTTGCCGATGACGGTGCGGCCCGCGAGGTAGGGCTCGTTGGCGGGCTCGCACTCGCGCGGCTGGCCCGGCGCGGCGGTGTTCGGGTACGGGTTGGAGTGCAGGTGGTTGGTCGGCTGCGGGCCGTTGGCCGGCGCCGAAGCGGGGCCGCCCTCGTTGTTGGGGCCCTGCGGGGTGGCGACGATGTTGAAGCGCTGCCAGGTGCCGCGGTCGTCGCCCTCGGAGAGCACCGAGGCGCCGTTGCGCAGCAGCAGCGAGACGTAGTTGCAGGTCAGCTGCGCCGGGGCCACGAAGTCGAGCGTCGGGCGCAGCGTCTCGACGGTGTCGTCGAGCCGGCGGATGCCCCGCGGCACCACGGGATCCTCGGCGAACGAGCGCAGCGTCGTGAAGACCGGCTCGAGCCGCTGGTTGAGGCCGACCGCCTGGCGCAGGGCGGGCGTGCCCGCGGTGAGCGCGGCCGCGAGGTCGGGCGCGGCGCCGCGCAGCGCGCGGGCGCCCGGGCGCAGCTCGGCGAACAGCCGCGTCGAGTTCTCCAGGAACGGGCGCTGCGCGGGCAGGGAGCGGATCGCGGTGTCGAGCGCCGGCCGGCCCGCGGTGATCGTCTCCTGGATCTGCGGCGCGACCGCGCTCAGCGCGCGGAACGTCGTCTCGAGGTTCGCGAACAGCTCGGCCTGCTGGCGCGCCACCGGGGCGACCTCCTCGGCCGCGCGGGCCAGCGAGCGGACGAACCCGCGCAGGTCGGTCTCCGGCGCCGCCAGCGTGCGGGCGAGCGGCTCGACGTCGCGCAGCAGCGGCCGCAGCTCCCCGATCGCCGTGTTGAGATCCGCGCCCCGGCCGGCGAACGCGGTGCCGAAGCCGGTCAGGTTGCGCTGCATCGCCGACCGGGTGCGGTCGTCGAACATGTTGAGGAACTCGTCGATCTCCACCTGCTCGGGCCGCGACGCGGCCAGCGGGATGGTGGCGCCGTCGGGGAAGCCGCGCCGCGAGCTGCCGCGGTCGAGCTGCACGTACTTCAGGCCGAGCGCCGACCGCGGCCGGATGATCACCGTCGAGTCGTCGGGCAGCGGCTGGGCGTCGCGCTCGAGCTCGAGCGTCAGCAGCGCGTAGCTCGTGCCGTCGGGCCGCCGCCGCGCCTCGATGCGGGTCACCGCGCCGACGCGCGCGCCGCCGATGCGCACCTCGTTGCCGCGCACGAGGTTGGCCGCGCTGGGCGCCTGGACCTTGAGCTGGTAGGTGGGGACGAACGGCAGCCCCTGGTTGGCGTTGTAGGCCAGGAACACCGCGACGATGACGATCAGCGTCGTCGCCGCGCCGATCAGCACGGGGTTGCCGGCGATGCCCGATCCCGAGCGGACGTTCACTCGTCGCCCCCGAGGAGGTAGTCGAGCGCGCCGGTCGCGGCGTCGCGGCCGGCGGGCGACGGAGCGGGCGAGGGCGCGGGGGCGGCGGCCGGGTCGGGCGTCGGGGTCGCGGTCGGCGTCGCGGTGGCCGTGGCCTTCGGCGTCGCCGACGGCTCCGGCGTCGCGGTGGCCGTGGGGGCCGGCGCGACGTCCGCGGCCGCGGCCGCCGCCGAGCTGCTGGCCCCCGCGATGAACTTGGCCGTGCAGCCGCTGATCGGCGTGGCCGTGTAGTTCGAGCAGTTGTTGACCAGCAGCCGCGCGCGCAGGTAGTGGCCGAACTCGTCGTAGCCGTTGGACGAGGACACCGTGTAGAAGAGGAGGTCCATCAGCCGCGGGATCCCGCCCGTGCGCTGGATCGAGCGCAGCAGCTCGGACAGCGTGTCGCCGACGGGCCGGGCGTCGCGCGCCAGCGCGCGCAGGTCGCGGACCACGGGGCGCGAGGCGTCCAGTGCGGGGATGCCGACCTGCGCGGCGTCGCCGAGCGTCTGCAGCGCCGGCGTGCCGGCGCGCGAGAACGGCCCGAGCTCCGAGAACACGCGGTTGACCTGCGGGGCGCGGGCGCCGAGGTCGGCGAGCACCGGCGCCGCCTGGTCGGACAGCTCGCCGAGGCGCTGCATGGTGGGGGTCAGCTCGGCAAGGAAGCGCGGCAGCCGCTGGATGTCGGCTTCCAGGTCGCTGCGGCGCGCCGCCGTCGCCGCCGCGACCTCGCCCGAGCTCTTGATGAAGCCGGTGACGCGCTTGCGGTCGCGGGCCAGCGGCGCCAGCGCCTCGTCGGAGCGCTCGGCCAGCCGCGCCAGCGTCTTGTTCTGCTCCCCGAGGATGTCGAGGACGTCGTCGACCTCGCGCAGCGCCGGGTCGGCCCGGCGGATGACCTCCTTGAGGTCCTCGCTGCGCCCGGCGACCGCGCCGCCCAGCTCGTTGAGGATGATCGAGAAGCGCTGCCGGTAGGGCAGGCGCATGACGTTGTTGATCAGGTCCAGGTCGACCGAGCGCCCGGTCTGCTCGACGGGCAGCAGCCGCTGGCCCTTGCCGGCGCCGGAGCGGATCGTGGCCAGCGGCGGCGGCAGCTGCGCGCCGACGGCGTGGCGCTGCGTCGGCGTGCACTCGACGAACTTCTCGCCGATCAGCGACTGGGGGCGGATCAGGCAGCGCGCGTCGGCCCGGAAGTCCTTGTAGGCCGGGCTGGTGATGCGCAGGACGATCGCCGCCTTGTCCTCGCGGGTGACGTGCAGCGACTCGACGATCCCGACCTTGACGCCGGCCACCTTCACGTCCTCGCCTTCGATCACGAAGCTCGCGTTGTCGAAGATCGCCCGCACGAGGTAGGGCTTGCCGTCGCCGCCCGCGCCGGCGCTGACCACGGCCAGCGCGGCGGCGGCGAGCAGGACGACGGCGACGGCGATGACGCGCCTCATGGTCCCGGCACCCGCGCGTCGGGGTCGCAGTCCTCGCGCGACAGCGTGCCGCCGTCGGTATACGGCGCGGAGCCGTCGGCCGGTGGCTGGGTCGCGGACCCCGGGCAGCGCCGCAGGATGCCCGTCTGCAGCTGGTCGAAGCGCTGGTTCGCCGGGACGGGCTCCAGCGAGCCGCCGTTCTCGTCGTCGCGGAAGCGGAACGCGTCGAAGATCGGCTGGATGCGCGCGTAGTGGCCGTTGGCGTCGTAGGCGGCCGTCGTCTCGCCGAAGTCGCGCAGGAAGCCGACCAGGTCGGGCGTGTACGGCCGGCCGAACTCGAAGACGGGCTGGCTGCGCAGCAGCGCGGCGCGCGAGTTCTCGAACGCCGTGCGGGCCGAGCGCTCGAAGCCGGGCAGCCGCTGGGTGGCGTCGAGCAGGTCGTTGCCGCCGCCCGCCCGGCGCACCAGCGTGCGCAGGTCGCGCACGGTCGGGCGCGCCTCGGCCAGCAGCGGGCGCAGCTCGCGCAGGAACGGCGCGAGCCGCCGCGTCGCCGGCTTGGACTCCGCGACCAGCGCGTCGAGGTCGGTCAGCGCGGCGCGCAGGTTCACGAACGTCGTGTTGCCCTTGCGCAGCGTGCCCGGCAGGCGCTGCAGGGCGGCCGACAGCGACGCGTCCTCCTGGGCGACCGCGCTGGCCACCGCGTTGGAGTTGCTGACCAGCCCGGACAGGTCGTCGCGCCGCTCGGCCAGCGCGGACATCGCCTTCGACGAGTTGACCAGGAAGCGGGCCAGCGCGCCCGAGTCGCGGTTGAGCTCCTCGGCCAGGCGGCGGGTGCTCGACAGCGCGGGGTTGAAGTAGCGGGCGGCGGCGTTGGCCTGCGCGCCCTTGCCCTCGTACTGCGTGGCGAAGCCGCGGATGACGTCCTGGAGGTCGCGCCGCGCGTCGGGGTCGAAGGTGTTGAAGAGCTGGTCGAGGTCGACCGGGGTCGTCGTCGCCTCGGCGGTCAGCGCGCCGCCGTCGTCGATGCGCTCGGCCGAGTCGGGCCCGGGCGACAGCGCGATGTAGCGGTTGGCGATGCCCGAGAGCGACGTCTGGCGGATCACCGCGCGCGTCCCGCGCCGCAGCGGCGCGTAGGGCTTCTCGACCTGGACGAGGATCTTGGCCTGGTTGTCGTCGGTGAGGACGATGTCGTCGACCGACCCGACGCGCCGCCCGCCGACCTGCACGTCGTCGCCCTTGACGAGCTGCCCGGCGTTCTGGAAGTAGATGACGTACCGGCCGGCTTCGGGCCCGCGCAGCAGCACCGCCGCGATTACGCCGACGGCGAGGAGCAGCGCGCCCGCCGCCGCGGCGCGGGCGACGGTCAAGCGTCCTCCGGGAACGCGAGCGGATGTGGCGAGACGGACAGAGGCACCCTTCCAGAGCGGACGCGCACGCGAACCTGCCCCCCGTGCGCGCCGCGGACGGTACCCGTCCTTTGTTTACGAAGCGTTGAGGGTGGGGACAGGCCGCGCGCCGCTGCGCCTACTCCATGCCCAGCGGCCCGCGCGAGGCGCCGGACAGGAACTGGCGGACGAACATGTTGTCCGAGTTGAACAGCTCGTCGGCCGGCCCGGACTCCACGATGCGGCCCTTCCACAGCACCGAGATGTGCTCGGCGACGCGCTTGGCCGACATGATGTCGTGGGTGATGACGACGTAGGCGCCGCCGTTCTCCTCGTGGATCTCCTGGATGAGCTCGCACAGCAGCGCGGTGCGGACGGGGTCCAGGCCCGAGTCGGGCTCGTCGAAGAGCACGATGTCGGGGTCGAGCACGAGCGCGCGGGCGAAGCCGGCGCGCTTGCGCATCCCGCCGGAGAGCTCGTTGGGCATCTTGTCGTGCGCGCCCTCGAGGCCGACCTCGCGCAGGCGGCGCGAGACGATGTCGGTGATCTCCTCCTCCGACTTGTCCGTGTGCTGGCGCAGCGGGAAGCACACGTTGTCGAAGAGGTTCATCGAGCCGAAGAGCGCGCCGTCCTGGAACAGGACGCCGAACTTCTTGCGCATCTCGAACAGCTCGTCGTCCTTCATGTTCGGGACGGACTCGCCGTGGACGAGGATGTCGCCGTCGTCGGGGTACAGCAGGCCGACCATATGCTTGATGCACACGGACTTGCCGGTGCCCGACGGCCCGAGGATCATCGAGATCTTGCCCTCGGGGATGCCCATGTTCAGGCCGCGGAGGATCTTGTTGCGGCCGAACGCCTTGTGGACCTCGACGAACTCGACGGCGTCCGGGACGCCGGTCGCGCGCACGGTGCCCGTGTGCCAGCGGTACTCGTCGTCGGGGTTCGACCCCGGGGGCGCGAGGCCGCGGGCGTACTCCTCGCGGGCCTGGGCGCCCTTGATCTTCTTGGACTCGTAGTCGTCGCCCTGGCCCGGCTCGCGGACGAAGGCGGCGTGGAAGGGCTTCTCCTCCGTCTGCTCCGCCGGCTCCTCCCGGGTGTCGGCGCGGCCGTCGTGGTCGGTGTCGGTGAGCGCGGCGGGCTCGAAGCGCTCTTCCTCCTGGCGCTGGTGCTGCTCCTCGTCCTCCAGCCAGGTGCCGCGGTCGCCGTCGCGCTCCTCTTCGATCGGCGCGGGGCGGTCGGCCTCATAGGCGGCGTGCTCGTCGTCGTGGGAGTGCCCGCCCTCGACCTGCCCGTCGGCCCGTTCCTCGTCGGCGCGTTCCTCGCCGGCGCGCTGCTCGCCGCTCTCCGAGCCGGTCAGCCGCTCGAACATCGTCGGCTCCTCGGCCTGCTGGGCCTCGTCCTTCTTGTTCCTGCCGAAGAGGGGCACGTCGAATCTAACCTCCGATTGGGGCTCTGGGGTTGGCGCCCCAGAAGAGCTGGGTGCCGAGCATGCCGATCAGGTGCACGAGCACGATGTTGAGGACCATCGACTTGGCGGTCGCGGTGCCCACGCCGACGGGGCCGCCGCCCGCGTTGTAGCCGTAGTAGCAGCCGACCAGCACGATCGCCGTGGCCATCGTCATGCCCTTGATCACGCTGTAGAGCAGGTCGGGTGGATTCTGGAACATCCAGAAGATCAGGAAGAAGCCGCCGGACGACACCTCGCCGATCTGCTGGACCACCGCCAGGTAGCTGGCGAAGAAGCCGGCGCCGATCCCCGCGAGGTACATGAACGGCAGCACCAGCCAGGCGGCCAGCAGGCGCGTCGCGCACAGGAAGGTCATCGAGGAGATGCCCATCACCTCGAGCGCGTCGATCTCGTCGGAGATCCGCATCGAGCCGAGCTCGGCGACGATGCCGGTGCCGACCTTGGCCGACATCATGTAGCCGAACGCGTAGGGGACGAGCTCGCGCAGGTCGCACCAGGCGGCGAACACGCCCGCGTAGGCCGGCGAGCCGACGGAGCGGTTGAAGTACGCGCCCTCGATCCCGCACTGCAGGCCGATGATGAAGATCAGGCCCCAGATGACCAGCGTCGAGGAGAGGATCAGCACGCCGGCCTGGCGCAGCGCCTCGCCGAAGAACTTCAGGACGCGCAGGCCGTAGACCTCGCCGACGATCCGCGAGCAGAACTTGACGATCTCGCCGAAGTTGGCGATCCAGTCGCGCGGGACCGCGAGCCAGCCCCCCATTACTTGATCACCGCGATCTCGGGGTGGGTCGCCAGCAGCGTTTGCGTGAACACGTAGTTGAACGCGAAGACGCCCATGATCGCGATCACCACCGCCTGGTTGACCGCGCGGCCCACGCCCTCGGCGCCGCCGGACGCGGTCATGCCCTTGTAGCAGCAGACGATCGCGATGATGGCGCCGAACATCGTCGTCTTGAGCACCGACCCCCAGAGGTCGGTCACCGACGCGTTCGTGAAGAAGGTCGCCCAGAACGGGCCGAGCGGGGCGCCGTTGACCAGCGTGGCGACGATGCCGCCGAAGATGCCGAACAGCAGCGCGTAGATGTTGAACAGGCCCGTGACGAGCATCAGCGCGAGGAAGCGCGGGACGACGAGGTTCTTGACGGGGTCGACGCCGAGCACCTGCAGGGCGTCGAGCTCCTCGCGGATCTTGCGGGCGCCCAGGTCCGCGGTGATCGCCGTGCCGGCCACGCCGGCGAGGACGATCGCGGTCACGAACGGCGCGAACTCGCGGATCGACGCCAGCACGAAGAAGCCGCCGAGGCGGTCCAGCGCGCCGAAGAGCACGAGGAAGTTCGCGGCTTGCAGGCCCGGCGCGCCGTAGCCGAAGGCGACGGTCGAGACCACGAGCGGGAACCAGCACAGGCGCAGCGCGAACAGGAACTGCCCCACGAACTCACCCCCGTACGGATACGGGGGTCGCAGGGCCGACATCATCGTCTTCCCGGTGAGGATCATCATGTCGCCCACTTCCTCAAGCAGGCTCTTGGCCGGCAGGAAGGCGCGATCGGCGGCGGTGCGGACCATGGACGGTTCTCTCTCCCCTACGCGTGGAGCCTCCCGGGCACCGCGCGACACGGACTCGTTCGAGGCAGGGAGAGTATGGCACCGCCCGCTCGCCTGCCAAACGGGAACCGAAGGTGGGCGCGAAGCTGCGCCTCCGCGGGCGCTCCGATGGTATGTTCGCGCCGCTCATGGAGGGGATGCCTGCGAGGAAGGCCGCCGTCGGGGCGGCGCTGTGCGGCGCCGCGCTGGTGCTGGCCGGCTGCGGCGGCGGCGAACGCCAGGACGCCGACGAGCCCAAGGGGTCGTTCAAGGTCGACGTCGTCGAGGCGTCCTTCCCGGCCGACCAGCAGGTCGCCCAGCGCTCGACCATGCGCGTTCGCGTGAAGAACGCGGACACCAAGGACATCCCCAACGTCGCGCTGACCGTGGAGACGCAGTCGCGCCGCCCGGGCGGCGCCCCCGGCGCGTTCAGCCAGTCGGTCGACGACCCGCGCCTGGCGGACAACGAGCGCCCGGTGTGGATCGTCGACTCAGGTCCCGAGGGCGGCGACACCGCCTACACCAACACCTGGGCGCTCGGCCGCCTGCGGCCCGGCCAGACCCGGACCTTCGAGTGGAAGGTCACCGCGGTCGAGCCGGGCAACTACACGATCGACTACGAGGTCGCCCCCGGGCTCGACGGGCGCGCCAAGCTCGCGTCCGGCTCCAAGCGCGGCGGGTCCTTCCGCGTACGCGTCTCCGACGAGCCGGTCGACTCCCGCGTCACCGACGACGGCGAGGTCGTGCGCGACACGTCGGGCGGCGGCGGCAGCGGCTCCGAAGCCGACAAGTAGTCGGCGCCGGTGCCGGTGGGCGCGGCGCCCCGCTCGTGGCGGCGCCGCTTTGCGGGGCCGCGCGGAACTGCGTCATTGATGGGTGAGTAGTCGGCTGGCGGCCGGCCTGGGCGAAGGACCGGAAAGCGGCGGTGGTCAACGTGGATCGCCGGTCGCCCACACAGGGAGCGATCCACGTTGACCACCCTGGTGGTGGTCAAGGTGGATCACGAGAGGCGGTAGGCGCTCACCATCCACGTTGTCCCCGCCAGAAGGTGGACGAACGGACCCGCGCGGGCGAGCAGATCCACGTTGAGGTCGTAGAGCGACCCAAACGTGGCAACACCGCCCGGAGGCCGCGCTGCATCCACGTTGTGGCCCCTCTCACCGCGACTCTCGCAAGCCGTTCCCCCATCCCCGCGACCCCCGCAGAGAGACGCGCGAGAAGAACCCTCCCCTATCGATGCCCGAAGTCCCGCTGAAGACGCGCGGCATGAAGACGCGCGGCGTGAAGCGTGAAGCGCCCGGGTAACGGCCAGCCGTGCCCGACACGACCGCCGACGCCACCCGCAATCTTCCCGCCCCCGCCCGCGCGGGGATCGCCGCCGCCGGCACCGCGCTCGGCGGGGTCTTCGGGGCGGTGTCGCGCCTGCGCTCGGGCAAGAGCCTGCACCCGGAGGGCGTCGTCCACACGGCGGAGCTCGAGGTCCGGGGCGGCGGGCCGCCCGGGCTGCTCGCGGGCGTCCCGCTGCTCACGCGCCCCAGGACCTACCCGGCGATCGTGCGCTTCTCGCGGTCGCTCGGGCTCCCGGAGACCGCGCCGGACTTCATGGGCCTCGCGATCCGCCTCCCCGACGCCCACGGCCCCGGCGCCCACCAGGACGTCCTGCTGGTCTCCTCCGGCGACCACACGGTGACCCACCACCTCTTCAAGCCCGGCTACGGCTTCTTCGACCACGCGTACTCCTCCGTCCTGGTCTTCCGCGGCAGGGGGCCGGCGTTCGTCGTCGGCGCCCGCCTCTCCCCCGGCTCGGCGCGCGACGTCGGCCACGGCTCGGAGTTCGCCGACCTCGCGGCGTCCGCGGCGACCGGCGACCTCCGCTACGACCTCGGCGTCGCGCCGGTCCGCGGACGGCTCTCGCGCGTCGGCGTGCTGACCATCGGCGAGCGCCAGGACGACGCGGCCAACGACATCCGCTTCAACCCGTGGAACACCGGCGGCGGGCTGGAGCCGACCGGCCCGATCAACCGCATGCGCGAGTGGGTCTACCCCGGCTCGCAGAAGGGCTGGGCGGCCTAGCCGCTCAGCGCCGAAGCCGCCGCAGGACGACGACGGCGGTGAGCAGCAGCTCGATCGTGGCGCCGAGGACGGCGATCGCCAGGGCCGCGTACTTGACCGGCGCCCAGTCGACGGTCAGGTGGACGACCATCGCGAGGATGCCGACGGTCAGACTGACGCTGGC
>DASVQH010000168.1:0-2349 GCA_036389195.1 Solirubrobacteraceae bacterium
ATGGCGGGCATCGCGGCGACGGGCGGATCGACCAACGGCATCCTCCATCTGCTCGCGATCGCGCGCGAGGCCGGCGTCGAGCTCTCCCTCGACGAGCTGACCGGCGTCGCGCGGCGCACCCCGGTCATCGCCAGCCTCGCGCCCGGCGGCCGCTGGGTGGCCGAGGACCTCCAGCGGGCGGGCGGCGCGCCTGCCGTGATCGCCGAGCTGATCCGCGCCGGGCATCTGGACGGGGACGCACCCGCCGTGCAGGGCGGGACGCTGGCCGAGGCGACGCGCGACGCCCCGCCCCCCGACGGCGCGGTCGTGTCCCGCGCGGACACCCCGTTCAAGCCGAGCGGCGCCCTGTACTCGCTGCGCGGGAACCTCGCCCCCGGGGGCTCGGTCGTGAAGCTCGCGGGCACCGAGCGGACCCGGCAGACCGGCCCGGCCCGCGTGTTCGACTCCGAGGAGGCGTGCGCGCAGGCCGTCCGCGGCGGCCGGGTGACGCCCGGCGACGTGCTCGTGATCCGCTACGAGGGCCCCGCGGGCGGGCCTGGGATGCGCGAGATGCTCAGCGTCACCTCGTCGGTCGTCGGGGCCGGACTGGGGGAGTCGGTGGCGCTCGTCACCGACGGCCGGTTCTCCGGGGCCACTCGCGGCCTCATGGTCGGCCACGTCTCGCCCGAGGCGGCGCGCGGCGGCCCGCTGGCGGTGGTGCGCGACGGCGACGCGATCGCGATCGACGTCGAGGCCGGCACGCTCGACGTCGATCTCCCGGCCGACGAGATCGCGGCACGGCTCGCCGGCTGGACCGAGCCCCCGCCGCTGTACGACACCGGGGTCCTCGGCCGCTACCGGCGCAGCGTGCGCTCGGCGTCCGAGGGCGCGGTGCTCGGGCCGTGAGCCCGTGACCCGCCCGGCGACGCTGGCCGACGTCGCCCGCGCGGCGGGCGTCCATCCCGCCACGGTCTCGCGGATCCTCAACCGCAAGCCCGGTCTGAGCATCCGCGACGAGACGCGCGAGCGCGTCGAGCGCATCGCCGCCGAGCAGGGCTACCGCCCGAACGCCATGGCCCGGGGGCTGCGCCTCGCGTCGACCGGCGCGCTCGGGCTGCTGGTCCCGTCGCTGCGCAACCCCGTCTACGCGCACATCATCCGCGGCGCCTTCCGCCGGGCCTGGGAGCGCGGCTTCGTCGTGGTGCTCGCCGAGGACGCCGGCGGCGACGAGGCGGCGCTCGCCTACGAGCGGCTGGTCCGCGAGGCGCGGATCGACGGGCTGCTCGTCGCCAGCGCGCGGCCCGGCAGCTCCCTGCCGGCGCGCGGGGCGGTGCCGACCGTCTTCGTCAACCGCCGGCATCCCGACGGACCGAGCGTGTCGATGCGCGAGGAGGACGCCGGCGCGCTTGCCGCGCACCACCTGCTCGAGCTCGGCCACACCCAGCTCGGCCACGTCGCGGGCCCTCCGGAGCTCGACACCGCCCGCCGCCGCCACCACGGCTTCGTCGACGCCGCCCGGGCCGCCGGCGCGACCGCCCGCGTCGCCCACGCGCCGTTCGACGAGCGCGGCGGCCACACCGCCCTCGCCGAGCTTCTCCAAGCCCGAGACGGGCAGCGCCCCACCGCCGTCTTCGTGTCCAACCTCGGCCAGTCCATCGGCGCCCTGGCGGCCGCCCGCGAGGCGGGCCTCAGAGTCCCCGTCGACCTCTCGGTCGTCACCTACGACGACGACCCGCTCGGCGAGTACCTCGACCCTCCGCTGAGCGCGATCCGCATGCCGCTCGCCGAGCTGGGCGCGCGCGGCGTCGACTGCGTGCTCGACCCGTCGCCCACCGACGTGGTCATCGCCACGGCGCCCGAGCTCGTCGTCCGCGCGTCAACCGCGCGGTCCGGCGAACGCGCGGGCGGGCGGCCCTGAGAACGGCACCTCCAGCGCGAACAGGCCGCCGGCGTGGGGCTGGCGCGCCGCCCGCTCGGGCGCGACGTCCACCGACGCGGTGGTGACGATCAGCCGCCGGCCGGCGAAGCAGCAGGCGGTGACGTTGTCGGCGGGCACCTCGACGCGACCCGTCGGCGAGCCGTCCGGGCCGAACCGCCGCACCTCGCCGCCGCCGAAGAGCGCGACCCAGACGCCGCCCGCGTCGTCGACCGCCAGCCCGTCGGGCGTCCCGTCGGCTTCGGGGATCACCGCGAACGGCCGCCGCTCGCCGATCTCCCCCGACGCGGGGTCGAAGTCCAGGACGTCGACGCGCTGGGTCGGCGAGTCGATGTAGTACATGCGGCGGCCCGCGGGGTCCCACCCGAGCCCGTTGGAGAGCGTGACGCCGGTCAGGACGGTGTGCAGCCGCCCGTCGGGGTCGTACCGGTGGA
>DASVQH010000169.1:0-5044 GCA_036389195.1 Solirubrobacteraceae bacterium
CCGGTAGGCGACGTCCGCCCCGGCCTCGACGTAGCGGTCGGCCGGCCGCATGTAGAGCTCCGAGCCGTCGGCCGCGAACAGCTCGCCGAACACGTCGGCGAGGTGGCGGTTCTCGGAGATCTGCGCCAGCAGCAGGGAGATGATCTTGTCGCTGACGATCACGTCGTCGACCTTGGTGACCTCGGCGAGCTGGCGGTCGCGCTCGTCGAGCATCTCCGAGACCGTCGTGAAGCGCGCGCCGGTCCGCCCGGCGATGTCGCGCAGGTGCAGGAGCGTGACCAGCGTGCGCGCGTCGGCGCGCTGGGGCTCGACGTCGTCGGACTCGCCGAGCACCATCACGTGGTCGTAGCCCTCCACCCCGAGACGCTCGAGCGTGCGGCGGTCCGTGACGTCGCCCGCCTGCACGGACACGCTGAGGTTGCGCAGGCCGTCCGCGGCCAGCTCCGCCGGCGCGGCGCCGCCGCGCGCCACCACGGTCATCGTCGAGCCGGGCGCGACGAAGCCGTCGAGCTCGCGGACGACCGAGCCGGCGCGCCGGTTCCAGCCCAGCAGCAGCGTCCGGCCGGGCGCGTCGGGCTCGGGCGCCCGCAGGCGGATGAGCGCCTCCTCGATCGCCCCGTTCGGCGCCGCCGCCTGCGCGGCCAGCAGGCGCTCGTCGTCCTCGGCGATGGCGATCACGCGCTCGCCGGCGGCGATGACCCGGTCGGCCGGCGGGTTGAGCTCGACCCCGTCGTCGGCGCGCTGGAGGCCGATCACGCTGCAGTCCTCGTAGGCGTGCAGCGCGTCGCCGAAGCGCCAGCCGGTCAGCGTCGGGTCCTCCCGGAAGTAGATCTCCTCGCCGGCGAAGTCGAGCAGCTCGACGTAGGCCACCGACAGGCCGGACTGCCGCGCGGTCTGCACGATCAGCCGCGAGACGGTCTCGCTCTTGTCGACCACGACGGCCTCCTCGCCGCCGACGAGGCGGGCGGCCTCGAGGTTCGCCGGGTCCTCGATCTCCGCCACGATGCGGTGCGGCCGGTCCGCGGGGCGCAGCGGCCCGCGGGTCAGCGCCAGCATCGCCTTGATGACCTGCGCGTCGGGATCCTCGGTCTCCGGCGAGAGCACGATGACCGAGCGGGCGTCCTGCGGGCTGACCACCCGCAGGTCGTCGACGTCGAACGGACTGCCCGTGCGGCAGACCACGCGCGTGTTGCCCATGTCGCCGGCCTTCGCCCGGATCGCGTCCTCCATCTCCACGCGGTCGCGCGGCGCGAGGATCACCACGACCGGGCGCTTCTCGCTCTCGTTGGCGATCCGCAGCTCCCCGAGGATCGTGAAGATCGTCTCCGACCAGCCCAGGATCAGCGTGTGCTCGCGCTCGATGACCCGCGAGCGCCCCTTGCGCAGATCCTCGATCTTGGCGTCGAGGCCGGTGGCGATGACGCCGATCAGCGCCGAGACGACGAAGAGCCCGGCCAGCGTGACGGCGAACATCGCGACCAGGAACGGCCAGCCGCCGATGTCGCCGGCCACCGTGCCCGGGTCGAGCGCGTGCAGGAGCGTCTTGAACGCCTGGTCGACGACGCCGGAGCGCTCGCCGTCCTCGTTCTCGGGCCCCAGCCGCCCGACGAGCACGACGACGGTGAACAGCGTGACGAGGACGACGGTGACGAGCGCCAGCCAGGCCACGAGCGCGGGCGTGCCGCGCGACATCGTCGTGTCGAAGCCGTACTGCAGGCGGTCCCGCAGCGGCGGGCGGCGGGGCGCGGTCACTCCCCGGCGCCGGCGGCCGCGGCGAATCCGGCGTCGAGCAGCCGCCGCATCTCGTCGTCCCGGTCGCGGAGGCTGCGGCAGCCCATGACGACGCCGATGAGGCGCCGCCCGTCCCGGGTCGCCGATCCGACGAGGTGGCGCAGGTCGCCCGGGACGACGGTCGCGGCGCCGATCCCGTCGAGGCCCTCGTACCGCTCCAGCAGCGAATTCGCCGCCGGCCGCCGCCGGCCGCCGACCACCATGGACGTGTGCGACAGCCACGGCCGGTACTCCGGGAAGTCGGCGTCGAGCCGGAACCCGAGCCGGGCCATGTCGGCGGGTGTCGTGGACTGGCGCCGGTCGAGGGTTCCCGACGGGGTGGCGAACACCGTGTCCGTGAGCCCCAGCTCAGCGGCGCGGGCGTTCATGCGCTCCACGAAGGCGGCCACGCGCCCGCCGGTCAGGTGCTCGGCGATCGCGACGGCGGCATCGGCGGCCGACAGCGTCGCGACGCCGAGGATGGCCTCGTGCAGCCGCAGCGCCTGGCGTTCGGCCAGCGGCATCCGCGCCCCGATCTGCCGCACGGCGCCGGCGGATGCGACGAGCTCGTCCCCGAGCTCGACCCGGCCGGCCCGCAGCTCGTCGAACAGCAGGTACAGCGTCATCATCTGCGCGAGCGATCCGGGATCCCGCGCGAGCTCCGCGTTCTCGCCCTGCAGGGTCTCACCGGTGGCCCCGTCCAGCAGCACGCTGGAGAGCGGCAGCTCCGCCTCGGGAGGCCGCGCCGCGGTCGCCCCGGCCTCGTCGGCCTGGACGAGCTTGGCCACCATCCGGTTCAAGCGCGACGGGACCGACGCCTTGATCGTGACGACGTCGCCCGGGCGCACGTCCGCCACGAGGTCCGTCAGCAGGGCGAACTGATCGTCGAAGTGGCCCGCCGCGACGTCGGCGGGCAGCGCCTGATGGAGGTGCTTCATCATCGGCCCGACCGTGTACACGCGGTCGACGCGGTGCCGGCGGATCGGCTCGGCGAGGCCGGCGTGGGTCGCTTCGGACGTCGCGCCGAGGTGCGCGATGTCGCCCAGCACCGCGATCCGACGGCCCTCGGTGCCGACGTCCGACTCGCCCAGGATCTCGAGCGTCGAGTTGACGGACAGCTCGGTCGCGTTGTAGCTGTCGTCGATGACCGTGATGGGCGCGCCGCCCAGCGTGATCGGGAGCAGGCGCGTGCGCCCGGGGACCGCCTGGAAGGACGCGAGGCGCCCCGCCGCCGCATCGAGCCCCGTGCCGGCGGCGTGCGCGGCGACGATCGCCCCGAGCGCGTTCTTGGCCGTGTGCCGGCCCGGGACGGGAAGGTCGAACTCGAGGCCCGCGCCGCGCGCCTCGGCGCGGACGTGGCTCACCCCCTTCGTTGTCTCGACCCCGACGACGCGGTAGTCGGCGTCCTCGTGGGCGCCGAAGGAGACGATCCGCCGCCCCTCGAGCATCGTCCTGACGTCGTCGAAGATCGGGGTGTCGCGGTCGATGACCACGGTGCCCTCCGGGTCCATCTGCTCGCACAGCTGGAGCTTCTGGCGGGCGATCGCGAGCATCACGTCGCGCTCGCTCAGCGGCTCGTCGGAGATCGAGGTGAGGTGGGCGATCCCCAGCTGGGTCACGACGGCGCCGTCCGGTCGCAGCACGCCGGAGACGTCGCGGAAGGCGTTGAGCGGACCGCCGAGGCCCAGCTCGTAGACCACGAACGGGACGTCCGGCGGCACCGAGGCCATCATCTCGAAGACGTGCGCCCGCATGTTGCCGTCGCCGTTGTTCGTGCGGACCTGCCCGTGGGCCCGGAAGATGTGCAGGAGCATGGCCCGGGTCGTCGTCTTGCCGACGGTGCCGGTGACGGTGATCACCCGCCCCGTGTGACGGGCTCTCGCGGCGATGGCCAGCGCGCGCAGGGCGGTGAACGTGTCGTCGACGGCCAGGATGGCCCGGCCGGGCGGCAGGTGCGGGCTGTCGGCCATGCGCCGCTCGACGACGATGCAGCCCCCCGGCTCCTGCGCCAGCTCCCCTTCGCCGCCGAACCACCGCCGCAGCCGCGGCCGGGTCTTGACGAGGACGATGCCGTGCTCACGCCAGCCCGGGAGGATGTCGCTGAGCAGGGTGGAGCGGACCATCCGCGGGTTCCAGCCGGATCCCGGAGGACGCAGCCACGTCCCGCCCGTCGCCTCCGCCACCTCGTCGACGGTCCACAGCGGCCGCGGCGGCTGTCCTGCGGCCTCCATAGACACGTCCATCGAAAGCCGGCGGCTGCCTAGCTCTTCTCCACCGGGGTCTTGACGAGCGTGCGGGTGATCCGCTGGCCGAGCTTGACCGCGTCGCCGCCGCCGCACCGCTTGCGGGCGACGTAGCCGAGCGCCAGCAGTCGAGTCCGCAGGGCCAGCTTCGGCAGGTTCTTGGCGCGGCGCCACTTCTCGTCGGGGTTGGCGCGGAAGGCACGCAGCAGCGTCGTCGTGGCCTTGCGCAGGTCGGTCAGATCCGACTTGTCGTCGCGCGTCTTCGGCTTGGCCTGGCGCTTGGCGCAGAGGACGACGAAGCGATCGCGCGCCGCGCCGACCTTGCAGACGTCGATGCCCTTGACCTCGACGTCCTTGCACGGAGGCGGCTCGGGCTTGGGGGTCGCCGTCGCGGTGGCCGTCGCGGTCGCGGTCGGCGTGGGCGTCTGGGCGGTGGTCTTGCCCTTGTCGCCGCCGGACTTGTCGCCGCCGCCGCCGCACCCCGCGAGGGCCAGGACGGTGACGCACAGGATTGCGATGATGAGATTGCCCTTCAGCACGGTGGCGGAGCGTACAGGACGCCCGGGCGGCGGTAGAGGACGATGGCGAAGCCGAGCGTGTCGCGGCCGCCCGGCGCCAGGTAGCGGTCGCGCGCCGCGTCGACCCAGCCGCGCAGCGCCCCGGCGAGGGGATCGTCCGGCGCCGCCGCCAGGCGGCGCTCGCCGTTGCCGATGAGCGTCCACTCGTAGGCGTCCCACTCCTCCTGGGTGGCGGCGAGGACCGAGACCGAGCGCAGCCCGGCGGCTTCCCCGGCCCGCACGAGCGCCGCGTAGTCGGGCAGCTCGTCCGCTGCGGCGCCGAGCGCCTCGAGGTAGGGCGCCTCGGGCGGGCGGCGCCAGTAGCCGTCGCCGACGAGGACCCAGCCGCCCGGGCGCGTGAGCTCGGCCAGGCGGGCGATCGTCGGCGCCAAGCCGCCGAGGGCGTGCGTCGAGGCGAGGCAGGCGGTCAGCGCGAAGCTGCCCGGCGCGGCGTCCAGGGCGCCCGCGTCGACC
>DASVQH010000170.1:0-1780 GCA_036389195.1 Solirubrobacteraceae bacterium
GCTCGGGGTGCTCCCACTCGCCGCGGATGAGGCCCCGGGCCTCCAGCGACCGCAGCAGCGGGTACATCGTGTTCGGGTTGACCACGAGCGCGCCGCCGGTGAGCCCCGCCACCCGGTCGATCAGCTGGTTGCCGTAGGACGGCTCCTCGCCGACGAAGTGCAGGACCAGCAGCGGCAGCAGGCCGGCCCGGCGAAGGTCGCCGATCAGCGGATCGACCGCCGCGCGCTCCCGGGACGGCGCCGCCGGCTCGACGGGCGCGTCGACCGCGGCGCGCGCGTCGGCGATGCTGGCGGCCTCGGCCGCCGCCTCGGAGGCCTTTCGCGCCGATGCGGGCATTGCCACGATGATGGCAGCCGATGCCGGTAGAGCCGCCCCCCACTCCCTGGCGGATGCCCGACGCCCGCACCGCCGACAGCGACGGGATCGTGGCGATCGGCGCCGACCTCGAGCCCGGGACGCTGCTGGCCGCCTACCGCGCCGGGATCTTCCCGATGCCGCTGCGTGCGAGCGAGATGGCGTGGTGGTCGCCCGACCCGCGCGGCATCCTCCCCGCCGAGCGGCTGCGCGTGACGCGGACGCTGCGCCGCTCGCTGCGCCGCTACGAGGTCCGCGTCGACACGGCGTTCGGCGACGTCCTGCGCGCGTGCAGCACCTCCAAGCGCCCGGGCGGCTGGATCAGCGGCCGCATTCGCCGCGCCTACGCCCGGCTGCACGAGCTCGGATGGGCGCACAGCGTCGAAGCGTGGACGCCGGAGGGCGAGCTCGCCGGCGGGCTCTACGGCGTGGCCATCGGCGGCCTCTTCGCCGGCGAGTCGATGTTCCACCGCGCCACCGACGCCTCCAAGGTCGCGCTCGTCGGGCTCGTGGACCTGCTCGGGCCGGACGCGCTGCTCGACGTCCAGTGGACCACGCCCCACCTCGCGTCGCTCGGCGCGATCGACGTGCCGCGCGCCGAGTACCTCGAGCGCCTGGCGGCGGCGATCGACAGACCGCTGCCACCGGCGTTTGCGGCGGGTCCCTACGCCACCTAGGCTCCCGCCGGGCTGCCCGCTCCGCTCATGGCGGTTGTGCGCGGTGTGGCCGCGCGGAACGGCTCTCTGATGGGCGAGTAGTCGGCTGGCAGCCGGCCGCGGCGAAGGACCGGAAAGCGGCGGTGGTCAACGTGGCACGCCGGTCGCCCACACAGGGAGCGATCCACGTTGACCACCCTGGTGGTGGTCAACGTGGATGACGCGAGGCGGTAGGCGCGAGATATCCACGTTGTCCCCGCCACAACGTGGAAGAACGGCGCCCGCTGGGCGGGGCGATCCACGTTGAGGTCGTATAGCGGCACAAACGTGGCAACGCCGCCCCGAAGGCCGCGCAACATCCACGTTCACGCCCCCCTCACCGCGACTCTCGCAAGCCGTTCCCCCAATCCCCGCGTCCCCAACAGAGAGACGCGCGAAGAGAACCCTCCCCTATCGATGCCCGAAGTCCCGCTGAAGACGAGCGGCACGAAGGAGCGCAACCCGAAGTCGCGCGCCCACTCACCCGAGCACCCGCGCCAGCTCGCCTCGCCCGCGCACGCCGGCCTTCGCGTAGATCCGCGAGAGGTTGGCCTCGACGGTCTTCTCCGAGAGGAACAGCGCGGCGGCGATCTCCTTGTTGGTGCGCCCCGCCACCACGAGCCCGGCGATCGAGGCCTCGCGCGGCGTGAGGTCGCCGCCGCGGGCGAGCCCCGCGCGGCGGCCCTCGGAGCCGACGCGCGTCCCGAGCCGCCGCAGCTCCCGCGCCGCC
>DASVQH010000171.1:0-8528 GCA_036389195.1 Solirubrobacteraceae bacterium
CGTGCTCGCCGGCGGCGCGATCGCCGTGGCCATGCACCTGTGGCCGGCGCTGGGGCGCGCGCTGCGCCCGCTCGTCGTCGGCTCGCAGGCGGTGCCCGTGCCGGTGATCGCGCCGCTGCTGGTGCTCGTGCTCGGCTTCGGCGCCGCGCCGAAGGTCCTGATCGTCGCGCTCGTCTGCTTCTTCCCGGTGACCATCGGGCTCTACGACGGGCTGCGCGCCGCCGACCCCGACCAGCGCAAGGTGCTGCGCTCCTTCGCCGCCTCGCGCTGGCAGACGCTGCGGCTGCTGGAAGCCCCCGCCGCGCTCCCCCAGGCGCTCACCGGCGCGCGCATCGCCGCGGCCGTGGCGGTGATCGGCGCCGTCTTCGCCGAGTGGTCGGGCTCCGACGCCGGCCTCGGCCACGCGCTGCTCTACGCCAACGGCCAGCTCCTGACCGCGCGGGCGTTCGCGTGCGTCGTCCTGCTCTTCGCCCTCGCGGTGGCCCTGTACGAGCTGTTCGCGCTGCTCGAGCGCCGGCTCGTCGGCTGGGCGCCCCGCCCCGACCCCCACGGAGGACCATGACCCGTCGCATCGCCCTACTCGCGGCCCTCGCCGCGCTGGCCGCCGGCCTCGTCGGCTGCGGGGAGAAGGACGAGCCGGCGACCGGCGCCGCGCCGGCGGCAAAGCTCGAGCCGTTCACGGTGGTCCTCGACTACTTCCCCAACGCGGACCACGCCGGGATCTACGCGGCGCAGGCGAGCGGCGAGTACAAGCGCGCCGGGCTCGACGTCCGCATCCAGCCGCCGCCGGACCCCGCCGCCCCGCTCAAGCTCGTCCAGGCCAAGCGCGCCGACCTCGCGATCACCTACGAGCCGGAGCTGCTGCTGGCCCGCGACGCCGGGGCGACCGGCCTCGTCTCCGTCGGCGCGCTCGTGCAGAAGCCGCTCACCTCGCTGATGAGCGTCGGCAAGAAGGCCATCGGCTCGGCCGGCGAGCTGGCCGGCAAGCGCGTCGGGACGGCCGGCATCCCCTACCAGTCGGCCTACCTGCGGACGATCCTCGAGGCCGCCGGCGTCGACCCGGCCTCGGTGAAGGAGACCAGCGTCGGGTTCAACCTGGTCCCGGCGATGCTGTCGGGCAAGGTCGACGCGACGCTCGGCGCCTTCTGGAACTACGAGGGCATCCAGCTGCAGCAGGCCAAGCGCGACCCGAAGATCCTGCGCGTCGACGAGCTCGGCGTGCCGACCTACTCCGAGCTCGTGATGGCCGTGCGGCGCGAGAGCCTCGACCAGCGCGGCGCGTCGCGCGTGCGCCGCTTCGTCCAGGCGACGGCGCGCGGGCACCAGCGGCTGCGCGAGGACCCCGCGGCGGGGATCGACGCCCTGCTGGCCGCCAACTCAGAGCTCGACCGCAAGCTGCAGGAGGCGGCGGTGAAGGCGACGCTGCCGGTCTTCTTCCCGGCCGACGCGAGCAAGCCGTTCGGCTACCAGGACACCGACGAGTGGCGGCGCTACGGCGAGTGGATGCGCTCCAAGGGCCTCGTCAAGCGGCCGCCGAACGCCAACCGCGCGCTGACCAACGAGTTCCTGGCCGGCCAGGGCCTGGAGCCCGCGGACTAGAACGCGACCGAGACGGGCGCCGGCGGCAGCAGCCCCGAGGACGCCGCCAGGCGCACGTACTCGCCGGCCAGCCCGCGCCAGGCGCCGAAGCGGGCGAAGAAGCCGCGGACCTCCGCTTCGTCGGCCCGAGCCTTCGGGTTGCCGGTGGTGAGCCGGCCGACCAGCTTGAGGTAGCCGAGGTCGCCGGCCGGAAGCTGGTCGTGGCGCCCCTGCCCGGTGAAGCCGAGCATCTCGATCGTCCACGCCCCGATCCCCGGGATCGCGCGCAGGCGCCGCCAGCCCGCCTCGTGGTCGGGCGCGGCGAGGTCGACGCGGCCGCGCGCCACCTCCAGCGCGGCGCGGCGCAGCGTCAGGCAGCGGTGGCCGACGAGGTCGAAGGAGGCGAGCTGGGCGGGCGCCGCGGCGGCGACCACGGCGGCGCTGGGCGCGTCGCGCAGCCCGGTCTCCGCGCAGCGGCGGCCGAGCGCCGCGATCATCCGCCGCTGAATGGCCACGGCGCGGTCGAACTCGATTAGCTGCTCGGTGATCGCGGCGGCCAGCGCCTCCCACGGGCTCGGGCGCCGGAACGGCCGCAGGCCGGGGACCGCGCGGATGGCGCGGCCGATCAGCGGATCGCGGCCGAACGCCTCGTGGAACGGGCGCAGGTCGTCGTCGACGCCGGTGGCGAAGCGCAGCCGCTCGATCGCCGTCGCGGCGGCCGGCTCCGTGCGCGCGCGGGCGCCGAACGCGATGCGGCCGGGCGCCTGCTCGACCACGCCCACCAGCACCGGCTCGTCGCCGACGTGGACGAGCCGCTGCAGCGCGCGGCCGCGGCGGCGCAGCAGCCCGTCGGGCGTGCCCGCGCCGCGCAGGCGGAACGCGCACGGCGGCTCCACCACCACGCGCAGCTCGACCCGCCCGTCGGGCAGGCGGCGCAGGTCGTCCCGGGCGACCCTCGGCGCGCGACGTTCGACCACGTCCGCAACCTCCCCCGGCGCGCGCCCTGCGCGCCCGCGCGGCGCGGCCCGATGACCGCCCGGAGCCCTCAGCGCTTCAGCACGTGGACGTCGACCAGGAACGAGTTGGTCGACACGATCTCCCCCAGCGCGCCCTTGCGACGCCGCCGGCCCCGGCGGCGCGGGGCGCCGCGGCGGCCGAGCATCGCGACCGTGGCCACGCCCGCGACGAAGCCGCCCGCCGCCAAGGCCGCGACCTGCCGGCTGGAGACCTCCAGCGCGCCGGCCGGCGCCACGCGCTCGAGCGCGCCGCCCACCACCGGCTCGCCGTCGACGACCTCGACGGACGCCGGGGACCGCGCCTCGCCGGTCATCCGGCGGCGGGCCCGCGCCCGGTGCGGTGGCGCTGATCTCGGAGTCGTTCGTCCATCTCGGCCACGCAGTCTGCCCGATCCGGCGGACGCTCAGCGCACCCGGCGCTGGGGCGGGGTGCCGAACACGTGGTCCCACCACGGGGCGGAGACGCCGAAGCCCCGCTCGTGGTCCTGGAAGTGATGGCGCATGTGCAGCTCGCGCAGCCGCTTGCCCACCCGCGTCCGCGGCCGGTGGTGGTGGACGTGGTAGTGCAGCATGTCGTAGAAGAGGTAGCCGGCCAGGAAGCCCGCGGCGAACGCCGGGGCGGCGTCCGCACCCAGGACCAGCCAGAACAGCCCGCAGAACAACAGCGCCAGCGGGATGCTCGCCGACGGCGGCATGACGAGGCGCAGCGGGTCGTTGGGATGGTCGTGGTGGACGCCGTGGATCATCCAGTGCAGCCGCCGGCCGAACCCGCCCGCCGGCTCGTAGTGGAAGACCGTGCGATGCAGCCAGTACTCGGTCAGCGTCCAGAAGGCGTAGCCGCCGAGGATCCAGCCGACCCCCGCGCCGGTGCCCGTCCGGCCCAGGCCGGTGACGGCCAGCACCACGATGGCCGGCACGAAGATCAGCACGGGCACGATCGGGTGGACCCGCGTGAAGAAGTCCAGCACGGGCGACTCGAACATGGGCGGGGAAGCCCTGAGCTCTTCTGATCGGCGCATCGCCATGACCGTACACCACCCGCGCAGGCGCTTTCCAGCCTCGCGCGGTCCCCCTAGCCGGCCAGGCCCGGGCGGCCGCCGGACGGGCCCCGCTCGGCGTACAGCCGGGCGTTGTCGACGGCCAGCGCGCAGCGGTCGGCCAGCTCCTGCGCCATCTCGAGATCCTCGCCGTCGAAGCCGCGCGCCGACCCCGCGGTCATCGCGATGTCGCCGAGGATCCGCCCCCGCGCGCGCAGCGGGACGATGATGACCGCGCAGAAGTCCAGCGACCGCATCAGCGCGGCGTGCTCGGCGTCCTGCGCGATCGCGTCGAGCTGCTCGTCGGGGATGTGCTCGACCAGCAGCGGCTCGCCGGTGCGGATGACCTGCGGCGAGCCGAACGGGGCGCCGGGGTCGAGCGGGTAGCGCGCGTCGATCTCGGGGATCCGCGCCGCGTGGGCGGGATCGGCGGCCGCGGACGCGACGCGCTTGATGCCGCCGTCGTCCTGCACGAGCTCGACGAAGCACCAGTCGGCGATCGCGGGGACCGCCAGGCCGGCGATCGCGTCGAGCGTCTCCTGGAAGTCCAGCGACCGGGCGAGCACCGTGCCGGCGGCGGCCAGGAACGCCGAGCGGCGCTCGGCCTGCTCGGCGCGCTCGCGGGCCTCGCGGGCGATCAGCAGCAGGCGCCGGCGCTCCTTCTCGACGCGGTGGCGGCTGGTGACGTCGGTGACCACCAGGCCGACCCGGGCGGCGCCCCCGGCCACGACGTAGGTGCTGGCGAGCCAGTGGCGCGTCGCGGGGTCGCCCGGCAGGCGGCCGGAGAGCTCGACGTCGCGGCGCGGCCGGCCCGTGCGCAGGGTGTCGGCCAGCACGCCGGCCAGGCGCTGGCCCATCATCGGGGCGAGCACGTCGCACGCCGTGCGGCCGGCGTGCGCCTCGGCGGGGACGCCGGACATCGCGGCGAGCGTGTCGTTGACGCGCACGTAGCGCAGCTCCTCGTCGAAGAACGCGAGGCCCACCGGCGCGCTGCCGAACAGGGCGTCGACGAGCCCGGTCTCTCCGTCGATCTCCACGTCCTTCACCATCACCTGACACAACGTCGGGCGAGGCGCAGAACCGTCACAAGGTTTGCTCGTACATCCTGTAAACGCGCACCACTTCCCCGCCCATCGCCTCCATGCCCCGGTTCATGGCGGTGTTGGTCTCGAGGATCCACCCCATCTCGCCCCACGACTGCGGCGTCACGGCGGCCATGTCGAAGTGCTCCTTGTAGAGCCCGGCGGCGACCCCGTAGTGCTGGAACTCCGGCTTGACGCCGAGGAAGCCGACGCGCACGCGGTCGATCTTCTTGCGTGCCGCGAGCGCCTTGGCCCAGCCGAACGGCAGCAGGCGCCCGTCGCCGATGCGCGAGAGGACCTGGTTGAAGTCCGGCACGGTGACGGCGACGCCGATCGCCTCCCCGTCCTTCTCGGCGAACATCATCCAGTTCTCGTCGAGGATCGGCTTCAGCGTCTTGGCGGCGTGGGCGATCTCCGCCTCGGTCAGCGGCGAGAAGCCCCAATTGCGCTCCCACGCGACGTTGTAGATCGCCACGAAGCGCTGCATCTCGGCCTCGAGGTCGCGCTTGGAGGCGTGGCGGATCGTGATGCCGTGCTCGGGCTCGAGCTTCGCGGCCAGCTCCCAGATGATCGGCAGGACCTTCTCGCGGCCCTCGATGTGGAGCTCCCACATGTAGAGGTCCATCGCCTTGGCCAGCCCGGCGCCCTCCAGCAGCTCCGCGTAGTAGGGGTGATGCCAGGCCGTGCCGATGACCGGCGGGCGCTCGAAGCCCTTGACGAGCAGGCCGCACTCGTCGTTCATCGTGAAGTCCTGCGGGCCGACCATGGCGTCGCACCCGCGCGCGACCAGCCAGCGCCGCGCGGCGTCGACGAGCGCGGCGGCCGCCTCCGGGTCGCGCTCGCACTCGAAGAAGCCGAAGTGCCCCCCGCGCGACCCCTGCACCTCCTGGAAGCGCTTGTCGACCTGCGCGGTGATGCGGCCCACCGGCGTGCCGTCGCGCTCGGCCAGGAAGTACTCGGCCTCCGCGTGGTGGAAGTACGGGTTCTTCGAGCGATCGAGGAACTGCCGGCGCTCGAAGCGCAGCGGCGGGACCCACGAGGGCTGATTAGAGTAGAGGCGGTACGGGAGCTCGACGAACGCGCGCAAGTCGCGCCGTGAGGTGACCGTCCTGACGACGAGGCCCGACATGCCGGAGGACTCTATGCCAACCGCGATCGACGTCTTCGACAAGGTCCGCGGCCACGAACGCTCCGCCCAGCTGCAGGCGGCCCGCGACGCCGATCTGCTCCCCTACTTCCGCCGACTGGAGGGCCCGGCCGGCCCGGTCGTGGAGATGGAGGGCGCCGAGCGGGTCATGCTCGGCTCCAACAACTACCTGGGGCTCACCGGCGACGACCGCGTCAAGGCGGGCGCCCGCGCCGCCCTCGAGCGCTACGGGACCGGCCTGACCGGCTCGCGGCTGCTCAACGGGACGATCGACCTCCACGAGCAGCTCGAGCGCGAGCTGGCCGAGTGGATGGGGACCGAGGAGGCGCTCGTCTTCACGACCGGCCACCAGGCCAACGTCGGGACCCTCGGGACGATCCTCGCGCCGGGCGACACGGTGATCGCCGACTCGGGCGACCACGCCTCGATCCTCGACGGCTGCCTGCTCTCGCGCGCCAAGCTGCGCGCGTTCCGCCACAACCGCCTCGACAAGCTCGAGCAGATGCTCGGGCGCGCGGCGAACGACGGCGGCGGCGTGCTCGTCGTCGTCGACGGCGTCTTCTCGATGGAGGGCGACGTCGCCGACCTGCCGCGCATCGCCGAGCTGTGCCGCGCCCACGGCGCGCGGCTGATGGTCGACGAGGCCCACGGCGCCGGCGTGCTCGGCGCCCGCGGGGCCGGGACGGCGGAGCTGTTCGGGGTCGAGGACGCGGTCGACCTGCGGATGGGGACGTTCTCGAAGTCGCTGGCCAGCTGCGGCGGGTTCATCGCGGGCTCCCGCGAGGTGATCGACTTCCTGCGGATCCAGTCCCGCGCGTTCCTGTTCACCGCGGCGGCGGTGCCCGCGGCGGTCGGCGCCGCGCTGGCGGCGCTGCGGATCATCCGCTCCGAGGACGGGCCGCCCCTGTTCGCCCGCGTCCTGGCCAACGCCGAGTACCTCAACGACGGGCTGCACGCGCTCGGCTTCCACGTCGTCGAGCCGGTCGCGCTGCCCGACGGGCGGACCGTCACCACGCCGATCGTCCCGGTGCTCGTCGGCGACGACTGGAAGGCCGTCCTGCTGTGGCGCGCGCTCTACGACGCCGGCGTCTACGTCAACGTCGCGCTGCACCCCGCGGTGCCGCCCGGCGGCGCGCTGCTGCGCACGAGCGTGATGGCCACGCACGACCGCCCGACGCTCGACCGCGCGCTCGACGCCTTCGCCCGCGTCAAGCAGGCGTTCGAGGCCGAGCACGGGCCGCTGCCCGCGGCGGTGTCACGCGGCTGACAGCCGAAAACGCCGCTCTTTGCATGGGGTGGACGAATGATCGTTGACCCTCTCGCGCGTCGTTGTCTAGGTTGTGCCCCGGCCCGGAGGCGGACGCCTCTGGAGAGGGCCGGGGGAGAAGGTGCGCGGCAGCACGGCGGGTGACCGCCGGGGGCCGTGCGCGGCAACGAACAACATTTCAGCGGCGCGCCGGAGGACGGCCCGCGCCGCCGGGGAGGTAGATCGATCGATGACGGCGACTACGCCGCAGCACATGCGCGCGCTCGAGCAGGCCAACCGCGTGAGGCTCGCCCGCGCGGAGCTCAAGCGCCAGGTGGCCGACGGCGAGACGACCGTGGCCGACGTGGTGCGCACGTGCCCGTGGGAGGCCGAGAGCATGGCGATCGCGGAGCTGCTGATGAGCCAGCACCGCTGGGGGCGCCAGCGCTGCCGGCGCTTCCTCGCCCAGTTCCCGCTCTCGGAGACCAAGACGATCGGCACCATGACCGACCGCCAGCGCGACCTCCTCGCCGCCCGCCTGGACGGCGCGGAGATGGCCTACGCGAACCCGGGCCCGCGGGTGGCGATCTCGACGATGTGACCGTCGGGGTCGCGGAGGTAGACCGAGCGGAACGCGCCCCGGTCGAGCACCTCCGTGCACTCCGCGCCGCGGCTGCGCAGGTAGTCGCGCCAGGCGCCCAGCTCCTCGGCCGATTCGACGACGAAGGCGAAGTGGTGGGTCGACCCCGCGCCCACCACGCCTTCGGGCATCGCCGGGTAGTGCAGGAAGCTGACCATCCCGCCGACCGGCGTGCGCGACCCGCCGGCGCCGAACCACACGTGGCGGGCGCCCGGGTCGTCGTCGGACGGCCCGTCGCGGACGATCCCCAGGCCGAGCAGGTCGCGGTAGAAGGCGATCGTGCGGTCGAGGTCGCGGGCGATCGCCGTGAGGTGGTGCAGCCCGGTGAGCTGCATGCGGCGGCTCACTTGAACGGCACCCCCGCCTTGGAGACGAAGGCCCGCCGGAACGCGACGAAGGCCAGGCCGAACGTCGCGACGGCCAGCGCCACGAGCGCGATCCACGGCGCCTCGGCGAAGTACAGGGCCCCCGCGAGGACGACCGCCGGGAAGCCGGCCAGCAGCGTCGAGTGCGACTTGTAGCCGGCGAAGTGCTCGCGCACCACCGTGTCGAGCCCGCCGAGCGAGCCGAGCGCCAGCCCGCCCACGATCAGCACGCGGCCGTGGGCCTCGTCGCGCCCGAGGAAGCCGACGACCAGCATCACGATGCCCGCCAGCACGCAGAGCTCGATCAGCGGCACGGGGTGCCACGGGGCCTTCGGGCGCTCGTCGCCGCGCGGGCGCGCGGGCGCGGGGGCGGACGCGGCCACGCGCGGACGCTCGGCGACGCCCGCGCCGCGGCGC
>DASVQH010000172.1:0-2654 GCA_036389195.1 Solirubrobacteraceae bacterium
CGCGCGGTGGACCAGAGGGAGACGAGGGAGCGCAGCGCGGCGTCGAGATCGGCGGGCGAGGCCAGCGCGATCGGGACGATCGCGAGCGTGGGACGGAGGGGCGGCACGAGGGTTCTTTCGGCAATTCGTCCAGGCGACTCAAGAGTCATCTCGCCCGGTCGGATGTCGCTTCGCCCAGGCTCCGCAACCGGGTGAAGCCCCGAGCGGCGCCGCTCCGCTCATCCTCTGGGCGACGTCACCTAGCCGAGGCGCACGTAGCCGACCGCGCCGTCGCCGCCCACGCCGTGATCGCGGCGCGTGACCTGGTCGGAGGAGTTGCCCTCGATCGTCTGCACCGAGCCGTCGGCGCCGACGCTCTCGACGATGCCGATGTGCTCGTCCCACACGATCAGGTCGCCCGGCTGCGGCGTCACGCCCGGCCCGGCCGGGATCGCCTTGCCGGCCTGCTGGGCCCAGGCGTACAGCCCGTCGACCGAGCCGTGGCCCTCGCCCTGCGCGCCGACGGGCACGCCGGCCTCGCGGGCCGCCCAGGACACGAAGTACGCGCACCACGGCCCGACGCCGGAGCCGGCGGTGGCCTGGCGGTACTGAGCGATGCGCGGCGAGTCGTTGGAGCCCGGCGGCTGCTCGGCCTGCCCGACCTCGTTGCGGACGAGGTTGAGCATCGCCTGCCCGGCGGGCGTGCCGCCGGCGACCGGCGCGGGGCCGCCGAGTCCACCGAGCGCCGCGGTCGGGGCGCCGGTCACGGCGCCCTGCAGCCGGCCGGCGAAGGACGCCGGCGTGGCGGCCTTCGGCGGCGCGGCGGGGGCCGGCGGATCGAAGGCGCGCTGGAGCTCGGTGATGCGGGCGTGGACGGCGGCGATGCTCATGGCTCGTCAGCTTCGTCCTCGCGGGCGAACGCTAGCCGCGCAGCAGCGACAGGACGGACTGCGCCGCCTGATTGGCCTGCGCGAGCATGCTCGTGCCGGCCTGCTGGAGGATCTGCAGCTTGGAGAAGTTGACCATCTCCGAGGCCATGTCCACGTCGCGGATCCGGGACTCCGAGGCCACCAGGTTCTCCTGGTAGGTGCCGAGGTTCGCGAGGCGGTGCTCCATGCGGTTCTGGGCCGCGCCGAAGTCGCCCCGGGCCTTGGACACGTTGTCGATCGCGGCGTCGACCTGCGTCAGCGTGACCGCGGCCAGCGAGGCGGCCGACGAGACGCCGGAGGTGCCGCTCGCGCCGGTCAGGTCGATGCGGCTGACGGAGATCGTCTCGCCCGAGTTGGCGCCCACCTGGAAGGTCGTGGTGCCGGCGGCGTCGAGCAGCTTCACGCCGTTGAAGTCGGTGTTGGAGCGGATGTCCGAGATCTCGCTCTTGAGCTGCACGAACTCGGAGTCGATCGCGGCCTTGTCGTTGGCCGACAGGGTGCCGTTGTCGTACTGCACCTTCAGATCGCGCACGCGCTGGAGCATCGAGTGCACCTCCTGGAGGGCACCTTCCGCCGTCTGGACGAGGCTGATGCCGTCCTGCGCGTTGCGCTGGGCCTGCGCGAGGCCGCCGATCTGTCCTCGCATCTTCTCGCTGATCGCGAGCCCGGCAGCATCGTCCGCCGCGCGGTTGATGCGGAAGCCCGACGACAGCTTCTCCATCGCCTTGGCGGCCTTGCCGGCCGTGGTGTTGAGCTGCCGGTGCGCGTTGAACGCCTCGACGTTGTTCTGGATGCGAAGGCCCATTGCTCGTCGGCTCCTCTGATGACTGGTCGGTTGACGGGGGCAGGGCGAGTCCCTGTCTTCCCACTACGTCAGCCGTCATCGGCCTCGGCGGCGCGAGGCTTGAGCGTCAGAGCGCGCTGCGTGCGCCAGACAACGCAGACGGGCGGCCTCCAGGCCGCCCGTCCACGATCCGTTCCCTACCTGGTTTCGCCCGGCCGGATTTCGCTTGCGCTCATCCTCTGGGCGACGCCACCTAGCGCAGCAGCGAGAGGACGCTCTGCGAGGACTGGTTGGCCTGCGCGAGCATGCTCGTGCCGGCCTGCTGCAGGATCTGCAGCTTGGAGAAGTTGACCATCTCCTTGGCCATGTCCACGTCGCGGATCCGCGACTCGGACGCGACCAGGTTCTCCTGGTAGGTGCCGAGGTTCGCCAGGCGGTGCTCGAGGCGGTTCTGGACCGCGCCGAAGTCGCCGCGCATCTTCGACACGTTGTCGATCGCGGTGTCGATCGTCGTGGTCGTGATCGCGCCCAGGTTGGCCGCGCCGGTGACGCCCGAGGTGCCGGACGCGCCGATCAGGTCCACGCGGGTCACGGAGACCGTCTCACCCGAGTTGGCGCCGACCTGGAAGGTCGTGGTGCCGGCCGCGTCGAGCAGCTTGGTGCCGTTGAACTGCGTGTTGTTGCGGACGTCGGTGATCTCGCTCTTGAGCTGCGTGAACTCGGAGTCGATCGCGGCCTTGTCGCTGGTGGACAGGGTGCCGCCGTCGTACTGGACCTTCAGCTCACGGATGCGCTGGAGCATCGAGTGGACGTCCTCCATCGCGCCTTCCGCGGTCTGGACGAGCGAGATGCCGTCCTGCGCGTTGCGCTGCGCCTGCGCCAGGCCGCCGATCTGGCCGCGCATCTTCTCGCTGATGGCGAGGCCGGCCGCGTCATCGGCGGCACGGTTGATGCGGTAGCCC
>DASVQH010000173.1:0-11391 GCA_036389195.1 Solirubrobacteraceae bacterium
TCGCGCTATCCGGCGCGAGCGGCGCGGCGCAGGCGGTCCGCCAGCGCGACGACGGCAGCGGCGTCCCCGCGCGGCGCGTCCGGCCACTCGTCCACGCGCGTCCACCAGTAGGCCTCCGGCGTGTCGGGGTAGCGCGGGATCAGGTGCAGGTGCAGGTGGTCGACCCCGTGGCCGATCACCGCCGCGTAGACGTGCTCGGCGCCCTCGCTGCGCCGCAGCGCCCGGCTGGCCGCGCTCGCCAGCCGCCCGAACGAGGCCGCCTCCTCCGGCGTGAGGTCGGCCAGCCCGGGGACGTGGCGCCGCGGCTCGACGAACAGATGGCCGAGGTACACCGACGGCGAGCAGAGGGTGGGCGTGACGAGCGGCAGGTGCGTGACGATCGCGTGCTCGTCGGCGAGGATCGCCCCGCCGGGGACGACGCTCAGCGCGCCGTGCTTGGTGCAGATGAAGCACTCGCCGCTCACGCGAGCTCCCACAGCTCCCCGCCGAGCACGCGCCGCGCGCGCACCCGCCACTCCAGCGCCAGCCGCCACAGCTCGGCGGCCGCGCGCGGCCCCGGGAGGTCGCAGACCGCGGCGACCTCGGGGGTCGCCATGGTCCCGAAGCGGCGCAGCGCCTCCTCGACCGACGGCGGGCGCGGGACGTCGGCCGGCGCCGCCCCGGCCCACGCCGCCGCCTCGCGCCAGCGCTCGTAGGGCTCGCGCGCGGAGAGCGGCGCCTGATCGCCGAACCGCAGCGCCGGCGCGGCCACGCCTGCCGAGCGCTCGAGGTCGGCCGCGAGCGCCTCGACGATCCCGCTGGAGCCGAAGGCCACGCGCAGCTGGTCGACGCGCGGGGCCGGGCGCGTCTCGCGGGCGACGTCGAGCAGGGCGTCGCCGCGGTCGAGCCGCCGGCGCTCGACGAAGATCGCCTCCCGCACCCGCCGCAGGAACGGTCCGGGGTCGCCCTGCTCGGCGACGGCCTTGACCGCCAGGGCCGGCGGGTGCAGGGCCGTGGGCGGGTCCTCGAGCAGCCCGCGCGGGTCGACCGGCATGCCCGACTGCGCGCCGGCGTCGAGCCAGGCGACGGCGCGGGCGGGCGGCGGGGCGTCCGGCGGCCGCACCATGACGTAGTCGATCTCGAGGGCGTCGCCGAGCTCGGCCATCAGCCGCCGCAGCGAGGGTTCCGCCGCCCAGGACCAAGGACACGAGGGATCGGTGTAGTAGGTCAGACGGACGGTGCCCACGCCTCCTACCTTTACATCACAATACGGGCGATACAGATGAGCACCCTCGTCGGCATGTCCCTCAACGGGCGGTACCGGCTCGACGCGCAGGTCGGCGCCGGCGGCATGTCGACGGTCTACCGGGCGTTCGACGCCACGCTGGAGCGGCAGGTGGCGATCAAGCTGATGCACCGCGAGATCGCGCGGGACTCAGATCAGCTCGAACGCTTCCGGCGCGAGGCCCGCGCCGTCGCGCAGCTCTCGCACCCCCACATCGTCGGCGTGATCGACGCGGGGGAGGAGGAGGGCCGCCCGTTCATCGTCTTCGAGTACGTCGAGGGCGAGACGCTGAAGGAGCGCATCCGCCGCTGCGGCCGGCTGGAGATCGAGGAGGCCATCGCCTACGCGATCGAGATCGCCCGCGCGCTCGGCTCCGCCCACGCCCGCCACATCGTCCACCGCGACGTCAAGCCGCAGAACGTCCTCATCGACGCCGAGGGCTCGGCCAAGGTGACGGACTTCGGGATCGCCCGCGTGCTCGACCAGGAGGGCCTGACCGCCGACGGCCGCGTGCTGGGGACGACCGACTACGTCTCCCCCGAGCAGGCGCTGGGCCACGACGTCAACGGCCAGTCCGACCTCTACTCGCTCGGCGTCGTCCTCTACGAGATGCTGGTCGGGGACGTCCCCTTCCACGGCGAGAACCAGGTCGCCGTGGCCATGAAGCACGTCCGCGAGGAGCTGCCCGACATCCAGTCGCGGCGGCCCGAGGTCTCCGCCACCGTCGCGGCGATCGTCGACCGGATGACCGACAAGGACCTGACCCGCCGCTATCCCGACGCCCCGACCCTGATCGCCGAGCTCGAGAACGCGCTGGCGGTCGAGGCGGCGCGCTCGGGCCAGACGACCGGCGAGGCCACCGCCGTCCTGCGCACGCTGCCGGAGGCGGCACGCCGCCGCCTGCCGCTGCGGATGCGCCTGCGTGTGCCGCTGGTGGTGATCCTCGTGCTCGTCGCCGCGGCCGCCACCGGCGCCGGCTTCCTGCTCAAGGAGGCCCGCGACAACACCACCCGAGGCACCGGCGCCGGCCGCGACCCGGCACCGGCCAACACCCGGGTCGTGTCCGTGGGCGGCACGTCGGCCAAGGACTACGACCCGATCGGCGGCGACGGCGAGCACCCCGAGCAGCTCCCCAACGCCGTCGACCAGGACCGCAACACCACGTGGTCGACCGAGTCCTACACGACGGGCGAGCTGTCGAAGGCCGGCGTCGGGCTCTACGTCGACGCCCGCCCCGGCGTCGCGGCCAGCACCCTGCAGGTGCGCACCGCGAAGGACGGCTGGACCGCCGAGATCTACGGCGCCCTGAAGGGCCCGCCGAAGGCGATCGACGCCCCCGGCTGGACGAAGCTCGGCGGCGGCCGGGTCGCCTCGCACCGCCAGCGCTTCACGCTGGAGACCGGCGACACGCGCTACCGGTACTACCTCGTGTGGATCACCAAGCTGCCGCCCGAGGAGCAGCGGGTGACCATCGAGGACGTCACGCTCTACGAGCGCAAGACGGCGAGGTAATCCGGCTTCACCGCGTCGGTCAGCCAGACGCCGTTGTCGCTGACGTGGAACACGTGCCCGGCGCGGGCCATCGCACCCGCCGCCACCTCCAGCACGACCGCCTTGCCGCGCCGCCCCCCGACCCGCGTCGCGGTCGCCGCATCCGGCGACAGGTGGACGTGGTGGCGCCCCATCGGCCGCAGGCCCTCGCGCAGGATCGCGTCGAGGCTCCGCTCGGGCGTGCCGTGGAACAGCGTCTCCGGCGGGTCGGCCGGCGCGAGCCCGAGATCCACCGCGACGCTGTGGCCCTGGCTCGCGCGGATCCGCGCGCCGTGCGCGTCGAAGGAGAAGCGCCGCTTGTCGTTGCGCCGCACCACCTCCTCGAGCTCGGCCCGCGAGAGCGCGAACCCGTGCGCCGCGCAGGCGGCCAGCAGCTCGTCCACGCCGACCCATCCGCCGGGCGCCAGCGTCAGCCCCAGCCGCTCGGGCTGGTGGCGCAGGTGGCGCGAGAGGTACTTGGAGGCCTTGACGAGGCGCGGGTCAGAAAGCATGCCCCAGACGCTCGGCCTCGTAGCGCTCCAGCGCCCACCGCAGCAGGCGGTCGCACAGCTCCGGCCACGGCACGCCGGCCGCCTCCCACAGCTTGGGCACCGCGCTCGTCGGCGTCAGCCCCGGCAGCGTGTTGACCTCGTTGATCAGCACGCGCTCGCCGTCCTCGACGAAGAAGTCGATCCGCGACAGCCCGCTGCAGCCGGCCCGCAGGAAGGTCTCCACGGCCAGGGCGCGGAGCCGCTCGATCGTCGCCTCCGGCAGCCGCGCCGGCACGCGCAGCTCCATCGCGCCGGGCGTGTACTTGGCCTCGTAGTCGTACCAGTCGGCGGACGCGAGGACGATCTCGCCGGGCGGCGACGCCGATGGCTCGGCCAGGCCGATCACCGAGCACTCGACCTCCATGCCGGGCGAGAAGCCTTCGACGATGACCAGCCCGTCGTGGGAGAACGCGACGTCCAGCGCGGCCGGGAGCGCGGCCGCCTCGGAGACCTTGGCGATGCCCACCGACGACCCGAGGCGCGCCGGCTTGACGAACACCGGCAGGCCGAGGGGCTCCAGCTCCCCCGCCACGGCGGTCGGCTCGGCGCGCCAGCGCGGCTCGCGCACCGCCGCGTAGGGCACCTGGGGCACCCCGGCCGCCGCCATGACCTCCTTGAAGACGACCTTGTCCATGCACAGCGACGAGCCGAGCACGCCCGCGCCGACGTAGGCGACGTCGAGCAGCTCGAGCAGGCCCTGCACGGTCCCGTCCTCGCCGAACGGCCCGTGGAGCGCGGGGAACACCACGTCGGCGCCGAGCAGCCCGCCGCCCGGGACGAGCGAGAGCGCCTCGCCGCCGCACGTCCACCCGCCGTCGCGGCCGATCCGGACGTCGAGCACCTCGTGCCCGGCGGCGGCCACGCCGTCGCGCACGGACTGCGCCGAGGAGAGCGAGACGTCGTGCTCGGAGGAGCGTCCTCCGGCCAGTACGGCGACCTTCATGGCCGTGAATCTACGGCTGCGTGCCGTCGGACTCGTCGCCGGGGCCGGCGCCGCCGGTCTGGGAGCCGTCGTCGGGCGTGGGCGTCGGCGTCGGCTCGGTGTCGGGCGCCTCGAAGTCGCCGATCGTCAGCGTCACCGTGTCGCCTCGCTGTCGCTCCTCGCCCCCGGGCGGGTCCTGGGAGAGCACCTTGCCGGCGTCGTCGGGCGTCTCGACGGTCTCCATCCGGCGCCGCACCGCGAAGCCCGCGGCCCGCAGCGCCGCGCGCGCCTCGTCGGCGTCCTGGCCCTCGACGTCGGGCACCGCGACCGGCGGCGGCGCCTTGGCGACCGTGAGGCGGACCGCGGACCCGGCGTCGACCTCGGAGTCGGCGTCCGGGGACTGGGCGAGGACGGTCCCCGCCTCCTGGTCCTCGCTCTCCTGCTCGGCGATCGTCACGTCGAAGCCGGCGGCCTGCAGCGTGCTCTCGGCCTCGTCCCGCGAGCGCCCGACCACGTTGGGCACGCGGACCTGCTCCGGGCCGCTGGAGACCACGAGCTCCACGGTCCGCCCCTTCTGCAGCCGCGAGCGCTCCGGCGGGGTGGTCTCGATGACGCGGCCCTTCGCGACGGAGTCGGAGATCTGGCGGCGGACGTCGGCCTTGAAGCCCGCGCCCTCCAGGCGCCGGCGCGCCTCGCGGACGGTCTCCCCCGCCACCGCGGGGATCGTGGCGTCGCCCGGTCCCTCGGACACGATGATGACCACGGTCGACCCCGCTTCGGCCTCCTCGCCGGGCGCCGGGTCCTGGCGGAACACCCGGTCGGCGGGCACGGTGTCCGAGCGCGCGCGCTGGACGTCGACCTTGAAGCCGTCGTTCTGCAGGACGGTCGTCGCGATGACCTGGGACTTGTTGACCGCGTCGGGGACCTTGATGAGGTCGGGCCTGAGCAGCAGGTAGCCGCCGACGGCGATCGCCGCCAGCATCAGCGCCACGAACGTCCACAGCGCGATCCGCCGCAGGTTCCGGCGGTCCTGGCGTTCGAGCTCCTCGACGGGATCGACGACCGCGGGCGGCGGCACGGAGACCCCTGCCGGGTAGCTGCCGGTGCTCAGCGCCGTCGTGCGGCCGTCGTGCACGCCGCCGCCGCGCGCCTGCTCCAGCGCGGTGATGAACGCGTCGGCGTCTCCGAAGCGCTGCGCGGGGTCCTTCTGCAGCGCCCGCAGCACGACCGCCTCCAGCGCGGGCGGCACCGCGGGGTTCAGCGCGCGCGGCGGGGTCGGCTCCTCGCCGACCTGCTTGAGCGCGATCGTCACCGGCGAGTCCCCGTCGAACGGCACCCGCCCGGTCAGCAGCTCGTAGAGCATGATCCCGATCGAGTAGAGGTCCGACTGCGCCGAGACCGCGTGCCCCTGGGCCTGCTCCGGCGACAGGTACTGGGCGGTCCCCATGATCGAGCCGGTCTCGGTCATGTCCGAGGCGCCGGCCCGCGCGATGCCGAAGTCGGTGACCTTGGCGCGCCCCTCGTCGTCGACGAGGACGTTGTGCGGCTTGAAGTCGCGGTGGATGATCCCCCGGCGGTGCGCGAAGCGGGCCGCCTTGAGCACCTGCAGGATCAGCTCGGTCGCCCGCGCCGGGGGCAGCGGCCCCTCGTCGCGCACGATGTCCTTCAGCGAGCGCCCGTCGAGGTACTCCATCGCGATGTAGGAGGTCCCGTCCCACTCGCCGCGGTCGTAGACGGCCACGACGTTGGGGTGCTGGAGCCCCGCGGCGCTGGAGGCCTCGCGGCGGAAGCGCTCGACGAACTCCTCGTCCTCGGCGAAGCGGCGGTAGAGCAGCTTGACCGCGACCTTGCGCCCGAGCTGGAGGTCGGTGGCGCAGTAGACGTCGGCCATCCCGCCCGAGCCCAGCCGGCGGTCGACCCGGTAGCGCCCGTCGATGACGGTGTCGGGAGCGATGTTCTGCACGCCGGGCGCTCAGCGCTCCCCGAGGGCCTGCAGGACGTCCTTGGCGATCGGCGCGGCCACCGTGCCGCCCTGGCCGCCCTGGACGCGCTCGACGACGACCGCCACCGCGGTGTCGTTGACGAAGCCGATGAACCACGGGTCGTTGATGCGGCGGGCGATGTCGATCTCCGCGGTGCCCGTCTTGCCGGCCACCTCGAGGCCCTCCAGCGCCGCCGCCGTGCCCGTGCCCTCGCGGACGACGTTCTTCATCATCTCGGCCAGCTCGCGGGCGGCGTCGGCGCTGATCACCCGCGCGGCGCGCTTGGGCCGGATGCGGTCGGTCGTGCGGCCGTCGGGGTCGACGATCCGCGACACGATGTGCGGCTTCATCCGGACGCCGTCGTTGGCGATCGTCGCCGCGACCATCGCCATCTGCAGCGGCGTGGCCGCGAGGTCGCCCTGGCCGATCGCCACGCGCCCGAGGTCGACGCTGTCGGACGTCACCTTCTTGAGGCCGTCGCGCTTGCGCACGCCGCTGGCGATCATCTGCCCGCGCGGGTAGTCGAGCTCGGGCTTCTCGTAGAAGCCGAAGCGCTCCATGTACTCCTGCATCCGCCGGCGGCCGAGCTTGACCCCGACCTCCGCCCACACCGTGTTGACCGACTTGGTCAGCGCGGTCGTGAGGTCGATCGTCCCGAAGTCCTCGCCGCCGAAGTTGCGCAGCGGCACGCCGGAGATCACCTTCTCCGACGGCGCGCTGACGGTGCTCGACGGCTGGTAGCGCCCCGAGTCCAGCGCGGCGGCGGCGGTCACCGGCTTGAAGGTCGAGCCGGGCGGGAACGCGTCGAACGTCGCGCGGTTGACCAGCGGCCGCGCGGTGTCGTCGCGCGATAGCCGGCTGTAGGTCTTGGTGTCGTCGAGACCGCTGGGGTCGTAGCCGGGCGAGGAGTACATGACGCGCACGCCGCCGGTGTCGGCGTCGAGCGCGACGACCGCGCCGGTGCGGCCCTGCAGCGCGCGCCGCGCGACCTCCTGGGCGCCCGAGTCGAGCGTCGTGACGATGTCCGAGCCCTCCTGGCGGCGGCCGACCAGCGACTGCAGCGCGGTGACCAGCTCGTCGGACTGGCCGGTCAGCACCTCGTTCTCCGACGCCTCCAGCCCGGACCGGCCGATCGTCGTGTACGAGTAGCCGACGGGGTGGCCGAACAGCTCCCCCAGCGGGTAGCGGCGCGAGTAGACGTCCCCGCGGCCCTTGACGCTGCGCGCGATCAGCTTGCCGTCGGCTGTGCGGATCGCGCCGCGCGGGATCCGCTGCTCGGCCAGCAGGCCGCGCCGATTGGCCGGGTTGTCGCGCAGCGCCTCGGCCTCGAAGACCGTCCAGCGCGACGTGAACGCGACGAGGACCGCGAACAGGAGCACGACGAGCCCGAAGAGGCGGATGATCGGCCCGTTCACGGCTCCACCGCCTCCCGCCGCGCGCGGTCGGAGACCATCAGCAGCAACGCCAGCAGGACGAAGTTGGCGACGATCGACGAGCCGCCGTAGGAGACGAACGGCAGCGTCACGCCGGTGAGCGGGATCACCCGCGTCACCCCGCCGACGATCACGAAGACCTGCAGGGCGAACACCGCGGCCAGGCCGGTGGCCAGCAGCTTGGAGAACGAGTCGCGGGCCAGCATGGCCACCTTGAAGCCGCGCTGGGCGAACAGCAGGTAGACGACGATCAGCCCGCACGCGCCGGCCAGCCCCAGCTCGTTGGTGATGACGGCGTAGATGAGGTCGGTCTCCGGCGCGGGCAGGATCACGCCCTTGCCGCCCGGCTGGGTGATCAGCGCCTGGCCGAAGCCGGTCCCGAACAGCCCGCCGTCGGCCTGCGCGAACAGCGACTGCGCGAGCTGGTAGCCCTCCTTCTCGACCACCCCGCGCGCGAACGGGTCGAGCCAGATGTTCACGCGGTCCTCGACCTGGCCGGTCCCGGGGAGGACCCGGCCGGCCGGCGAGGCGATGAACCACGCCCCGAGCGCGAACAGCCCGAGCCCGATCGTCACGAACGACAGCCGGTTGGTCGCCACGTAGAGCAGCGCCATGAACGCGCCGTAGAACATCAGCGACGAGCCGAGGTCGCGGATGAACACGAGCATCAGCATCGTCGCGCCCCAGATGACCAGCACCGGCCCGAAGTGCTTCAGGGGCGGGATGGTGACCCCGAGGAAGCGCCGCGCGCCGAGCACGAGCACCTGCCGCGTGTCCTTCAGGTAGGCGGCCAGGAAGACGACGAGCGCGATCTTGGCGAACTCGGCCGGCTGGAACGAGATCGGGCCGATGCCCACGCCGAGGTACGCGCCGTTGGCCTGCTGGCCGACGCCCGGCACGCGCGGCAGCAGCAGCAGGATCAGCGACGCGGCGGCGATCGTGTAGCGGTAGCGCTCGAGCTTGCGGAAGTCCCGCAGGCCGACGATCGTCGCCACGAAGAGCACCAGACCGACCACGAACCACTGCGCCTGCTCGCGCGCCAGCTCGTCGTCGATCCGGTAGATCACGACGAGCCCGAAGCACGCGAGGACGGCCACGAGCGGGAACAGGTACGGGTCGGCGTGCGGCAGCGCGAAGCGCAGGACGATGTGCACGGCCAGGCACAGGGCCAGGAAGACGCCGCCGATGGTGAGGCTGAGGTTCGAGAGCTCCTGGGTGCGCGCCGCCGTCGAGAGCGTCGCGTCCTGGGAGATGAAGACGGCGG
The DNA here is from genome assembly GCA_036389195.1 of Solirubrobacteraceae bacterium. Taxonomy (GTDB): domain Bacteria; phylum Actinomycetota; class Thermoleophilia; order Solirubrobacterales; family Solirubrobacteraceae; genus JACCYI01. The sequence continues at coordinate 8,947 of DASVQH010000173.1, forward strand.
CGAAGCCGGCACTGACCAGCAGCGAGGCGGGGATGAGCGCGATCAGCTCGCGGTTGCGGGCGGTCACGGCGTCATGGCTCCGGCTTCCCCAGCTCGAGCTGCTCGACGAGCTCGATGGCGTCGCCGCGGGCGCGCAGCTTGTGGTCGGTGAACGTCCTGCGCCGGTCCGCCGGGACGGCGTCGAGCGTGACCCCGGAGCCGCCGTAGCGCGTGTACAGCTTCAGGCCGCCCGGCAGCTCGTACGGCAGGCCGCGGAAGACGGTGATGGTGCGCCCGTCGGACGGATCGGTGCCGACGAAGTAGACCGAGCGGGTCGAGAGGAAGGCGCTGAGGAGGACGACGAAGGCGACGAGGGCGGCGAACAGGACCCCGCCGGAGAGGCGGCGGCGCCGGCGGCGCGGCGGCGCGGGCGGTGGCGAGACCGGCGGCGCCGGCTCGCCGCGCGCGGCGGGGACGGGCTCGGGGGCGGCCGGGGGCTCGGCGAGGGCCACCGAGCCGCGGCGGCGCTCCTCCTCGTCGGCGGCGCGCACGGCGGCCGCCACGTCGGAGGTCGTCGGCGCGCCCTCCCCCACCTGCGTGGGCTGGTCGTCCTGCTCGGCCGCGGCGGCGGCGCCGCCGCGCGGCTCGACCGACTCCAGCCGGAACAGGATCACCGTGATGTTGTCGCGCCCGCCGGCCTCGTTGGCCGCCGAGATCAGCCGGCGGCCGGCGTCGGCCAGCGTCTGGGAGCGATCGACGATCGACGCGACGCGGCTCTCCGGGACCATCGACGTGAGCCCGTCGGAGCAGATGAGGAAGACGTCGCCGGCCATCGCCTGCAGGCGCTCGACGTCGACCTCGACCCCCGGCTCGGCCCCGAGCGCGCGGGTGATCACCGAGCGCTGCGGGTGGTGCTCGGCCTGCTCCTCGGTGAGCTTGCCGCGCGCGACGAGCTCCCCCACGAGCGAGTGGTCCCGGGTCAGCCGGGTCAGCTGGCCGCGGCGCAGGAGATAGGCGCGGGAATCCCCCACGTGGGCGATCGTGACGTCGTCCTCGCCCACGTAGGCCGCGGTGACGGTCGTCCCCATCCCGGCGACGCGGTCGTCGCTGGCCGAGGTGGCGTGGATGCGGCGGTTGGCCTCGGTGACGATCGCCCGCAGGCCGTCGGCCGGCGAGCCGTCGGGCAGGCCGGGATCGAAGGTCTCGACGGCGATCCGCGAGGCAACCTCGCCCGCGCGCGCGCCGCCCATCCCGTCGGCGACCGCGAACAGCGGCGAGCGGACGAAGAACGAGTCCTCGTTGCCCCGGCGCTGGCGGCCGAGGTCGGAGTCGGAGAAGTGCTCGGCGACGCGCAGCATGGGTTCAGCGCTCGAACAGGAACTCGGAGTCGCCGATGCGGATGAGATCGCCGGGGTGCAGGGGCTGCGGGCCGGTGTGCGGCTGGCCGTTGAGTTAGGTGCCGTTCGTCGAGCCGAGGTCCTCGACGACCATAACGTCGCCGTGCGGGGTGACCTGGGCGTGGCGCGAGGAGGCGAAGGAGTCCTCCAGCCGGATCTCGGCGCTGTCGCCGCGGCCGAGGAGGACGCCCTCGGACAGGTCGTAGGCGTCGCCCGCGCGCAGGCCGGCCGCCGTCTCCACGCGCAGCCGCGGCGCGCGGTCGCTCGCGTGCCCGAGGCTGCTGGCCGCCGCGTGGAAGCCGGTGCCGTCGTCGAGCGGCGGCGCGGCGGCCGCCGCGGGCGCGGGGCCGTCGTCGTAGGCGGTCCCGGCCGCCCCGGCGGTTCGGCGGAGGTCCTTGAGCGCGGAGCGGGCCATCCAGAGCAGGAAGAGGTACAGGACCGCGATGAATCCGAACTTCAGGGCGACGGCGACGGGATCGAGCACGCGGCTACTCCAGCTCGAAGGTCAGCCGGGAGGTGCCCATCTCGATCGTGTCGCCGGCGTGCAGCGACTGCGGGCCGTCGACGCGGCGCCCGTTGATCTTGATGCCGTTGGTGGAGCCCAGGTCGCGCACGGTCCACGCGCCCCCCGACGGGCGCACCTCGGCGTGCCGGCGCGAGACGTTGGGGTCGTCGACGACCAGGTCGCAGTCGCGCGAGCGCCCCAGCACCACGCCGCCCGCGGGCAGGATCGTCGTGCGGCCGTCGAGGCGCAGCTTGGCCTGCGAGCGCCGGGGGTGCGGCTCGGCCAGCGGCTGCGCGACCCGGTCGGCGGTCGAGTGGACCATCGTGTGGCCGAAGTCGCCCTGGGCCGGCGGGTTCGTGTCCGGGTCGGCATCGGGGCGGACCAGCCGGGCCTGGATCCCGAACTCGCCCAGCCGCAGCCGCTCGTCGGTCTTGAAGCCGATCTCCGGCCGGCTGACGAGCGCGAGCTTCTCCCGGCGGGCATGCTCGAGCAGGTAGGCGCTCAGCTCCTCGCGCAGGTCGGCCTCGTAGCCCTCGAACTGGCGCCGGTCGGCCTCCGACAGCC
>DASVQH010000174.1:0-10849 GCA_036389195.1 Solirubrobacteraceae bacterium
CGTCTCGCTCACGAGATCGCCGCCGCGACGATCCCGCCGACCGCCACCAGCGCCGCCGCGGTGACGTAGACCATCGGCTCGTGCCCCTCCTCCCCCATCAGCGCGTCGCCCAGCCGGCCGGGGGTCAGGACGTCGATCACCGCGATGGCCAGCGCCAGCAGCGCGATGCCGATCAGCCCGTAGGCCGCGGACTGGCCGAGCCCTTCGAGCAGGTCGCCCTCGCTGGCGAGGATCGCCGAGGTGACGATGAGCCCGATGGCCAGCAGCGCGCTGGCCACGACGACGCCGGCGTTGCGGTTGCGGTCGACGGCCAGCCGGCGGCCGAGGTGCCCCGGCGTGAGGAGGTCGATGACCACGTAGCCGACCGCCATCAGCGCGATCCCCACGACGCCGTAGAGCGCGGCGGCGACGACGTCCTCGGCGAGGTCGGAGAAGTAGTCCATGGTCAGGTGGTCCTCTCGCGTCGGGTTGGCGGGCGGGCGCGCCACTTCCTGGCCTGCCGGGCCTCGCCGACCTTGTACAGCAGCCAGCCGACGCCCAGCAGCAGCACGACCGCCGCCACGCCGGCGACGGGCGCGACCGTGCGCAGGACGTCCGAGCCCGGCGAGCGGGTCGGCCGGTCGGCGCCCGGGACGGCGGTCCGCTCGAGCGGGACGGGCGCGGCGGCGCCCGACTCGGCGACCAGCAGCGGCAGCGCGCCGACCATGTCGATGAGCGCCTGGTCGTCTTCGTCGCCGGCCAGATCGCCCGAGCCGTACCCCAGCTCGGCCATGTCGTCCATGGTGGGCGGATCGGGCACCGAGGCGTCGATGTCCACGTACACCTGGTCGCCGTTGTCGCAGCTGCTGCACTCGTAGACGACGTCGGCGCTGAAGCGCACGAACCCGCGCGGGCAGCTCGTCGCGTCGGCGGCCAGCGGCACGTCCGGGCCGCCGGTCGAGGACCCGGTCGACTCGACGTCGCCCTTGACCTCCCAGCCGTAGCAGACGCCCTGCTCGGCCTGGGCGTCGGCGAGCTCCTGCGCGAGGTCGATGGCGTCCTCGGGCGCCAGCAGCGGGGTCTGCGCGGACGCGGCAGGAGCGAGGACGGCGACGGCGAGCACCGTCGCGGCGAGCGACCGGAGGCTCACTTGCCGCCCCCGGGCCCGCCGCCGCGGAAGCTCTCGCCGCGGCCGGAGTACGTCCCCCACCAGCCGCCCAGGTAGACGAAGCCGCGGCGGTAGCCGGCGTCCTCGGCGTCGACGTAGATCGTCGAGCCGCCGCCGGCGCGCGGGACGACCGTCACGAAGTCCTCGTCGTAGCGCAGGAAGACGCCGGCCGGCGCCACGCGCCGGTCGGCCGGCGTGACGGCGCCGGAGATCTCCCCGGCGGTGCGGCTCGGGCGCTCGCTCGACGTGTAGACGAGCGAGTCCGTCCGGGCGCCTTCCACGCGCTCGGTGCCGGCGGCGGCGTAGCGGTCGGCGATGTGCTCGCGCACGCCGGTCGCCGTCGAGCAGGCGACCACGAACAGCACGACGCCGAGGAGGATCAGCGCGCCGGCCCCGAGGACGTGGGCGCGCAGGCCGACCGGCGGGTCCTGGTCGTGCATCGGCCGGCTCATGGCGCGCCGAGGCGGCTGTGCGTGATCACGAGCTCGCCGCTCTGCGGGTAGCCGTGCCAGGTCGTCCAGGCCACCCCGGAGGCCAGCGGCCGCAGCCGCAGCGCGGTGAACGCCGTCCCGTCGCCGGGGAACACGCCCGCCAGCCCGTCGGCGTCGCTCGCCGCGGCGTGGAGCAGGGCGCGGGCGCGCGCCTCGTAGGCGGACGCCGGCAGCCGCACCGTGCGCGCACCGAACGCGTAGCCCGGCGCGCGGTGGCGCGCCGGCAGCCCGCCCGCGGCGCCCGGCCGGCAGGCGACCGTCTCGGCCAGCGCGCGCTCCTCGACGATCGCCTGGTGCGAGGACCCGAGCAGCCGCAGCTCGACCGCGAGCCCGCCGACGCGGCGCGTGAGCACCTCCAGCGCGGGCGCGCGCGGCGCGTCGAGCGCCAGCGTGAGGTCGCCGGCGCGGACGTCGGAGTAGGCGACCGCGAGCGCGACCAGCATCAGGCGCCGGCGTCCCGCGCGCGGAGCCGCTCGAGCTCGGGCTCGTGCGCCCGCAGCTGGGCGCGGAGCGCCTCGACCTCCTCGCCCAGGCGCGCCGACTGCTGCGCGTAGCGGTCGCGGATCGGCGCGAGGCCCGGGTCGGCGCCCGGCCGGGCGGTGCGGGTGCCCAGCCGCGCGGCCTCGGCGTCGGCGCGCGTCCGCGCGCGGACGAGATCGGCGATCTGCTCGCGCAGCGCGCGGTCGGTCGCCTCGGCGGCCGCGAGCTCGTCGCCGCCGGTCATCGCGCCGGGCCGCCGTCGCTGCCCGGGTAGATGTCGAGCTCGTGCTCGGAGACGACCCGGCCGAGCCCGGCCTCCCACTCGGCGGCGTCGCCGTAGCGCTCGAAGGAGAGCAGCCGGCCGCCGGCGGCGTAGTCGGCGTACTCGACGCGCCCGCCCGTGCCCGTGCCGGTCGACCCCTCTGCCGTGAAGCTCGCGGTGCCGCGCTCGTCGCGCTCGTAGGTCACCCCGTCGTGCTCGAGCGTCCGCGCGCCCGGCTGCAGGTCGAGGCCGCGGCCGCGTTCCCAGATCGCGCACTCCAGGCCGTCGTCGCCGTCCTCGACGGAGAGCCAGAGGCTGTTCGGCCCGTCGACCAGGCGGTGCTCGGCCCACTCAAAGCCGCCCTCCTCGAGGCGCAGGGTCCCCTCCACGACGTAGTCGCCGCCCGCGTAGTTGACGACGTCGCCCACGCGGAGCTCGCGGACGTCGGAGCGCAGGCGCGCCGGGCCGCCGCCGGCCGCGAGCCCGGCGGGGGCGGGGCGGGTGCGCGTGCGGGCGCGCAGCGCGACCGCCGCACCGGCCGCCACCAGCGCCACGGCGACGATGATCAGCACGACCTCCATCATCGCTTCTTGATCGGCGCGTAGTCGGCCATCAGCTTGCGCTCGGAGCCGTCTCCGGCGAAGCGCACGGTGACCACGCCGCCCGGCTCGACGCTCGTGACGACGCCGTCGCCGAACGCCGCGTGCACGACGTCGTCGCCCATGCGGAACACCGCGCCGCCGCCCTCGGGATCGACCGACGCGCTCGCCCACGTCGTGACCGCCCGCGGGCGCGATCCGCCGCCGCCGCCCGGCTGCCACCCGGCGCCGACCGCCTGGCGCTCGGCCTGGTCGGTCAGCTCGCGCGGGATCTCGTCGATGAACCGCGAGCGCAGCCCGTAGGTGTTCGAGCCGAACGAGTTGCGCCGGCGCGCGCTCGTCAGGTAGAGGTCGCGCATCGCGCGGGTGATGCCGACGTAGGCCAGCCGCCGCTCCTCCTCGACGTCGCCCTCGTCGAGCGCGCGCGAGTGCGGGAACACCCCGTCCTCCATCCCGATCAGGAAGACGATCGGGAACTCCAGGCCCTTGGCCGTGTGCAAGGTCATCAGCGTCACGAGGCCCTCGTCGTCGCGGATGGAGTCCGCGTCGGAGAGCAGCGCGATCTGCTGCAGGAACTCCCCGAGCGAGCCGCCCGGCGTCGTCGCGTCGTACTCCCGCGCCACCTGCACGAGCTCCTGGAGGTTCTCCAGGCGGCCCTGCGCCTCGATCGTGCGCTCGGCTTCCAGCGCGTCGACGTAGCCGGTCTCGTCGAGCAGCTCGGACAGCAGCTCGCCGACCGGCGCCCCGCCCTCGGCGCGCTCGCGCAGGCGCTCCATGACCGACATGAAGCGCCCGAGCGCCTTCTGCGCCGCGGCGCCCAGGCCGGGCACCTGCTCGGGCTCCGCCGCGGCCTCCCACACCGCCAGGTCCATGGTCTGCGCGTGACCGATGACGCGCGACAGCGACGTCTGCCCGAGCCCGCGCTTGGGCGAGTTGGCCACGCGGGTGAACGCCCCGACGTCCTGCGGGTTGCCGAGCAGCGTCAGGTAGGAGACCGCGTCGCGGATCTCCGCGCGCTCGTAGAACTTCGTGCCGCCGATGACCTGGTAGCCGATCTGCGCCCGGACCAGCATGTCCTCCAGCACGCGCGACTGCGCGTTGGTCCGGTAGAAGACCGCGATCTCCGCGCGCGAGACGCCCTCGTCGACCAGCCGCTCGATCTCCGCCGCCACGTAGCGCGCCTCGGCGTGCTCGTCGTCGAGCTCGCGGACCTTGATCGGGTCGCCCTCGCCGATCGCCGTCCACAGCGCCTTCGACATCCGGCCGCGGTTGTTGGCCACCACCGCGTTGGCGGCCGAGAGGATCGTCTGCGTCGAGCGGTAGTTCTGCTCGAGCCGGACCACCACCGCCTCGGGGTAGTCGTCCTGGAAGGACAGGATGTTGCTGATGTCCGCTCCGCGGAACGAGTAGATCGAGTTGTGGGTGACGAGCCCCTCGGCGATGAAGTTGTGTGTGTGCTCGACGTCGAGGTCGTAGACCGGGCGGTCGAGCTCGACGCGCTCGACGCTCCTGACCTCGTCGAGGCGACCGTGCTCGTCGACCATCAGCATGCCGGGCCGCACGTGCTTGGCCTGGCGGAACGGCAGGACGCGCCCGCCCAGGTTCGCTTGAGCTCGGACGGCCGTGCCACGGAGCGGCTCGAGGTCCGCGATGACCGAGGCACCGAGCAGGTGGGTGTCCTCCGCGCCTCCGCAGAGCGTGAGGATCGCGGCCTCGCTTCTGAGATCGCTAGCAGGCGCTAGCAGGGGGCTAGCGCCTGCTGGCGATTCTGCCGGAGATCCACCGATCTCTGCCCGCAAGCCGGCGAAGTGGATGTGCTCCGGCGTCGAGACGAGCCGCCGCCCGCCCGCGGTGACCACGCACACACCCTCCTCCCTCAGTGCGCAGTTCGTCCGCAGCACGCGAGCGTCACGGAAGCCATCGCCCCAGCAAGACAGCACGCGATCGCCAGGCGCGACGGACTCGATCGGGCGCAGCGTCCCGTCGGCCATGGTCACCGAAGTCCCGGCGACCAGGCACTGATCGTCATCGCCGACGACGGCCAGGTTGCGGTGCTCGCCCGCGAGCAGCTGCAGCCACCGGTACTGGGCGTGGTTGGTGTCCTGGTACTCGTCGACGAGGATCCACTTGAACGCCTGGGAGTAGCGGTCGCGGACCTCCTGGAAGAGCTCGAGCACGTTGACCGCGCGGACGAGGAGGTCGTCGAAGTCCATCGCGTTCATGCGGTGCAGCTGGCGCTCGTACTCCTCGTAGACGTCGGCGACCGTCTGCTCGAAGTAGGACCCGACGAGCTGGCGGTAGTCCTCGGCCGAGCGCAGCTTGTTCTTGGCGTCGGAGATCTGCGCCTGCATCGCGCGCGGGGTGAAGCGCTTGGGGTCGATGTCGAGCTCGTCGAGGCAGCGCTTGATCAGCCGCCGCTGGTCCGCCGCGTCGTAGATCGTGAACTGGCGCGTGTAGCCGAGCCGATGGGCGTCGGCGCGCAGCATGCGGGCGCAGGCCGAGTGGAAGGTCATCACCCACATCGCCCGGGTCGCGCGGCCGACGAGCAGCTCGACGCGGTCGCGCATCTCCTGCGCCGCCTTGTTGGTGAACGTGATGGCCAGGATCTCGTCCGCGCGGGCCTGGCCCGTGTGCATGAGGTGCGCGATCCGGTGGGTGAGCACCCGGGTCTTGCCCGATCCGGCCCCGGCCAGGATCAGCAGCGGCCCGTCGCCGTGGGTCACCGCCTCGCGCTGGGGCTCGTTCAAACCAGCCAGGAGCGCTTCGGCGTCGCGTGCGGGGGCTCCGGGCATCGTCCGGTTCACGGTATCGCCCGCGCCCGACGGGTCATCATGCCCGGGCGTGGCCCTGACCGACGACATCCGTGCGGCGTGCGCCCGCGTGGCCGCCCGGGCACGGTCGGTCAGCATCGCCGAGGCGGCGATCGAGCCGTACGCGCGCACGCTCCCGGCGACGGCTCCGCCGGCGCCCGACGCGGCCGGCGGCGACCTCGAGGCGCGCGCCGCCTTCTCGCTGACGCTCAACGCGATCAACTTCGGCTCGGGCTGGTTCCCGACGCTGCGCAAGCCCGCGGGGCTCTCCGGCTTCCGTACCGTCGAGGCCGGGCTGCGCGCGCACGGCCCCTGGACCGCCGCGCAGCTGCGCGCGCTCTCGCCCGGCGACGCCGCCGCGGCCTTCGGCCAGGACCCCGGGCACGAGCTGATGGCGCGGTTCGCGCACGCGCTCAACGAGCTGGGCGAGCGGGTGGCCGGCGAGCACGGGGGGAGCTACCTCGCGCTGGCCCGCGCCGGCGACGGCTCGGCCGAGCGCCTCGCCGAGCACCTCGCCGGCTGGCCCGGCTGGCACGACGTGGCGACCTACGACGGCGCCCCCGTCCCGTTCTTCAAGCGCGCCCAGATCGCCGCCTCGGACCTCCACCGCACGGGGATCGCGCCGGCGGACGACATCGCGCGGCTGACCCTGTTCGCCGACAACCTCGTCCCCCACGTCCTGCGTTTGGACGGCGTCCTCGTGCTCGACGCGGCGCTCGCCGCGCGCATCGAGCGCGGCGAGCTGCTCGAGCACGGCTCGCCCGAGGAGGTCGAGCTGCGCGCCTGCGCGCTGCACGCGGTCGAGCGGCTGGTGGCGGCCCGCGGCGACCTGAACGCGGCGACCGTCGACGACATCCTGTGGCACCGCGGCGCCGGCGCGCGCTACAAGGCGGTGCCGCGCCACCGGGCGCGGACGACCGCGTACTAGAAGTCGCCGCCCCCGCCGCCGAAGTCCCCGCCGCCGCCACCGCCGAAGTCGCCGCCGCCGAACGAGAACCCGCCGCCGCCGTCGCCGCCGCCCCAGCCGCCGTCCCAGCCGCCCGCGTCGCCGTAGGCGGCGCCCGGGAAGCCGAAGCCGCCGAACCCGCCGCCGAGCATCGAGCCGACCAGAAGTCCCGGCAGGAGCCCGCCGCCGAAGCCGCCGAAGAAGCCGCCCGCGAACGGCGCGTAGCCCGGGCCAGCCTCCCAGTAGGGGACGCGCTGGCCCTGGACGACCAGCTCGCGCGCGTGGGGGTCGTCCCCGCGCTCGACGCGCTGGGCGTCGGCCTCGCAGGCCGGCACGAGCCGCGGCTCGCCGTAGGGCGGCGCCCACTCGACGTCGCGCGAGGACGGCCCGTGGCGCGGATCGAAGAAGCACGGCGGGCGGCGCTCGGGCGGCCGCTGGCCGGCGACCAGCGCCTTCGCGGAGAGCATCGCCCAGCGGCCCTCCTCCAGCGCGGCGCCGACCGGCTCGAGGTCGTCCGGGTGGCGGGCGCGCTCCCAGGTCGTCTCGGCGCGCTCGTAGGCGGCCAGCGCGGCCGCGTAGGCGTCCTTGGCCTCGGCCGGGGTGCCCTTGAGCTCCATGTCGATGTCGAGCGCGCGGATGTCGTCGCCCAGCGCCACGAGGTCATCGCGGACGTTGGCCTTGATCTCCTCGAGCTCGGCTTCCTCCTCGCGCCGCCGGCGCCGCTTGGCGGCCAGCGCGACGCCGCCGGCGCCGACCGCGAGCCCGCCGAAGATGATCAGCCCGGCCCCGCCGAAGCCGCCGCCGTCACCCCCGCCGCTGGAGGAGCTCCCGCCGGCGCGCTCCTCGCCGACGCGGTCGACGAGATCGCCGAGGACGTCGGGCAGCGCGGCGCCCTGGTCCTCGCGCAGCACCTCCCGGGTGAGCCCGGTGATCTCCACCCGGTTGCTCGCCGTCCGCAGCTTGCGCCCGGAAACGAGGATGTAGGAGCCGTCGCCGCGGACGTCGCCGATCAGCCGCTGCAGGGTCTCCTGGAGGTCGCCGCCCGTGGTGTTCTCGGCGCCCGGGGCGAGCACGGCGACGTACATCGGCGCCGCGCCGCTCTCCTGGATGCGCTGCCGTAGGGCGTCGGCCTCCGCGGCGCTGAGGCCGGGATCGGCGTCGGGCGAGACGTAGACGGGATCGCTCTGCAGCGCCGCGGCGGCGGCGGGGATCTCGTCCTGCGCGCGCGCCGGCGCGGCGGCGCCGAGCGCCAACACAAGAAACAGGAGCACGAACGGGCTTCGGGGCATGGAACCGGGCTTCCCGCTCGCGCGGCGCGCGAACCGTCTCAGCCGCCGGCGGGGTTCGGCCCCCGGACCGGGCGCAGCGGCACGACGTCGGCCTGCGGGGCCGCTTCCTCGCCCCGCAGCTCGGCCACCGTGCGCTCGAGCTCGGCCACCCGCCGCGCCATCGCCTTCAGCGCGTCGGCGATCGGGTCGGGCAGGTGCACCCAGTCGGCGTCGGGCCCCTCCGGGCGCCGGCCCTCGACGCGGACGGGGTGGCCGGGGTTGCCGACCACCGTCGCGTTCGGCGGCACGTCGTGGATGACGACGGCGTTGGCGCCGATCTTGGCGCCGTGGCCGACGGTGATCGGCCCGAGGAGCTGCGCGCCGGCGCCGATCGTCACGTTGTCCTGCACCGTCGGATGGCGCTTGCCGGTGGCGAAGCCGGTGCCGCCGAGCGTGACGCCCTGGTAGATCGTGACGTCGTCGCCGACCTGCGCCGTCTCGCCGATCACCACCCCGGAGCCGTGGTCGATGAACAGGCCCTCGCCGACGCGGGCGGCCGGGTGGATCTCGATCCCCGTCAGGACCCGCGCCGCGTGCGCCATGCCGCGCGGCACGACGGGGAGCCCGGCCGCGTCGAGCGCGTGCGCCACGCGGTGCGCGAGCAGCGCGTGGACCCCGGGCCAGGCGGCCACGATCTCCGGCGCGGAGGCGCCGCGCGCGGCCGGGTCGCGATCGCGGACCGCCGCGACGTCGCGCCGCAGCTCACCGGCGACGCGGGTGAGGGTGCCGAGGCCGAACATCGCCCGAGGCTAGCGACCGCCGCAGTCCAGGCAGTCGTCGCGGCGGTCGACCGCCACCCGCAGGAACGACAGCTCGAGCAGGTCGACCTGGAGGAACGCCCCGAGCAGCGGCGGCGCGAAGCCCGTCAGCAGCTTGAGCGCCTCCAGCGCCTGCAGCGAGCCGATCACCCCCGCCGCCGGCCCCAGCACGCCGGCCTGCGCGCACGTCGCCTCGGCGCCGGGCGGCGGCGGTTCCGGGAACGCGCAGCGGTAGCACGCGCCCTCACCCGGGCGGATCGCCATCACGACGCCGGCCAGCCCGACCACCCCGCCCTCGACGAGCGGCACGCCGGCCGCGCAGCAGGCGGCGTTGACGGCATGGCGGGTGGCGAAGGAGTCCGAGCAGTCGACCACCAGGTCGTGGCCGTGCAGGAGGCCTTCGGCGTTGCCCGCCTCGAAGCGCACGTGGTAGGGCACCACCTCGACCTCCGGGTTGAGGAAGGCCAGCTTCGAGGCCGCGCTGAGCGCCTTCGCCACGCCGACGTCAGGCGTGAAGTGCAGCGGCTGGCGGTGCAGGTTGGAGACCTCGACCGCGTCGGAGTCCACGACGCCGAGGCGGCCGACGCCCGCGCCGGCCAGGTACAGCGCCACCGGCGAGCCGAGCGCGCCGGCGCCGACGACCAGCACGCTGGCCTCGCGCAGCGCCAGCTGGGCGGCCTCGCTCCACTGCGGCAGCACGAGCTGGCGCGAGTAGCGCTCGACCTCGGCCTCGCTCAACGCCGCGGCACGGCGGACCGGGGCCGTGTCCTCGGCGGGGGTCGTGGCGTCCCGAGCCGCGGCGCCGGTCGCGCGGACCTCGCGCGCCGCGGCGGCGATCTCGCGCAGGAAGCCGCGGCGGCTGGAGTCCCCGTCGCTCACCGGCGCACGATCCGCAGCAGCTCGCCGTCCTCGGCCACCTCGTGGCCGGCCGCGCGCGCCGAGCGCGGGACGTTCTCGCGCGCCTCGCCGGCGGGGCAGCGCACCTCGAGCACCTCGCCCGGCGCCAGCCGCTCGAGGGCGAGCTTCGTCTTCACCCAGGTCAGCGGGCAGGTCACCCCGGTGAGGTCCAGGGTCGCCGCCGGCATCGGCGCTAGCGGCTCCCGCCCGCCCCCGCTCCCGCGGCCGCGACCGGCTCGGGCGCGAAGAACGGCGTCGAGACGTAGCGCTCGCCGGAGTCCGGGATCACGACCGCGATGCGCCAGCCCCGCGCCTCCTCGCGTTGGGCCACCTGCACCGCCGCCCACAGCGCCGCGCCGCCGGAGATCCCGACCAGCACGCCCTCGCGCGCCGCGGCGCGCCGGGCCATCTCCACCGCGTCCTCGTCGTCGACGGGCACGATCTCGTCGATCTGGCCCTTGTCGAGGACCGGCGGGACGAACCCCGCGCCGATGCCCTGGATGCGATGGGGCCCGGGCCGCCCGCCCGACAGGACCGGTGAGCTGGCGGGCTCCACCGCCACGAGGCGCACGCCCGGGTTGCGCTCCTTCAGGAAGCGCCCGGCGCCGGTGATCGTGCCGCCCGTGCCGACGCCGCAGACCAGGCAGTCGACCCGGCCGTCGAGCGCCTCCCACAGCTCCGGGCCGGTCGTCGCGTAGTGCGCGGCCGGGTTGGCCGGGTTGGCGAACTGCTCGGCCATCCAGACGTCGTCGTCCTCGGCCAGCGCGCGGGCCGCGGCGACCGCCTCGTTCATGCCGCCGAGCGACTCGGTGATGTGGAAGCGGGCGCCGTAGAGGCGCAGCAGCCCTTCGCGCTCGCGGCTCATGCCCTGCGGGAGGGTGAGCACGAGGTCGTAGCCCTTGGCCGCGCACACGAAGGCCAGGCCGATGCCGGTGTTGCCGCTGGTCGCCTCGACGATCGTCGTGCGGCCGGGCTCGATGCGCCCCTCGCGCTCGGCGGTCTCGATCATCGCGACGCCGATCCGGTCCTTCACCGACCCGCCGGGGTTGTGCATCTCCAGCTTCGCGAAGACCTCGGCGCCGGCGTCCTCGCCGAGCACCCGCGTCAGCTGGACCATGGGGGTGCGGCCGA
>DASVQH010000175.1:0-2150 GCA_036389195.1 Solirubrobacteraceae bacterium
CGCGGCGACGCCGTGCTGCAGATCGCGCCGCCGCTGATCGCCGACACCGCGCTGATCGACGAGATCGTCGGCCGCCTCGGCGACGTGCTCACCGACGCCGGCGTCCACATGGGGCTGCGCGCCCCAGCGGGCGCGGTCTGATGCTGCAGACCCCGGCGGCGTTCCGCAACCTCGTCGGCGGCGAGCTGGTCGACGGCGTGGACGGCGCCACGCGCGAGATCCTCAACCCGGCCACCGGCGAGGTCATCGCCGCGGTGCCCGAGGGCTCGGCCGCGGACGTGGAGCGCGCCGTGGCCGCCGCCCGCGCCGCGCGCGTCCCCTACCGCGACGCGACGCCCGGCCGCCGCCAGGAGCTGCTGCTGGCGCTGGCCGACCTCGTCGACCGCCACGCGGACGAGCTCGCCGCGCTCGAAGTGGCCAACGTCGGCAAGCCGCACGCGCTGGCCGCCGAGGAGCTGCCGATCTGCGCCGACGAGCTGCGCTTCTTCGCCGGCGCCGCCCGCACCGGCCACGCGCCGGCGGCCGGTGAGTACGCGGAGGGCTACACGTCGATGGTGCGGCGCGAGCCGCTGGGCGTCGTCGGGCAGATCGCGCCGTGGAACTACCCGCTGATGATGGCGATCTGGAAGATCGCGCCGGCGCTGGCCGCGGGCAACGTCGTCGTGCTCAAGCCGTCGGAGCTCACCCCGCTCTCGACGCTGCGCTTCGCCGAGCTCGCCGCCGAGCTCCTGCCGCCCGGGGTCCTCAACGTCGTCACCGGCGACGGACCGAACGTCGGCGCCGCCATCGTCGCGCATCCCGACGTCGCCATGGTCTCGCTGACCGGGAGCGTGCCCACCGGCAAGGGCATCGCCCGAGCGGCGGCCGACACGCTCAAGCGCGTCCACCTCGAGCTGGGCGGCAAGGCGCCGGTGATCGTCTTCGACGACGCCGACCCCGCGGCGGTCGCCGCCGGCCTGCGCGTCGCCGGCTTCCTCAACTCCGGCCAGGACTGCACGGCGGCGTCGCGCGTGCTCGCCGGCCCGAAGATCCACGACGCGCTGCTCGAGGCGCTCGTCCCGGCGGCGTCCTCGCTGAAGGTCGGCGACCCCGCCGAGGGCGACGCGATCGAGATGGGCCCGGTGATCTCCGCCCGCCAGCAGGAGCGCGTGCTCGGCTTCCTCGACCGCGCGGCGAGCGCGGGCGCCGAGGTGGTGACGGGCGGCGGCGCCGGGCGCGAGCGCGGCTTCTTCGTCGAGCCGACGATCGTCGCCGGCGTCGGCCAGCGATCGGAGATCGTCCAGCAGGAGGTCTTCGGGCCGGTCGTCACGGTGCAGCGGCTCGACGATCCCGCCGAGGCCTTCGCGCTGGCCAACGACGTGCCGTACGGCCTCGCCGCCTCGGTGTGGACGCGCGACGTCGGCCTGGCCATGGAGGCGGTCCGCCAGCTCGACTTCGGCTGCGTGTGGGTCAACGACCACCTGCCGTTCCTGTCGGAGATGCCGCACGGCGGCTTCAAGGAGTCCGGCTACGGCAAGGACCTCTCGACCTACGCGCTCGACGACTACACGCGCATCAAGCACGCGATGGTCAAGCTGCCCTAGCGCCCGATCGCACGACCGTGCGATTGCCCGGCGGGGCGCGGCGGCGGATACTGGGCCGGTGCCGCTCGCCACCCCCGCCGAGTACGCCGGGATGCTGGACGCCGCAGCCGCGGGCGGCTGGGCCCTCCCCGCGGTCAACGTCACCTCCACGCAGACGCTCGTGGCGGTGCTGCAGGGCCTCGCGCAGGCGCGCGCGGACGGCATCGTGCAGGTCACGACGGGTGGCGCCGCCTACCTGGCGGGCGACCGGCCGGGACAGGAGGCGCGCGGCGCGGCCGCGCTGGCGGCGTACGCCGAAGCGCTCGCGCCCGCCTTCCCGACGCTCGTCGCGCTGCACACCGACCACTGCACGCCCGACCTCGCCGACGGCTTCCTCGGGCCGCTGCTGGAGCGCCCCGCGGCGCGCCGCGCCGAGGGCCGGCCGCCGCTCTTCCACTCGCACATGTTCGACGGCTCGACGCTCCCGCTCGGCGAGAACCTGCGCCGCAGCGCCGGCTGGTTGGAGCGCTGCGCCGCGCTCGACGTGGTGCTGGAGATCGAGTGCGGCGTGGTCGGCGGCGAGGAGGA
>DASVQH010000176.1:0-14758 GCA_036389195.1 Solirubrobacteraceae bacterium
GGCGTAGAGGGCGTCGCGCACGCTGGCCTCCACCGCGCGCCCGGGGGAGTCCGCCCACAGGGCCGAGAGCAGCGCCCAGCCGGCGTAGCCCCACAGCCCGAGCACCGCCACCAGGGCCAGCCCCCGCAGCGGCTTCGCCCCGCTCGCGCACGCGAGCGCCACGAGCACGAAGACCGCGACGGGCGCCCAGTGGCGCAGCGCCGCGGCGCCCTGCGACCACGCCTCCAGGAGGAGCAGCAGGCCGGTGAGGGCGACCGGCGCGGCCGCCACCAGCGCAGCGGCACCCAGTGGCGATCTCGGGCCGGCGGCGGCGGTCTCCGGCGTCGCCGGTCGAGCGGAGTTCTCTACACTGACTGCCATGAAGTCCCGCCGAACGGTAGCGGCTCTGGTCGTGGCGGCCGCTGCGGCCAGTACGCCGGCAAACGCGCAGTCCACGCAGTCCTCGGACCCGGAGGACGGGACGCCGGCGGCGGTCCAGTACCAGCTGCCGGTCGACAACGCGCGCCGCGACGCCGCGCCGCGCGGGCGGGCCGGCGGAGGCCGCGGCACGGCGAGCGCGCCCGCCACGGCCCCGGGGTCGTCGACCCCGTCGCAGATCCGCTCGGACAACGGCTACAACACGTCGGCCACCGTCCCCGGCGCCGCGACCGCCAAGGCCAGCCGCGACGGCGGCAAGGACCGGCGCGACAGCGGCAGCGGCGGCGGCACGGCGAAGGGCGACGGCGCGGGCACCGGCTCGGGCGCCGGCCAGGACACCGCGCCGCGGACCCAGACGACCTTCACCCCGCTGGCCGACACCGAGCCGGGCACCGTCCGCTCCGGTCTGCTGCTCCTCCTCGCCGCCCTGGTGGGCGGCGGCGCGGGCCTCGGCGCCCGCCGGGCCCGCCGCGCGGGCCAGGGCCGGACGGTCTAGAGCGGCCCGGTCGCGTCGGCGACCATCAGCGCGGTCAGCGCGACCGCCCCGAGCGCCAGCGTGATCGCCGGCGCCGCGCGGCGCGCCGCCGTGACGGCGATCCGCTCGCCGCGGGCGTCGGCCGCGGGCGGCCGCTGGATGGCGTGGTGCGTCGCGAGGTGGCCGCGATGGTGCGCGGCGATGCCCGCGGCCAGCTGGAGCACCGGGATGAGCGGCGTGAGCACGAGGATGCGCAGGTCGCGCAGCACGCTGTGGCGCTCGGCGTAGTGGCTGTCGATCGACACCTTCACCGGGAGGATGCGCGAGCGGTAGAGGTCCGCCCGGTCCTCCGCGCTGGCCAGCAGGCGGCCCTCGGTCGCGAAGGTCAGCTGCGTCGGCCCGGTCAGCCCGGGCGGGACGCCGAGGATCTTCTCGTACTCGGTCGGGAACGCCTCGACGAACTCCTGCACCTCGGGGCGCGGCCCGACGAGCCGCATGTCGCCCTTGATGACGTTCCACAGCTGGGGGAGCTCGTCGAACCGGCTGGCCGCGAGCGAGCGGCCGAGCGGCGTGTAACGCGTGTCGCCCTTGGCGCTCAGCGAGGGGCCGTCGGCCCCGTCGCGCATCGTTCGGAACTTGAGCATCTCGAACGGCCGGCCGCCGCGACCGATCCGCGTCGAGCGGTAGAAGACCGGGCCTGGCGAGTCGATCAGGATCGCCAGCGCGAGCGCCGTGCCCACCACGAGGACGATCGGCAGGACGAGCAGCGTGAGGCAGATGTCGAGCGCGCGCAGCCGCAGCGGGATCGCGTCGGCGACCCGCGGGGAACGCTGCAGCCGGGCGAGCGTGCGGCTCAGCGGCGCGCGGTCGGGTCGCGAACTTCTCACACCCGCCAGCCTAGCCATAAAGCGGGATTAAGGCCAGAGCGGCAGGGTCGGGCAGCGGACAGCGGATCCGGGGTTCCGACGCCGGTGCGGTCCGAAGGGATATCTTCGCGCGGTCCTCCTACTTACCCGGAGCCATGCGCACTTATCTCTACGTCGTCGGCACGCGACCCAACTTCATGAAGACGGGCCCCGTGCTCGCCGTGATGCGGCGCCGCGCACCGGAGGACCGGCACGTGCTCGTCCACACCGGCCAGCACTACGACGACGCCATGTCGCGCGTCTTCTTCGAGGACCTCGAGCTGCCCGCGCCCGACCACTACCTCGGCGTGGGCTCCGGCGCGCCGGCCGCCCAGACCGCGCGGATGATGGAGGCGATCGAGGCCCTGCTGCTCGAGGACCGTCCGGACATGGTCATCGTCCCGGGCGACGTCAACTCGACGCTGGCCGCGGGCATCGCCGCGGCCAAGCACCTGATCCCGGTCGCGCACATCGAGTCCGGGCTGCGCTCGTTCGACCGCACGATGCCCGAGGAGCTCAACCGGGTCCTCACCGACCAGCTCTCCGACCTCCTGCTCACGCACTCGCCGGAGGCGCGCGACAACCTGCTGCGCGAGGGGATCGACCCGGCGCGGATCCACTTCGTCGGCAACACCATGATCGACACGCTCGTCAAGCTCCGCCACCGCGCCGACGAGGGCATCCTCGAGCGCAACGGGATCTCCGACGACTACGTGCTCGTGACGCTGCACCGGCCCGCGCTGGTCGACGGCGAGCTGCTGGCGCCGACCCTGCGCGAGCTCGACGCCCTGGGCCAGGACTTCGAGGTCGTCTTCCCCGTGCACCCCCGCACCGCCGCCGCGATCGAGCAGATGGACGAGCGCTTCGACAACGTGCGCCTGCTCCCGCCCGCCAGCTACCTCGAGTTCCTGGCGCTGCAGGCCCGGGCCACGGCGGTGCTGACCGACTCCGGCGGCGTGCAGGAGGAGACGACCTACCTCGGCGTCCCCTGCTTCACGCTGCGCGACAACACCGAGCGCCCGGTGACGATCACCCAGGGGACCAACGTCCTGCTGGGCCTGCGCCCGGAGCGCATCCGCGAGATCCCGCGGCTGCTCGCCGAGCACCGCGAGCGCGACCGGCGGGTCCCCGAGGGCTGGGACGGCCACGCGGCCGAGCGCGTCGCCGACCTGCTCGGCCTCGCGGTCGCGGACGGCGCGCGGATCGGCGTGTCGTGAACAACGACCGCATCACCGAGCTCTACGAGGGGGCGATCGGGCCGCCGGCCTCGCAGCGGCGGGCGCGGGCGCGCATCCACTGGCTGGCCCGCAACGCGCGCGGCCCCCGGGTGCTCGACGTCGGCTGCAGCCAGGGCATCGCGTCGATCCTGCTCGCGCGCGAGGGCCACGAGGTCGTCGGCGTCGACATGGAGCAGGGCGCGCTGGACTTCGCCCGCGCGCGCCTCGCCGACGAGGAGCCGCACGTCGCCGAGCGCCTGCGCTTCGAGTTCGCCGAGGGCTCGCGGCTGCCGTTCGAGGACGCCAGCTTCGACACCGTCCTCCTCGGCGAGGTGATCGAGCACCAGCTCGACCCCGGGCCGGTGATCCGCGAGGCGCGCCGCGTGCTGCGCGAGGGCGGGGCGCTGGCGATCACCACGCCGTACGGGATCTTCCGCTACCCCGACCACAAGGAGCCGCTGTACCTGCAGGCGATCCTCGACCAGCTCGACGGCTTCACCGTCGAGCACGTCGAGGTGATGGACAAGTGGATCGGGATCGTGGCGCACGCGGCGGCGCCCGACGAGCCGCGGATGAGCCCGCAGGCCTGGTCGATGGCGCTCGGCGCCGCCGAGAAGCGGCTGATGGAGCTCGACTCGGGGCTCGAGGAGCGGGTGGAGACCCTGAAGTCCGTCCAGTCCAAGCTCGCCGAGGCGCGCAAGGAGCGCGACGAGCTCAAGGACGCCGACCGGCGGGCCAACGAGGGCGAGACGGCGAAGTCGGCGCTGGAGGGCGCGCGCGAGCAGCTCGTCGCCCTGCGCGCGCAGCGCGGCGCGCTCGTCAAGCAGCTCGAGGCGTCCGTGGCGCGCGCCGAGGAGGCCGAGCAGCGCGAGCGCGCCGCCCACGCGGCGCGCCTGGACGCCGAGCGGCGCCTGGCGACGGCCGAGGGCCGGGTCCAGGCGGCCACGGCGGAGACCACGCGGCAGGCCGAGCGCGCGGACGCCGCCGCCGTGGACCTCGGGCGGGTCCGCGAGCAGGTCGCGCACCTCGAGGCCGAGCGGGGGCGCCGCGACACCACGCGCGTGGCGCTCGAGCAGGAGGTCGCGTCGCTGGAGCGCCAGATGGCGCTCGCCGACGAGCGCGTGGTCGCGAGCCGCTCGGACGCCGAGCTCGCGCGCGACCGGATCGAGCGCCTGGAGGCCGACCTGCTGGCCGCCGAGCGCGGCTACGAGGCGGAAGCCGCGCGCGCGGCCGGGCTCGAAGGCCGCCTGACGACGCTCGAGGTGGAGCGCGACGCCGCCGTCACGCGCGCCGAGTCGCTGGCGCGCGAGCTCGCCGAGGAGCGCGAGCGCGCCGAGGCGCTGCGCCTCCGCGCCCACCCCGTGACGCCCGTCCCCGCGCCTTCGGCGGCCTCCCCGCCGGCCGTGCGCGCCGTCCCGCCCTCCCGCCCCGCCCGCCGCGGCGACCCCGCCGCGCCGGCCGCGGCGCCGGACGCGGAGGCCGTCCCCGCCCCGCCGTCGCTGTCGCTGGTCGACGCCGGCCCGGGGACGGACGGCCGCTCCGCGCGCGAGCTCGGCCGCTCGGGGCGCGCCGCCTACCAGGCCGGCGACTACGAGGCGGCCGCGGAGCAGCTGCGCCAGGCCGCCACGCTGGAGGACAAGGCCGAGCACTGGTTCTGGCTCGCCCGCGCGCTGCGCAACCTCAAGCGCCACGAGGACGCGCTCGACGCGGCGCAACGGGCCCTCGCCAAGCGGGCGGGCTGGCGCGACGCGCTGTGGGTCGCCCTCGGCTCGGCGTCGCGGCTCAGCCGCACGGCGGACTTCGCGTCGGCGGTCGACCAGCTCGGCCCGGTGGCGAGCCTGTCGGTCAAGGACCTGGAGCGCCTGGCGCCGCTCGCGATGCGCGCGGGCGACCACGAGCTCGCCGCGCAGGTCGGCGAGCGCCTGCTGGCGAAGGACGGCCGCAGCCGCGCCGGCCTGGAGACCACCGCGGCGGCGGCGTGGGAGCTGGGCGACGAGGACCGCGCGCACGCGATCATCGGCGCGGCGCTGGCGTCCGGCGAGCCGACGGCGCTGCGCGCCGCCCTGGGCATCGCGCGCCACATCGATCGCTTCGACCGCGTCCCGGAGATCCTCGCCCGGATGCAGCCGCCCGACCTCGACCTCACGGTCGGGTTCGCGCAGACCTTCGTGAAGATCGGCGACCCCGGCCCCGCGCTGGAGCTGCTCGACCGCGCGGCGGCGCTCGCGCCGGGCGACGACCG
Organism: Solirubrobacteraceae bacterium; assembly: GCA_036389195.1. GTDB lineage: Bacteria > Actinomycetota > Thermoleophilia > Solirubrobacterales > Solirubrobacteraceae > JACCYI01. The sequence goes on from DASVQH010000176.1 coordinate 5,257, forward strand.
CATCGGAGGCCTGCGCCGCCAGGCCGAGCAGCAGCAGCGGCTGCACGACGGGACGTGGGCGCCGGCGCGCGTCAGCCGCACCATCGAGCCGGTCCCCGGGCGCGTGCTGCACCTCGTGGCGCGCTCGATCCCCCACCACACGAGCGGCGGCACCTACCGGAACCACTACATCGCCAAGGCCCAGCGCGCCGCCGGGCTCGACCCGCACATGGTCACGGAGATCGGCTTCCCGTGGAACGTCGGCAAGGACGACGCCCCCGCGGAGGAGGTCGTCGAGGGGATCCCGTACCTGCGGCTGTTCGACGAGTCGCCGGGCGATCCGGCGCCGGACGCCCGCCTGCGGCGGGCGCTGGAGGCGCTCGTGCCGGTCGTCGAGCGGGTGCGCCCGTCGGTGCTGCACCCGGCTTCGGACTACCTCAACGCGCTGCTCGGCCTCGAGCTCGGCGCGATCTTCGGCATCCCCGTGGTCTACGAGGTCCGCGGCTTCCCCGAGGTCCGGCTGGTCCGCCGGCCCGGCTCGCGCGTGATGCAGGACCCGTTCGTCGGGCGCCGCGCGCTCGAGCACAAGTGCATGGCGGCCGCCGACCGCATCGTCACGCTGGCCGAGATCATGCGGCGCCACATGGGGTCGCAGGGGATCGACGAGGGGAAGATCCACATCGTCCCCAACGGCGTCGACCCGTCGGCGCTGCAGCCCGTCGAGCGCGACGCGGCCCGCGCCCGCGCGCTGGGGATCGCCGACGACGACACCGTCCTCGGGTACGTCTCCACGTTCCACGGCTACGAGGGCATCCAGTACATCATCGAGGCCACCGCGGAGCTGCGGGCGCGCGGCCGCCGCGCGCGAGCGCTGCTCGTCGGCGACGGCCGCGAGCGCGCCTTCCTGGAGCGCCGGGCCCGCGAGCTCGGCGTCGCCGACGCGGTGGTCTTCACCGGCCGCGTCCCCCACGACGAGGTCCTCGCCTACTACGGCCTCATCGACCTGTTCGTGGTCCCGCGCCGCGACGAGGCGACCTCCGAGCTCGTGACGCCGCTGAAGCCGTTCGAGGCGATGGGCGTGGCCCGCACCGTCCTGGCTTCCGACCTGAGCGCGCTGCGCGAGATCGTCGAGGACGGGGTGACCGGGCGGCTGTTCCGCCCGGAGGACAGCCGGCACCTCGCCGACGTGGCCGAGGAGCTGATCGAGAACCCGGACGAGCGGCGGCGGCTGGCCGAGAACGGGTACCGCTGGGTGACGACGGAGCGGACCTGGGACCGCAACGGCGCGCGCTACGTCGAGCTCTACCGCGAGCTCGGCGCGGTCTGAGCTACTCGCCGACCCAGCCGCCGACGTAGGCGGCGCGCATCAGGGTGAACGCCGTCTCGGTCGCCTCGTCGTGCAGCTGGACGTAGATCTCGAGGCGGTCGATCCGCTCCGCCTGCAGGCGCCCGACGGGCTTGAAGCGGCCGCTGGGTCCCGGCTTGATCACGTGCACGATCACGTCCGAGGTCGGCGGCACCTCGTTGAGCGACCACTTCCAGCGCGCCACGCGCTCGTCGCCTTCGTAGCCGTCGACGTACACGGCGTCGATCTGCGAGGCGTCCTCGTACTGGATCTGCAGCCGCACGACGGCGGGGGCCTCGACGGGCAGCGCGAGGCCGCCGTAGTAGGGCGCCGTCGTGACGTCCGTCGCGCTCACCTCGCAGTGCAGCCCCTGCCGCGTCCGTCGCACCACGGCCCGCCCGCGCTTCGGCCGGCCCTGGCGGCGGAACTCGGCGCCGGGACGCTTGAGGTCGACGTCCTGGAAGACGTAGTCGTGGCGCGTCTCGGGCTCGGGCGCGGGGATCGGCGCGGCCGCCGCCGTCAGCAGGCGGTCCGGGACCTCCGGCGTGGTGGTGGCGAGCACGAGCGTCCAGACGTTGTGCAGCGGCTCGACGTACTGGATCGTCAGGCCGGCGGCCTCGCAGAGCTGCCGGATCCGCTGCTGGTCGAAGAGCGACCGGTGGCCCCAGACGCCTTCCAGGCGGCCGATCATCGGGACCGTGAAGAGGATCGACGTCCCCGGCGCGAGGATGCTCGCGAGGTGGCGCAGCGCGCCCTCCGTGTCGGGGACGTGCTCGAGCACCTCGAGCACGAGGACGAGGTCGGGGCGGTGCTCGGCGATCCAGGGTGCGGTGAGGGCGTAGAGGTCGTTGACCTCGAGGTGCACGTTGTCGGAGGGCACGCCGTTCCACTCCAGGCCCTCCGTCGTGGTGTCGACGTAGCGCTGGGTCAGGTCGACGCCGCAGTAGTACTCCAGGAGGCCGGTGCGGGCCATCACCGTGCTCAGGTAGCCGTAGCCGATGCCGATGTCGAGCACGCGGTCGCCGGCCTGCAGGAAGTCGAGCACCCGCGCGATGCGGACCGGGTTGGTGCCCTCGATGTAGGTCCCGTAGCTGGAGGCCGGCAGCGTGGGCCAGCGATCCAGCGGCGGCACCTTCACGCCGGCGTTGGCGCGCTCGGCCTGCAGCTGACGCGCGAGCAGGCGGGCGGTGCCGCCCGGCCCGAGCTCCTCGATCAGGCCGAGGTGCTGCCACGAGGTCTTCAGGAGCCGATCGCGCAGAACCTCGGCCGGGCTGCGCTCGGCGAGGATCGACGGGGTGTCTTCGAACGCCATCGGGCGATCCTAGACAACTGAAAGCACCGATACCCTGACGTCGCCCGCTTCGCCGCACGGCCGCGCGCGGACTTTTCAGACCATGAGCCAGCCAGCGACCTCAGCGCACGGACACCGCGTCGCGAGCCCGGCGTCCGTCTTCATCCGGCGGCTGATGAGCCACAGCTCGGTCTACGTCGTCTCGGGCATCTTCGGGTTCGTCTCGGTGCTGGCCCAGGTCGTGGTCCTGACCCGGCTGCTGCCGGCCGGGGAGTACGGCGACTTCGCCGTCCTGCTGCTCTACTCGGGCTTCGTCGCGCTCGTGGCCGGCCTCGGCGTCGCGCAGGGCACGATCATCTCCGCCTTCTCCGGCGGCGACGAGGAGGGGATGGTCGAGGAAGAGGCGCAGCACAAGCCGGTGACCGACAACCGCGGCGTCCTCACCACCGGCGTCCTGGTCACTCTGATCAACGGGACCGTCCTCACCGCGCTGTCCTACGCGCTGGTCGGGCCGCTGGGGGACCTCCTGCTCGACGACCGCCACCACGGCTCCGCGATCGTGTGGGCGACTGCCTTCGGCGGGCTCGCCCCGGCCTGGCGCATGGCGTCCGCGATCCCGCGCTTCGAGCGCCGCCCCAGGACGTACCTCGTGATGGCGGTCGGCAACCACGTGACCGGCATCGCCGGCGCGGCCTGGCTGGTGGTGGCGGGCCACGGCGTCACCGGCGTCGCCGCCGGCATGGCGCTCTCGCGGCTGTTCTGGATCCTCGTCGGCCTCGGCAACAGCCGCCACCGCTTCCGCCGCACCTTCCAGCTCAAGCATGCGCGCGCGGTGTTCAAGCGCGGGTTGCCCTACGCGGGCCTCGTCCTGTCGTTCTTCTTCAGCCGCAACGTCGAGCTGTTCGTGCTCTCGCACTACGTGCACGTCGAGAAGGTCGCGAGCTACCAGGTCGCGGCGCGCCTGGCGCTGATCCCCGGCTTCGCGCTGTCGGCCACGCTGATGGCCTGGGGTCCGCTCGCCCGCGGGCCGATCCGCGCGGCGCTGGAGAAGCAGGACCGCATGCGGCTCGCCCGTTCGCGGCTCGTCCTCTACTACCTGATGCTGGCCATCTGGATCGTCGTGGCGGGGGCCCTGCTCGGCGACGTCCTCGTGCAGATCGCGCCCGCCGAGTACGCCGACGCGGCCCGGATCCTGCCGCTCCTGCTGCTGGCCTCCGCCCTGCACGCCGGGCTGATCCTGATCTTCCGGATGGCGATGATCCCGCGCGGCATCCAGCGGCTGCGGACGTGGGCGCTGGTGTCCGTGGTGATCATGGTCGGCGGCTCGCTGCTCATCGTCCCCCGGTACGGCTCCATCGGCGCCGCGGCCCTCAACGCCGCCGTGCCGCTCCTCGGCGTGAGCCTGATGTTCTTCTTCGCGCAGCGGGGCAAGAACCCGCTGATCATCTCCGGCCGCCAGGTGCTCGGCATCCTGCTCGTCGCCGGCGCGTGCGTCGGCGCCGGGGAGCTGGCGCACCTGCTGCCCGGCGCGGCCGAGGTCCCGGCCGAGCTGGCGCTGGTGCTGGCGTTCCCGGTCCTCCTGCTGGCCACGAACGTCTTCCCGCGCCGGGAGGCCCGGCAGCTGCTGTCCCATCTGCGCCCGTCGCGCGCCCGCAGCGGCTCCGTGCGCCGCCAGGACCTCTGCCGCGAGCTCGGCGCGCTGCCGCCCGCGGACATCGAGCTCCTCGAAGCGCTCCTGCGCCGCGACGAGCCGGTGCGCGCCGTCGCCGACCGCCTCGAGACGACCGAGGACGACGTCTGCCGCCAGTTCGTCAAGGTGCTGCGCACGGTGTCGGGGACCGGCGCCCCCGGCCCGGCGGACGCCAAGATCGGCCGCACCATGGTGGTCCGCACCGTCACGACCAAGCGCGACCAGCGGGCCTACATGCTCGCGCAGGACTCGAGGATCCCACCGCTCGACCTGGACCGGCTGATGCAGGCGATCCAGCACCTGCGCCGGCTGCGGCCACGGGCCTGGGCGGCCGCGCGGCGGAGCGCGCGCGAGGAGGCTTCCTCGGAGCTCATCGTTCCGGCCGCCTGAGCGGGATGTACGCTGCCGAACGCGGTATGCGCCGACCCGGCGTATCGCGGATGACGCGCGGCGAGCCATCGACTAGGGTCGCAGGTGCATGACGCCGCCCGTTCCGCGATCCGCCCCCGCCCCGCCGTCCGACCTGCAGGCCGCCCGCACCCGCCTGCGCAGGGCGGAGCGCCAGTCGCCCGACGACCGGGCGGTCCGCGCCCCGTGGTGGCAGGGCACCCTGGCGCTGCTCGAGGAGCGCGAGGCGGAGGCGCGCAAGCGCCTCGCCGAGACGCGCGAGGAGCTCCAGCGCGCGACGCTGGAGAACGGCCGCCTCACCGCCCTGCTCGGCGCGCGCGACGCCGAGCTCGAGGCGGGAGCCCGCCGGGTGGCCGATCTGCAGGCGCGGATGCGGTCGCGCGAGCAGGAGGCGATCGCCGCTCGCTCGGAGCTCGCGGGGCTGGTCGAGGTGGTCGAGGAGCAGCGCCGTCGCGTCGTCACGCTGACCGCGGAGCGCGACGCCGCCACCAAGGCCGCCGAGGAGGCCGCCAAGCGGGCCGAGCTCTCCGACTCCCGGCTGCGCGCGGCGACGAAGTCGCTGCGGACGCGGACCGCGCAGCTCGGCAGGCTCGAGGAGCAGGTCGTCGCGCACGAGAAGAAGATCGCGTGGCTGAGCCGGCGCTCGGACCGGCTGCGGGAGCTGCAGGAGAGCCGCTCCTACGCGATCATGCGCCGCATGTGGCGCCTCAGGGCGCTGCTGCGGCTCCGCTGACCGCGGCGTCGAGCTCCGGGCCGGCGAAGGCCGCGCGCCGCAGGTGCAGGTTCGCCGACCCGCCGGCCGCCACGCGCACCGCCAGCTCGAGCGCCGTCACCGCTCCGCCCGCCGCGGGCGGCAGCGCGCGGAAGCGGGTCGTGGGCTGCCCGGGGTGCAGCAGGTAGGACCGCCGGACGCCGTCGTAGGGGAGCATGCGCGACGGCCGGTAGGTCCACCCGAACCGTGTTCTCCCGGCGGCGTCGAGGCCGAGGATGGAGATCTCCTCGATGTGCTCGGCGCCCTCGCAGCCGAGCTCGAGCCGCACGAGCTCCGGGTCGGCGACGGGCACCCGCAGCCCCCCGGACAGGGCCGCGTCCGGCGGAGCGGTCACGTCGCAGAACACGCCGGTCAGGCGCCCGCGGACGACGACCTGCTCCGGGTCGTCCTGCGGCCGCCGGTAGTCGCCGTAGCCGTTGATCGGGACGGGTCGCACCGAGTAGTGCCGCGGTCGCGGGTGCGGGCGCTCCCTCGCCGCCCGCCGCAGGCGCCGCGGCTCGAACGGCGGCTGCGCCAGCAGCGGCGCGAGGCGCTCGGGCGCGGTCGCGCTCGCCGACGCGGCGACCAGCACCCACGTCGCGTGGACCGGCTCGACGTAGTGGATCGTCAGGCCCGCCTCGGCGCAGACGGCCTCGATCCGGCGGCGGTCGAAGCGCGAGACGTGCCCCCAGACGCCGTCGAGCCGCCCGAGGATCGGCACCGTGAACAGCACCGTCGCCTCGTGGGGGAGCGTGGTGGCCAGGGCGCGCAGGGCCGCCGCCGGGTCCGGGATGTGCTCGAGCACCTCGAGCACGAGCGCGATGTCCGGGCGGCGGGCGTCCATCCACTCGCGGTCGAGGTCGAGCACGCTCTTGACCTCGAGCTGCGCGGCGGCCGGGTCCAGGCCGTTGGCCTCCAGCGCGGCGCGGGCGGCTTCGGCGTACTGCTCGCGCAGGTCGATCCCCCAGTACGCCTCCAGGCGCCGCTCGCGGTGCAGCAGCGCGGTGACGTAGCCGAAGCCGATGCCGACGTCGAGCACGCGGTCCCCGTCGCGGATGAACCGCAGCAGCCGGTGCAGCCGGACGTGGTTGTTGTCGCCCAGGTAGGTGGAGAACGACCGCTCCGAGATCTTGTCCCAGCGCCGCAGCGGCACGAGCTCGGCGCGCGCGGCCTCGGCCTCGCCGGGGCGGTGCTGCGCGCCGCGCGGCGCGCCGGACGGCAGGCGCTCGAGCAGCTCGATCTCCTCCCACAGCGCGTCCTGCCCCTTGGAGCGCCGGGGCGCGGAGGCGCCGCCGAGACCGGCGGCCTGGCGCAGGCGGGCCCGCAGGCCGTCGCCGCCCACGCTACGCCGCCCCCAGCTCGCGGTAGAGCGCTGAGTAGCGGCCGGCGTTGCCGGCCCACGTCCGGTGCTCCGACACCCACGCACGCGCGCGCGCGCCGAGCGCGCGGCGCCCGGCGGGGTCGTCGTCGAGCCGGGCGATCACCCGCGCGAGATCCTCGGCGTCCTCGGGCGTGAAGGTCGCGCCCGTCTCGCCCTCGATCACCATCTCGGCCAGGGCGTCGGTGCGCGAGACCACCACCGCACGGCCGGCGGCCATCGCCTCGTAGGGCTTGAGCGGCGTCACGAGCTGGCAGGTGATCTCGGCCGTGCGCGGGACGACGAACACGTCCATCAGCGCGTAGTAGGCGGGGACCGCCGCGTGGTCGACGCGGCCGGTGAGCGTCACGCGGTCGCCGACCCCGAGCCGCCGCGCGAGCTGGCCCAGGTGGACGCGCTCGCGCCCGTCGCCGACGATGACGGCGTGGACGTCACGGCCCTGTGCGGTCAGCCGCGCGACCGCTTCGACGAGGTACGGGAGCCCCTCGTACGGGCTGAGGGTCGAGATGTAGCCGACGACCAGCGCGCCGGGCGCGATGCCGAGCGAGGCGCGCAGCGCGGGGTCGGCCGGGACGGGCTCGAACGCCGCGCTGTCGACGGCGTTGGGCACCACGGTCACGCGGTCGGGGTCGACGCCGTGGGCGACGATGTGGCGCTTCATGACCTCCGCCAGGGTGACGACGCGGTCGGCGGCGCGCCAGCAGCCCGCCTCGACCTCGCGCCGCCAGCGCGAGCGCTCGATCCAGTTGCGCGAGACCGTCCAGGCGGCCTGCTGGACCTCGGGGAAGCCGCGCACCTCGTAGACCACGGGGAGCCCGTAGCGGCGCCCGAGCTCGAGCGCGACCAGCGCGTTGACGTAGTCCGAGGCCGGATGCAGGACGGCGGGGCGCAGCGCCTCGACCACCGGCACCGCCGCCGCCACGTAGGCGGCGAGGCGCTCGTCGATCGGCGCGCTGAGCGGCAGCGCCCACGGCAGCCGGTGGTGGGGGACGCCGGCGTGCTCCTCCACCTCGTGCCGCCGGTGGCGCGGCGACAGGCCGAAGCCCGGCTGCGTGAGCACGTGGGGCTCCAGGCCCGCGGCGGCCTGGGCGGTGACCGAGTAGTGCGTCCGATACGTTGATCCGCTCCGATGCTCAGGGAGCGAGCGCTGCAGCAGATGGAGGACCCGGCCCGGCACCGGCGCGATCGGCGCCGGGGCGACCGGCTCCGCCCACGCCCCGTCGAGGACACGCTGCTCGGCCAGCGCGTGCGTGCGCAGCGCCCGCGCGCCGGCGTTGCGCGGATCGGCCGCGAGCACCGCGTCGGCGTCGGCGAGCGCGCGGTCGTGGTGGCCGTGGCGGCGCCATGCCCGGCCCATGCCGAGCCGCAGGTCGACGCCGGCCTGCCCGTTGAGGCGGTCGAGCGCGCCCTGGGCGGCGGCCGGATCGTCGAGGTGGTGGAAGTACCGGGCCGCCGCCCGGACGCCGGCCGGCGTCCCCTCGCGCAGCGCCGCGTCGGCGATCCGAGCCGCCTCGGCCTCCTCGCCGAGCTCCCAGAGCCCGACCATCAGCGCGACACGGGCGCCCTCGTCGCCGGGGGCCCGGTCCAGCCGCGCGCGGGCCGCCTCGACCACCGTGGGCCAGTCGCCGACGAGCATGGCCAGCATCGTGATGCTCGGGAACTCGCGGGCGCTCGCGCCCAGCAGCGGCGGCAGACGGCGGAGCGTGGCGCGCGCCGCGCCGAGGCGGCGCGCGGTCGTGCGCAGCGCGGTCGCCGTGGGGCGCCGCACGATCATCGCGGCGGTGTGCGGCGGTGACCCATCGCGACGATTCTGGCAGAGGCCCGGCGGGCGCCCACGGCGGCCCGCGGCCGCCGCTGCGGCGGGCGCGGCCGGCGGCGGGAGCACCGCTGGAGCCCGCCGAGGCGCCGTTCGCCGCGGAGGTCAGCCGCCTGCCCGTGCGCTTCGGGCTGCGCATGGAGGTCGACGGCTTCCTCGCGTGGCGCGCCTACGCCGCCGTGCGGGCGCTGTGGCGGGCGTGGCGGCGGCTCCGGCGCGCCCTGCCGTCGCGCTAGGCGGCGAGCCGCTCGTACACCTCGACCACCCGGTGGCGCGCCGCGCCCCAGTTCAGCGTCCGGCCGGCGTCGGCCAGGCGGGCGGCGAGCGCCGGGTCGCGGCGGGCGTCGAGCGCCGCGGCGACCGCGGCCGCGAGCTGCACGGGGTCGGCGCTGTCCGCCGTGAAGCCGACGCCGAGGCGCTCGACGAGATCGCCGAACGCCGTGCCGGCGGTCGCCACGACCGGGAGCCCGGCGGCGATGTACTCCATCACCTTGTTGGGCATCGTCAGGCGGTGGTTGACCGGCTCCGTCGTCAGCAGGGAGGCGCCGGCGTCGGCCTGGCGCGTGTGCGCGAGCAGCACCTCGATCGGGACCGCGGGGCGCAGATGCACGCGGTCGGCGGCGCCGGCCGCCGCCGCGGTGTCGCGCAGCACCGCGGCGAAGGCGGGCGCCACGTCGCCGAGGAAGAGCAGATGCACGCCCGGCAGCCGCGCGATCGCCTCGACGAGCTGCGTGCAGTGGCGGTTGGCGTTGGCCGCGCCCTGGAAGAGGACCAGCGGGTCGGCGGGGCCGAGCCCCAGATCGGCCCGCAGGTCGCGGACCGCCCCCGGCGCGGGCGTCCCCCA
>DASVQH010000177.1:0-3600 GCA_036389195.1 Solirubrobacteraceae bacterium
CCGCCGAACGTCGAGACCGTCGGCGACGCCGGCCTGTTCTTCGCGGGGGCCGGCGGCGCCGAGGACCTGCGGCGCCAGCTCGAGCGGGTCCTCTCAGACCCCGACCTCGTCGCCGCTTACCGCGCCCGGGCGATCGCGCGGGCGCGCCGCTACTCGTGGGACGCGGTCACCGATCAGTACGAGCGGCTGCTGCAGGACGCGGTGCAGGCCAGCGGGCCGGGACGGCTGCCGGAGGACCTCATCGACGCCGCGCCCGCCTGACCTTCACGCGCACCGCGCGCGAGTGCAGGCCGAGGGCCGAGATCCGCACCCGGCCGCCGCGGCGCAGCTTCACCGACGCCGCGAGGTAGCCGCGGGGGTCGTCGACCTGCACCGTGCGCACGGTGCGCCAGCGCCGCGAGCCGCGCGGGCGGAGCTCGATCGCCGCGTCGGCCGTCGCGCCCGGGCGGATCGTCCGCAGCATCCCCCACACCCGCAGCGAGCGACCGCGACGCACCTTCGGGCGCTGGATCCAGATCGGCAGCTGGTAGGCGACGAGGGCCGGCTTGGGCGTCCCGTCGAGCCGGTGCAGGCCGCTCTGGAACGTCAGGCCGATCGGCTCCTTGTCGTCGGTGAGCAGGAACTGCGCGAGGGTCCGCACGCGCCGCGCGCGGTAGGCCAGGTACTCCGACTGGTTGAGATAGCGCGCCTGCTGCGCGAAGGAGACGCCGGAGATCGCGTCGGGCGGATCGGTCTGGTAGCCGTACTCGGTCAGGTAGAGCGGCAGCCGGCGGCTGACGCCGTAGACCCGGAAGGCCTTGTCGAGCACGCGGGTGAGCCGGCCGAGCGAGCTCAAGGTGACGTAGTCCGGGTCCTCCTGCTTGGTGTCCGGCGCCAGCAGGAGCTCGTAGGGGTGGTGCGCGTAGCCGGTGGCGGCGAACAGCGCCGGGTGGGCGGCGGCGAAGTCCCCGGGCGCCTCGCAGCCCTGCTCCGCGGCGCGAGCGCCCTTCAGCGGGCGCCCCTTGCCATCGACGCAGTAGAGGAAGCGGACGAACGGCAGCGGCTTCATCATCCGCTTGACGCCGCGCGAGCGCACGCCCTTGGGCGCCGTCTCGCCGACGAGGATCGTGTCGGCGCCGTGGCCGGTCGCCTGCAGCGCGGCCCAGGCGGCGTCGGCCAGCGCGCGGTAGATCCGCGGGGCGGCCTCGACGAAGCGCCCGCCGCCCGCGTCGTCGAACTGCGGCGTCAGCCAGCCCGACTGGTTGGGCTCGTTCCAGATCGACCAGTAGTCGACCCGCGGGACGCCGGGATACGTCCCGGAGTAGCGGCGCCCGACCGCGGTGACGAAACGCCCGTACTCGGCGGGATCGGGCTTGTAGTTGTCGGCGACGTCCTCGCGCGGCGGCGGGCTCGTCGCCCACAGCGGCACGGGCGAGCTGAGGTTGAAGTTCACGGCCATCCCGCGGGCCGCCGCCTCGCGGGCGACGACGTCGTAGCGGTCCCACGCGCCGGCGGGATAGGCGGCGGGATCGCCGGCGTCGAAGTCGGGGCGCGTGCGGCTGCCGGGGTCGGGCGCCACGGCCGCCCAGACGACGGTGATCCGCAGCCGGTCGGCGCCCAGGGCGGCCAACTCGTCGAGCGCCGTGCGGACCTCGTCGGGCTTGGCGTAGATCAGCCGGTTGTCGTCCTGGAAGGTCGACTCCTGGGTCGGCGAGGCCAGCGCGCCGGGCGCCGCCGCGAGCGCGAGCAGGGTCGCGACGAGGAGCGCCACGGCGGCGGCGACGCGGCTCACGGCGTCTGCCCCGTGGCGGCGAGCTGCCGGCGCAGCAGCAGGAACGCGTTCTCGGTCTCGGTCGACTCCGGGTCGAGGTAGTACGCGGCCCGCAGCGGCGCCAGCGCGTCCTTGGGTCGGCGGCGCTGCAGCGCCCGGTACTCGCCCAGGCGCCGCCACGCCTCGGCGCTGGCGGGCTGCTTCTCGACCGCCCGCTCGAGGGTGACCTCGGCCTCGGCCGAGCGGCCGACCGCGTCCTGGATCGCCGCGAGGTCGTAGAGCGGCTCGAGCGAGAGCGGGTCGCGCTCGGTGGCGATCCGCGCGATCTCCAGCGCCGGGCCGGACTCGCCGGCGTCGAGGCGCTCGAAGGCCCGGTCGCCGGCGTGCTGGGCGCGCAGCGGCTGGATCGCCGCCCAGGCGCCCGCCACCGCCAGCAGCACGACGAAGACCGCGAGGGCGCCACGGGCCGGGCCGGGACGGCGGCGGACGGCGGCGAGGGCCGGCGCGGCGGCGAGGCGCGCGCGCAGCGGGCCGCGCCCGGCTACCCAGGCCGCGCTCAGCAGCGCGACCGTCGCGGTGCCGGGGATGAGCCACGTCCAGTCGATCAGCGAGTGGATGCCGAAGACGAGGACCACCGAGGCGAGCGTGAGCATGCCGACGCGCTCGGCGTCCATCGGCAGTCCCCGCCCGGCGCGGGCGAAGCCGGTGGCGCGGATGGCCGAGGCCAGCCACGCCGCCAGCAGCGCCAGCGACACGGCCAGCCCGACGAGCCCGAGGCTGGCCAGCGTCTCGACGACGTAGCCATGCGCCTGGCGGACGTCGAGGCCGCGCGTGCGGTAGCGGGTGCGGGCGACGGCGAACGAGCCGGCGCCGGCGCCGGCCGCCTCGTGGGCCTGCCAGATGTCGATCGCCTCGTCCCAGTAGCGCGCGCGCACCGACGCCGTGGCGGTCAGCCGGCCCGGCGTGTTGGACGGCGTGACGGCGTCGGGGTCGGTCATCTGCTTCCAGCCCTTGGAGATCTGCCCGTCGAGCCCGCCCGGTTTGGAGGCGAGCACGGCCACGCCGGTGAGCGCGGAGAGCACGAGGACGCCGACGAGGACGCGCCCGGCGAGCCGGCGGACCCGCAGCGTCGGCGTCCGGTTGGCCGCCGCGAAGCCGACCGCCAGCCCCGCGGCGAGCAGGAGAGCCACCATGAGCACCAGCAGCAGCCCGAGCTCGTGGCCGACCTCGGTGCGGACGAGCAGCGGGGCCGCGTCGGCGGTCAGCGCCTCGCGCGAGAACGCCCAGGCGACGACCGGGGCGGCGATCAGCGCCGAGCCGACGAGCGCGGTCACCGCGCGCAGCCGCAGCGGGACCGTGGCGAACCAGAAGACGAGCCCGAGGAACAGCGCGAGCAGCGCGCCGCGGGAGTAGGAGAGCATCAGGCACACGAACGCGAGCCCGAGCCCGGGGTAGGCGAGCGCGTTGACCGCCAGGTTGCCCGAGCGCTTGGCGGCCAGCCACAGGAGCGGCGGCACGGCGAGCGCCGCCATCAGCCCGATCGCGTTCCAGTAGTCGAACGGCGCGCGCAGGCGGGCGAAGGTCTCGTCGGGCGCCAGCGCGCCGGGGAAGACCTTGGTCAGCAGCGCCCAGGCGACGACGAGCACGCAGCCGAGCGCGACGCCGCCGACCATCCCGGGCCAGCGCTCCGGGGCCGCGCGCACCACGGCCAAGCCGCCGGCGAACACCGCGAGGTAGGCGAGCATCCGGTTGGTCTCCACCCACGAGTCACCGGGGGAGAGCGACCACGTGATCGACAGGGCGGTCAGCGCCGTGAGCAGCGTGAGGCTCGCGAGCGTCCAGCCCCCGTG
>DASVQH010000178.1:0-6202 GCA_036389195.1 Solirubrobacteraceae bacterium
TCTGATCGCCCGCCTCGCGCAGCAGGGCGACCGCGGCGGCGTCGCCCTGGCGCGCCGAGCGCTCGACGTGGTGGGCGCGGGCCGCGGCCGCCGCGCCACGGGCCCCCAGCGCGGCGGCGAGTCGCTCGTGGGCGCCGAGCCGCCACCCGGCCGGCGAGCCCTCGTAGACGGCCCGGCGCACGAGCGGATGGCGGAAGCGGAAGCGGCGCGGGACGTCCGTCGGGCGCACGAGCTCCTGGGCGAGCAGCGCGTCGAGCGCCTCGACGGCGGCGGACTCGTCGATGCCGGCCGCGGCGGCGGCGAGCTCGGGCTCGAAGGGTCGCCCGCGACCGCCGCCCCCTCGAGCACCCGGCGGGTGCTCGCGCCGAGCTGCGCGAGCTCGTCGCGCAGCCCCGCGACGACCGCGGCCGGGACCTCGACGTCGGCCAGCGTGCCGCTGCCGGCCGGCGCCGTCGGGAGGCGGTCGCCGTGCCGGAGGGCGCGGGCGAGCTGCTCCACGTAGAACGGGACGCCGCCGCTCTCCTCGTGCACCGCCGCCGCGAGCGCCGCGGAGCACCCGTCGCCCAGCAGCGCGCGCGTCCCGTCGAGCGTGAGCGGGGCCAGCGCCACCCGCACCAGGCGGCCCCCGCGATCGGCGCGCGCCGCGGTCGCCGCCAGCGCGTGGCCGGCGGGCGGCGGCCGGGTCGCGAGGACCAGGAGGACCCGTCCCGCCGGCGGCCGCCGCAGCAGCGCGCCGGCCAGCTCGACCGATGCCGCGTCGGCCCAGTGCAGGTCGTCGAGCACGAGCACGAGCGGCTTGCCGGCGAGCGTCTCCAGCAGCGCCCGGACCGCGCGGTGGCTGCGGTAGCGCTCGTCGTGCAGCGGCTTGGCGTGGCCGGCCGGGGCGCGGTCGGCCAGCGCCGGGAAGACCCGGGACAGCTCGCCGAGGACGTCCGCGCCGAGGCGCGACAGCCGATGCGGCTCGACCGTCGCGAGGTAGTCGTCCATGGCGTCGACGAACGCGCCGAACGGCAGGTCGCGCTCGAGCTCCGACGCGCCGCCGGCGAGCGCGAGGTGGCCGCGCTCCTCGGACCGCGACAGGAGCTCGGCCACCAGCCGGGACTTGCCGATCCCGGGGCCGCCCTCGATCCACACGGCGCCGCCCTCGCCTCCGTCGAGGCCGTCGAGGACCGCGCCGAGCGTCGCCATCTCCACGGCACGCCCGACGAGGTGGTCAGCGAGCTGGCTCACGCGTCGGCGCGAGCCTATCTCCGCCCCTGAGCCGCGTCCAGGGCGGCTCGAGGGGCGGGCTCAGGGGCCGTCCCCGATGTCGGCGGCGCCCCCGCCGACGAGGCTCGGTCGGGACACGAGTCCCCTTTTAGAGAGGAGCACCGCGATGCATCCCCCCACCACCCTGACAGGACGGGTCGGGCGCTGGAGCGCCCGGCACCGCAAGCTGGCCATCGTCGGCTGGCTGCTGTTCGTCGTGATCGCGTTCATGGCGGGCGGCGCCGTCGGCACGGACCAGCTCGACCAGCGCGAAGCCGGCGTCGGCGACTCCGGCACGGCCGCGAAGGTCCACAACCGCGCGTTCCCGAAGACCTCGGGCGAAGGCGTGTTCCTCTCGAGCACGACGCTCGATCGCGGCGACCCCGCGTTCCGGGCGGCCGTCACGGACGTCGCCCGGCGCCTGCGCCGCGTCGACGGCGTGTCCGACGTCGAGAGCCCCTACGGCGACGGTGGCGGACGCTTCGCCAAGGACGGGCATGCCGCCATGGTCGGGTTCACCATCCGCGGCGACTCCGCCGACAAGGCCGTCAAGGCCGTGGCCGATCGCGCGGTCGACGCGGTCGCGACGGTCGAGCGGGCGCATCCGTCCGTGCGTGTCGAGCCCTTCGGCGACGCGACGTCGGGCGACGCGTTCGAGCGGATCTTCCAGGACGACCTCTCCAAGGCGGAGAAGCTCTCGCTGCCGATCACGCTGGTGATCCTGCTGGCGACGTTCGGCACCCTGCTGGTGGCCGGCGTGCCGCTGCTGCTCGCGATGTCGGCCGTCCTGGCCACGTTCGGGCTGATCGGGCCGATCAGCCAGCTCGCGCCCGTGGACGAGTCGATCTCCAACGTCGTCCTGCTGATCGGCCTCGCCGTCGGGGTCGACTACTCGCTGTTCTACATCCGCCGCGCCCGCGAGGAGCGCGCCGCCGGCCGCTCGCCGCAGCAGGCGCTGGACGTCGCCGCGGCGACGTCGGGGCACTCCGTGCTGGTGTCCGGGGTGACGGTGATGGTCGCCATGGCCGGCATGTACCTCGCCGGGGCGCCGACGTTCACCTCGTTCGCCACCGGGACGATCGTCGTCGTGGCGGTCGCCATGCTGGCGTCGCTCACCGTCCTTCCGGCGCTGCTGTCGCTGATGGGCGACCGCGTCAACCGGCCGAGCCGGATCCCCGGGCTGCGCCGGGTCAAGGCGGCCGCGGGCCGGCTGCACGTGTGGTCGCGCGTCGTCGACGCCGTCACCCGCCGGCCGGTGCTGTGGGGCGGGCTCGCGGCGACGCTGCTGGTGGCGATGGCCATCCCCGCCACGCAGATGCACCTCGGGACGCCGCCGCTGGAGGAGAGCCTGCCGCAGGACAAGCCGGTGGTGCAGACGTTCAACCACGTCCGCGAGGCGTTCCCCGTCGAGACGTCGGGGGCCGAGATCGTCGTCAAGGCGGCGGACGTCACGGCGCCGCGGGTCACGCAGGCGATCGGCGAGCTCGAGCGGCGCGCCGCCCGCACGCCGCGCCTGTTCCCGGGCGAGGACGGCGTGGACGTCGAGGTGAGCCCGGACCGGCGCGTGGCCGTGCTCGGGCTCGAGATCGCCGGCGACGGGCAGGACGAGCGCTCCAACGACGCGCTCGACGCGCTGCGCGGCGATCTCGTCCCCGCCACGCTCGCCCGCGTCCCCGGGATGTCGACCTGGGTCGGCGGCATGACCGCGCAGGAGCGCGACTTCAACCGCACGCTCGCGCGCAACCTGCCCTACGTCATCGGGTTCGTGCTGCTCGCGGCCTTCCTGCTGCTGCTGGTGACGTTCCGCTCCGTCGTCGTCCCGCTGAAGGCGATCGTGCTGAACCTGCTGTCCGTCGGGGCCGCCTACGGCGCGATGGTGCTGGTCTTCCAGCACGGCTGGTTCAAGGGCCTCCTCGGGTTCAGCCAGACCGGCCCGATCGTGGCTTGGCTGCCGCTGTTCCTCTTCGTGGTCCTCTTCGGCCTCTCGATGGACTACCACGTCTTCATCCTGTCGCGGGTCCGCGAGGCCTATGACTCAGGGATGCGGACGCAGGACGCCGTCCGCCACGCCATCCGCAACACGGCGGGCGTCGTGACCAGCGCGGCCGTCGTCATGGTCGCCGTGTTCTCGATCTTCGGGTCGCTGTCGTTCCTCAGCTTCAAGCAGATGGGCGTCGGGCTCGCCCTGGCGGTCCTGATCGACGCGACGCTGATCCGCGGGGTGCTGCTGCCGGCGAGCATGCAGCTCCTCGGCGACCGCAACTGGTGGCTGCCGCGCCGGCTGGGCTGGCTGCCGCGGCTGGGCGCCCGGAGCGAGGTGGCCCCGGCCACCCGGTGATGCCCGGCTTCCTCCTCGAGCATCGGCACGCCGCCGCGGAATGCGCGGCGGCGTTCGCCGCCTGGCGGGGCTTCGACAGCCCGCTGCGCCGCGCGCTCGCGCCGTCCACCTGCCTCGACGGCGGCCACCAGCTGTGGTGGCGCGTCGAGGCGGTGGACGCGGCGGCCGCCCTTGCCCTCCTCCCGGCCTACGTGGCCGCGCGCACCACACCCATCCACGTCCGCGCCGTGCGGATCCCCTGACCACCCTTTGGAGCCTCAGATGAAGGCACCAACGCTCACCCTCCCGCCGACCCCGGCGCGCAGCCGGCCCGCCGTGCTCGTCTGGGTCGGCGGCGCCGTCGCCGTGGTCGGCGCGGCCCTCGTCCTGCTCGGCGGGCTCGCGCTCGCCGTCGTCGGCACCGACGGGACCCTCACCTCCGGTCGCCACCTGGTGCAGACCGGCACCGCGGCGCTGGTCTCCGAGCGCGCGGGCCTCGACGGGGTCGCCGGCGCGGCCGACGTGCTCGGCTCGCCGGCGCTCCACGTGCGCACCGACCCGGGCGTGTTCGTCGGCGTCGGCCGGGCCGGCGACGTCGACCGCTATCTCGGGACGGCGGCCTACGACGAGGTCACCGACGTGGAGGACGACCCGTTCGGCCTCCCGGCCGAGCGCCGCGGCGGCGCGGTTGCCGCCGTCGCGCCCCCGGGCGCCCAGGACCTCTGGGTCGCCCGGGGCGACGCCGCCCTGGACTGGAAGCTGCGCGACGGGGCCTACCGCATCGTGCTGATGAACGCCGACGGCACGCCGGGCGTGCGGACGCGTGGCCGCTTCGGCGTGGAGGTGCCGCACCTGCCGGCGCTCCTCGCGGGCGTGCTCGGCGCCGGGTTCGTGCTCCTGGCGGCCGGCGGCGTGACCGCGTACGCCGCGCGGCCGCGCCGCCTCACCACGGCGACACCGTCCGCGTCACCTTGACGCGCTGCGCGGACCCGCGCCGCGACGACGTCGCCCTGGTCGACGTAGACGACGGGGCGTCCGCGTCCTCCGAACGTCGCATGACCGCCAGACCCTCAGAATGCGTCTCCGACCATGGACGCGTCCGCCATCCAGATCGGCGCTCTCGCCCCGCTGACCCCGCCCGGCTGGGCCGAGGCGGGCCGGCACCTGCTCGCCGGCCTGGAGCAGGGCGTCCGCGACGTCAACGACGCCGGCGGGATCGACGGACGCCCGCTCGAGCTGGTGGTCCGCGACACCGCCGCTGACCCGAGCAAGGCCGCGGCGGCGGTGGACGAGCTGGCCGGGCTGGGCGTGGTCGCGCTCGCGGGGGAGTTCCACAGCGTCGTCGCCCGCGCCGTCGCCGCCCGGGCCGACGCCCTCGGCGTGCCGTTCCTCTGCTCGTCGGCCGTGCTGGACGCGCTGACCGACGAGCCGACGGAGTGGGTCGCGCGGCTGTGCCCGCCGCAGTCGCGCGGCTGGAACGTCTACGCCGACTTCCTGCTCGCGAACGGCCACCGCCGCATCGCCGTGGCGACCCAGCCGAGCGCCTACTGGGCGGCCGGGATACGCGTCCTGCGCAACCGGCTCGCGGTCGTCGAGCTCGCGACGGCGGATCCCGACGACGTCGGCGAGGCGGTCCTCGGCACCGAGGCCACGGCTCTCCTGCTGCTGGTCGGCCACCCGGAGCCGGCCACGAAGATCGTCACGGCCGTCCGCTCCGACCGGCGCCTGAGGCGCGTCATGATCGGCGCCCCCGCCGGCCAGCCCGAGCTTCCCGGCTGGGAGGCGCGACTGGGCGCGGACGGCGCCGCGATCCCGTTCCTGCGCTACCGCCTCGAGCGCCTCACGCCGCTCGGCGCGCGCGTCGAGCGAGGCCTGCGCGACCGCCTCGGACAAAACCCGTGCTTCGTCGCCTTCGAGGGCTACGACGCGATCGCGGTCCTCGCGGACCTCCTGCGTCAGGACGGCTCGTGGTCACGCGTGGCCGTCGACGGCACCCGTGGGCGCATCCGGTTCTCGCGCCCGCCGGGCTCCCGCGTCTGGCAGTGGGCCTGGCCGCCGATCCAGGTCGCCGACCGCGACCCGGCGCGGCCCGATCGCTTCCGCGTCCTCTACACCGGCGACCCGGAGCCGCCACTCTGATACAGAACCGCGTGTGACGCACCTCCCCGAGGGCGACGCGCCGCCCGCGGCCATCCCGCCCGCGGCGTTCGAGCGCGCACTCCGCGCCTACGAAGAGGGACGCCGCCTGGACATGGGGGCGCTGGCCGCCGAGCTCGGCATGAGCCGCGCGACGCTCTACCGGCGCGTCGGCAGCCACGACCGCCTGCTCGGCGCGGTGCTGTGGTACCGGTCGCGCCAGCTGCTCGCCGCGCTGCTCGACGCCACCGCGGGCCTGGACGGCGCCGCCCGCGTGCTGGCCATCGTCGAGGGCTACCTGCGCGAGGTCCACGACCGGCCGGCGCTGCGGGCGCTGCGCGAACGCGATCCCGACGGGGCGCTGCGGGTGCTCACGTCGCAGGACTCGCCGGTGCACCGCGGTCTGCGGCGGCTGCTGGTCTCCGTGCTGGCCGAGGAGGAGGAGCGCGGGGCGCTGGCGCTGACCATCGACCGGGAGACCCTGGCCTACGTGGTCGTGCG
>DASVQH010000179.1:0-13464 GCA_036389195.1 Solirubrobacteraceae bacterium
CAGGACCGGCGCAGGCTGCGCCGGGGCCGGCCCCTGCGGATGACGGCGGACGCCGGCGGACCGGCGCGGCGCGTCATCATCCGGTCATGACCGATCCCGTCCTCCTCCACGCCGCGCCCGAGACCTCGGCCGACCTCTTCCACGCCGTCCCGGCCGGGATCGGGGATCCCTTCACCTACTTCGAGGTCGACGGGCGGCGCGTCGCGATCATCTCCGTGCTCGACCGCGACGCCGTGGAGGCCCACGGGATCGAGGTCGTCGATCCGTCGGAGCTGGGCCGCGACGAGCTGCTGGCGTCCGGCGCCGACGCGATCGGGCTGGAGGCCGAGACGACGCTGCGCGGGCTGCGGCGCGCGGGGATCGACCACGCGCTCGTGCCGCCCGACTTCCCGGTCTTCCTGGCCGACCACCTGCGCGCCTCGGGCGTCGAGCTGAGCGTCGACGCCGACGCCTTCATGACCCGCCGGCGCGTGAAGACCGCCGCGCAGCTGGAGGGGATCCGCCGCGCGCAGGCCGCCGCCGACGCGGCGATGGGCGTGGCGCGCGACCTCCTGCACGAGGCCCAGGCGGGGCTGACCGCCGAGGAGGTCCGGGCGGCGATGCAGGCGGTGTGCGCGGAGCGCGGCGCCGACCTGCCCGACGACGTCATCGTCGCCCCCGGCGCCCAGGGCGCGTCGGGCCACGAGTCGGGCTCCGGGCCGATCGAGCCGGGCGTGCCCGTGGTCGTCGACATCTGGCCGCGCGACCGCGCCTCGCGCTGCTGGGCCGACATGACGCGGACGTTCGTCTCCGGCGGCGGCGAGCCGCCCGCGGAGCTCGCGGAGTACTGGCGGCTGTGCAAGGACTCGCTCGACCAGGTGCACGCGGCGATCCGCGCGGGCATAGCCGGCGGCGAGCTGTTCCGGATCTCCTGCCAGCCGTTCATCGACGCGGGCCAGCCGACCCAGCTGACCAAGGAGCCCGGCAAGCCGCTGACCGAGGGGTACTTCCACTCGCTCGGCCACGGCGTCGGCCTGCAGATCCACGAGCGGCCCTACCTCGGCCGGCTGTCGGACGACCTCGTCGCGGGCGACGTCATCGCGGTCGAGCCGGGGTGCTACCGGCCCGGCTTCGGCGGCTGCCGGCTGGAGGATCTCGTGCTCGTGACGGAGGACGGCGGGGAGAACCTGACGAACTTCCCGTACGAGCTCTAGGGGCCCCTTCCGGGCCCCTCCAGGGGTTCTTCGCGCGCGTGCGGACGCCGCCGGTTGCGGCGGTACTGTGGTTCTGTGACCAGCACGCTCGAGCTCCGCCTCCTGACCCGCGGGAAGGTCCGCGAGATGTACGAGCTCGGGGACGACCTCCTGATGGTCGCCTCCGACCGGATCTCGACCTACGACGCGATCCACCCGACGCCCATCCCCGACAAGGGGAAGGTCCTCACCGGGCTGTCGGTGCTGTGGTTCGGCGTCACGGGCGACGTGGTGCCCAACCACCTCGTCTCGGCCACCGACGGGGTGCCCGACGAGGTCCGCGGCCGGGCGCTGCGCGTGCGGCGGCTGAAGATGCTGCCGGTCGAGTGCGTCATCCGCGGCTACATCAGCGGCTCGGGCTGGAAGGACTACCAGCGCACCGGCAGCGTGTCGGGGATCCGGCTGCCCGAGGGCTTGCAGGAGTCCGAGCAGCTGCCCGAGCCGATCTTCACGCCGTCGACCAAGGCCGAGTCGGGCCACGACGAGTCGATCGACCTGGCGCGGGCCGGCGAGCTCGTGGGGTCGATGGAGCTCGCCGAGCGCCTGCGCGACGTCTCCCTCGCCGTGTACGAGCGGGTCTCCGCCCACGCGCGGGAGCGCGGTGTGATCCTCGCGGACACGAAGCTCGAGTTCGGCCTCGACGAGGACGGTCGGCTCGTGCTGGGCGATGAGGTCTGCACGCCGGACTCCTCGCGGTTCTGGCCCGCCGAGGGCTACGCGCCGGGGCGCTCGCAGCCGTCGTTCGACAAGCAGTACGTGCGCGACTGGGCGAGCGGCACGGGCTGGGACAGGAACCCGCCGGCGCCGGAGATCCCGCCGCCGGTCGTCGCGGCGACGCGCGAGCGGTACGCCAAGGCCTACGAGCTGCTCGCGGACGAGCCGTTCGGCGCGTGGCTCGAACGGGTGGGCGCGGCGTGAGGGCCCGCGTCCTCATCCGGCCGAAGGCCGGCATCCTCGATCCGCAGGGTCAGACCGTCGAGCGCGCCCTGCCGGCGCTCGGGTTCGACGGCGTCACCAACGTGCACGTCGGCCGGCTCGTGGAGCTCGACGTCGAGGACCCGTCGCGGCTGCCCGAGATGTGCGAGGCGCTGCTGGCGAACCCGCTGATCGAGGACTACGAAATAGAGTCCCCTGCGGGGCATCCGGCCACGCAGTCTGAGCCCAACTCTCGCCATCCGGGCGATCGTGACCGCTCCGCTCCTGGGGTTGGTCAGTGAAGTTCGGCGTCCTGCGCTTCCCCGGCTCCTGCGACGAGCGCGACGCGGCGCTCGCGGCCGCGAAGGTCGGCGAGTCGGAGATCCTCTGGCACCAGGACCGCGAGATCCCGGGTGACGTCGACGCGATCATCGTCCCCGGCGGCTTCTCCTACGGCGACTACCTGCGCGTCGGGGCGATCGCCCGGTTCTCGCCGATCATGGCCGCGGTCGAGCGCTTCGCGCGCACCGGCGGTCCCGTGCTCGGCATCTGCAACGGCTTCCAGGTCCTCTGCGAGGCGGGGCTGCTGCCCGGCGCGCTGCTGCCCAACACGTCGCTGCGCTTCCTGTGCCGCCAGGTGGAGCTCGACGTCGTCTCCACGGAGACCGCCTGGACCCGGGCCTGCGACCCCGGCGAGCGCCTGTCCGTGCCGGTGAAGCACACGACCGGCCGCTACTACGCGCCAGAGCCCGTGCTCGAGGAGATGGAGGCACACGGGCAGATCGTCCTGCGCTACGCCTCCGGATACAACCCCAACGGGTCGGTGGCGGACATCGCCGGCGTCGCCAACGCGGCGGGGAACGTCGTCGGCCTGATGCCGCATCCGGAGCACGCCGTCGATCCGCTGACCGGCTCGGTCGACGGGCTCAAGCTGTTCGCGTCGGTCGCGGTGCCGGTGCCGGCCTGATGTCGTCCGCCGCGTCCGCGCGTCACCGCGAGCTGGGGCTCACCGACAGCGAGTACGACCTCATCGTCGAGAAGCTGGGGCGCGAGCCCGACGAGGTCGAGCTGGCCGTCTTCAGCCTCATGTGGTCGGAGCACTGCGGCTACAAGCACTCGCGCAAGGTCCTGCGCACGCTGCCCACCGAGGGCCCGCGCGTCGTCATGGGTCCGGGGGAGAACGCCGGGGCGGTCGACGTCGGCGACGGGCTGGCGTGCGCGTTCAAGGTCGAGTCCCACAACCACCCCAGCGCGGTAGAGCCGTTCCAGGGCGCGGCGACCGGCGTCGGCGGCATCCTGCGCGACGTCTTCGCGGTGGGCGCGCGGCCGGTGGCGATCCTCGACTCGCTGCGCTTCGGCGAGCCGGCCACCTCCGCACGCTCGCGCTACCTGCTCGAGCACGCGGTGGCGGGGATCGGCCACTACGGCAACTCGATCGGCGTGGCCACCGTCGGCGGCGAGATCTACTTCGAGAGCGCCTACGAGCACAACTGCCTGGTCAACGCGATGTGCCTCGGGCTGATCGAGACCGAGCGGCTGATCCGCAGCGCCGCCGCGGGCGTCGGCAACGTCGTGGTGCTGTTCGGCGCGCGCACGGGGCGCGACGGCATCGGCGGCGCGTCGGTGCTGGCCAGCGCCGAGCTGGGGGAGGGCGACGCCGCCAAGCGCCCGACCGTCCAGATCGGCGACCCGTTCGAGGAGAAGAAGCTGCTGGAGTGCTCGCTCGAGCTGCTCGACCGCGACCTGCTCGTGTCGCTGCAGGACCTCGGCGCCGCGGGGCTGACCTCGTCGTCGGCCGAGATGGCCTCCAAGGGCGAGGTCGGCATCGACCTCGACGTCCGCAAGGTCCCGCTGCGCGAGGCCGACATGGAGCCGTTCGAGATCATGATCTCGGAGTCCCAGGAGCGCATGCTCTGCGTCGTCGAGCCCGACGACGTCGCCGACGTGCTCGCGGTCTGCGAGCGCTGGGAGACGCGGGCGACGGCGGTCGGCGTGGTCACCGACACGCGCCGGCTGCGGGTGTTCGACGGCGAGGCGCTGGTCGGCGACATGCCCGTCGAGGCGCTGGTCGACGACTGCCCCGTCTACGACCTCGCGCCCGCCCCGCCGGCCGTGGGGCTCTATCCCGCGCCCGAGCGCGTCATCGCCGACGAGGCGCCCGCGGCCGAGACGCTGCTGGCGCTGCTCGGCTCGGCCAACCTCGCCTCGCGGCGCTGGGCGTTCGAGCAGTACGACTGCCTGGTCGGCTCGGCCACCGTCCGCCGCCCCGAGGCGGCCGACGCCGCGGTTCTGCGGCTGCCGGACTCGAAGCGCGCGCTCGGCGTCTCCATCGACGGCAACGGCCGGCGCGTGGCGATCGACCCGTACCGCGGCGCCGTCGAAGCCGTCGTCGAGTGCTCGGCCAACCTGGCCTGCGTCGGCGCCGAGCCTCTCGGCCTCACCAACTGCCTGAACTTCGGCAACCCGGAGAAGCCCCACATCGCCTATCAGCTGACGCGCGCCGTGGCGGGCCTCGCCGACGCCTGCCGCGCGCTCGGCGCGCCGGTCGTCGGCGGCAACGTCTCGCTCTACAACGAGGGCGGCGGCGGCCCGATCTATCCGACGCCGGTGGTCGGCATGGTCGGCGAGATCCCCGACGCCGAGCGCGCCGGGCGGCTCGGCTTCGCCCGCGAGGGCGACGCGGTCGCGCTGATCGCGGCGGGCAGCTGGGCGCCGTCGCTGATCGGGTCCGAGCTGGCCAAGCTGCGCGGCGCGCCGCTCGAGGGCGAGCTGCCCTCCGCGGACCTCGGCGAGCTGCGGGCGACGCACGCGGCCGTCCGCCAGGCCGTCCGCTCCGGCGCGCTGCGCTCGGCGCACGACGTCGCCGAGGGCGGCGTGGCGATCGCGCTGGCCGAGTGCTGCATCGCCGGCGGGCTCGGCGCCACGGTGGACGTCGCACCGCTGCTCGAGCGCTCGGCCGACGCGCTGTTCGGCGAGGGGCCCGGCGCGTTCGTGGTCTCCGGCCCGGCCGAGGCGCTGCGGGCGTTCGGCGGTGCCGCGATCCCCCTCGGCACGGTCGGCGGCCCGCAGCTGCGCCTCGGCGACGAGATCGCCGTCGACGTCGCCGAGCTCTCGCGCGTCCACGCCCACGGGCTCGCCGACCTCCTGCACTAGGCGGAACCTCCGCCGGCGAACATCCGCGCTGGTGTTCTCACCACTCGGCAGTCATACTCCGCGGCCTTGCGCCGTCCAGTCCTCCTCGGGGTGCTCGCCGTCTCCGGTCTTCTCGGGGTGGGGACGGGTCAGGCCGCCGCGGCGTGGCAGGCGCCCGAGCTGCTGACCGACCGCGGCTTCTCCCCGGTGGTCGCGGCGAACGCCCGCGGCGATGCCGCCGTGGCCTACACCCCCGCCGGGGACTTCATGTCCGGGGACGGCGTGGCCGTGGCGGTCGCGCCTGCCGGGCAGGGCTTCGGCGCGCCCGAGGTCCTCGCTGCGCACAAGCGGTGGGGCGTCCGCGTGGCGGTGGCCGAGAACGGCGACGTCTTCGCGGTCGCCGACCTCGACGACGGCTGCTCGGCCTGGATCCGGCCGGCGGGAGCTGACCGCTTCGGCGCGCCGCAGGCACTGCCGATGGAGAACTGCGACCTCGCCGCGGGCGACGGCGGCGATGCCGTGGTGATCGGCTCGCACGGCTCCCGCGGGCGCAACGGCGGGGCGTGGCGTCGCGGTGCGGGCGAGCCCTTCACCGACACCGGCATGGTGGACGGCACGCGCGAGGGCCGCATCGCCTTCGGCGGCGGCCGCTACTTCGTCGGCACTTCTGGCTGGGCCGACGCGTACGTCCTCGAGCTCCGCGGCGCCGAGCTGGTCGAGGAGCGCTCGCTCGGGTACGCCTGGTACGAGCGGATGTGGGTCTCCGGCCGGGGCGACGTGCTCGCCGAGTACAAGAACACCGACCACACGTACCACCGGTCCATCGCCGCGCCGGGCCAGCCGTTCGCCGAGGTGCCGTTCCACTCCGGCCTCGGAGCCGACGGGACGCTCGCGAGCCTGCGCCCCGACGGGTCGGCGATCGACGTCGTGGCGGCCGACGGCTCCACGTCGACCGAGTCGGTGCCGCCCGGCTTCCAGCCGTCCGGGGACCTCGAGTTCCTGCGCGTCGACCCGGCGGGGCTCCCCACCGTCTTCACGCACGAGCCCGAGCCCCCCGAGCGCTCCGGCCCCGACCGCTTCCGCCGCCCGCTGTTCGCCCAGCGCGCCGCCGGCGGCGGATGGTGCCCGTCGCAGCTCTGGTCGCGCCACGGCGTGATCCCCGCGGGCATCCAGTTCGCGGGCACGGGCGACGGCGCCGCCGCGGCGTGGCAGCGGATGGAGTCGAGCCAGATCTACGTCCGCCGCTACCGCGCCGACGGCGGCTGCCCGGCGGCGCCGCCCGAAGAGCCGGCACCCGCGCCGGTCGCGTCACCGACGACCGTCGCAGCACCCACGGCCGCAGGCCCGCCGGTTCCGGGAGCACGCCTCGTACCGCTCACGCCGCCCGGCGCCCTGCGCGCGCGCCGCCGCGCCGGTGGACGGGTCGTCGTGACCTGGCGCAAGGTGCCCGGCGCGGCGCGCTACCGCGTGAAGGCGCGGATCGCCGCTCGCCGCACCAGCAGGCGAGTGCGCCGCGTCGCGACCTCGCGGCTCGTGCTGCGACGCGTGCCGGCCCGCGCGCGGGTCGCCATCAGCGTGGCGGCGGTCGGCCGCGACAGCGTCGTCGGCCGCGCGGCCCGGATCCGGGTCAGCTCACGCTGAGCCCAGCGCCGGATCGGCGGCATCGATCGGGGCTGATCACTGAAAGAAGGGCCGAAGATGGCACCAATCAACTCCGGCAACGTGGGATGGTCGCGAGGTGAGGCGAAGCTGCGGCCCGCCAGCCTCACTTCCCCGCCATCCGCCCCCGCCGCCAACGCCACCCCCGCCCCGGTGAGGTTCGGGGGAGGCGGCGGGGGCCACGGCGGCTCGGGCGCACCCAGGAGCCGCCGGAGCCGGTGCTACCGTGAACACTTCCCCCGGTCCCCCACCGGCGCGCCACGCCCCGGTCGTGTCCCACCCCCCCGACGATCTTCTCGATCCACGCGACGGTCCCCGCGATGAGTGCGGGGTCTTCGGCGTCTACGCGCCGGGGCATGACGTCGCGCGCCTGAGCTACTTCGCGCTCTACGCGCTCCAGCACCGCGGGCAGGAGTCGGCGGGCATCGCCGCGGCCCAGGACGGTCACATCATGACCGTGCGCGACCAGGGCCTGGTCAACCAGGTCTTCGACGAGCAGAAGCTGCGGGCGCTGCAGGGCGAGATGGCGATCGGCCACGTCCGCTACTCGACCACCGGCGCGAACTCGTGGGAGAACTCGCAGCCGGTCTGGCGTGCCGACGTGCGCGAGCTCGCGCTCGGCCACAACGGCAACCTGACCAACGCGGTCGAGCTGCACGCCGAGATGCGCGAGCGCGGCGTCGCCTTCCGCTCGACGTCTGACTCGGAGATCATCGCCGCCCTGCTCTCGACGCATGAGGCCGCGACCGTCGAGGACGCGGTGGCCGACGTGATGCCGCGGCTGGAGGGCGCCTTCTCGACGGTGGTCATGACGAAGGACCGCGTCGTCGCGTTCCGCGATCCGGCCGGGCTGCGGCCGCTGGCGCTCGGGATGCTCGGCGACCGCTACTGCGTGGCGTCCGAGTCCTGCGCGTTCGACATCATCGGCGCCCAGTACCTGCGCGAGGTCGAGCCGGGCGAGTGCGTGACGCTCGCCGACCGCGGGCTGCGCACGCGGCAGGTCGTCCACGGCGAGCGCCGGGCGTTCTGCGTCTTCGAGCACATCTACTTCGCGCGGCCCGACTCGCGTCTGGAAGGGCGCGTCGTGCAGACCTCGCGCTCGCGGATGGGGGAGATCCTCGCCCGCGAGGCCCCGGTCGCCGACGCCGACCTCGTCATCGCGGTCCCGGACTCCGGCAACGCCGCGGCGCGCGGCTTCGCGCGCGCGTCCGGGCTCCCGCAGGACGACGGCTTCGTCAAGAACCGCTACGTCGCGCGCACGTTCATCCAGCCGGGCCAGGAGCTGCGCAAGCACGGCCTGCGGCTGAAGTTCAACCCGCTGCCCGACACGGTGGCCGGCAAGCGGCTCGTCGTCGTCGACGACTCGATCGTCCGCGGCAACACGACCCGCCAGATCGTCGAGATGCTGCGTTCGGCGGGCGCCAAGGAGGTCCACATGCGGATCTCCGCGCCGCCGATCCGGTTCCCCTGCCACTACGGGGTGGACATGTCGACGCGCGAGGAGATGATCGCTCACGGCCGCACGGTCGACGAGATCGCCGAGGAGCTGGGGGCCGACTCGCTGGCCTACCTCTCGCTGGCGGGCGTCTACGAGGCGATCGACAGCGAGCGCGCCACGCACTGCGACGCGTGCTTCTCCGGCGAGTACCCGCTCGGCGACGACGGCGAAGGGCAGTCCAAGGACGCCTTCGAGGCCGTCGAGCTGCCGCTCGTCCGCGCCTAGCGAACGAGCAGGCGCGTCGCCGCGGCCTTGAAGGTCGCGGTCACCCGCGCGCCCGGGGCGAGCTCGAGGGCGCGCGCGGACGCTGCGGTCAGCTCGGCGGTGAGGGGCTGCGGCGCGGCGAGGCCGACCCGCACGCGGTTGCCGATCGCGGTCACCGCGAGGACCTCGACGGCGAGGTGGTTGCGTGCTGACCCGGGATCGGGTTTGCCGGCGGGAGCGAGCGCGATCTCCCACGGGTAGACGCTGACGGCGACCAGGCCCTCGGCGCGCTCGACGCTCGTCAGCGTGCCGCCGCCGTCGAGGTCGACCAGCGTCGTGCCGTCGGGGCCGGGCCGGGCCGTGCCGGTGAGGACGACGGCGCCCGTGAAGTCGGCCACGAAGGCGGATGCGGGCGTGGCGGCGAGCTCCGCCGCCGTGCCGCGCTGGACGACGCGCCCGCCGTCGATCACGCCCACCTCGTGGCCGAGCAGCGCCGCCTCGGTGAAGTCGTGGGTGACCAGCAGCGTGGGTGCGCCGGCCTCCGCGATGACCGTTCCGAGCTCGCGCGCCGCGCTCGCGCGGGTCCGCGTGTCGAGGGCGGAGAGCGGCTCGTCGAGCAGGAGGACCCGCGGGCGGCGGGCCAGCGCGCGGGCCAGCGCGACGCGCTGGCGCTCGCCGCCGGAGAGCGTCCGCGGGCGCTCGTCGCACAGGTGGGCGACGCCGAAGCGCTCCAGCAGGGCGTCGGCGTGCTTGCCGCGGTCGCGCCGGGGCAGATGGTCGAGCGCGTAGGCCACGTTCGCGCGCGCGGTCAGGTGCGGGAAGAGCGCGTAGGCCTGGAACACGTAGCCGGCGCGGCGCTCCTCGGCAGGCACGTCGATCCTCCGGTCCGTGTCCAGCCACGTCTCGCCGTCGCACACCACGCGCCCGTGCTCCGGCCGCAGGAGCCCGGCCACGGTGCGCAGCACCGACGTCTTGCCCGCGCCCGACGGCCCGGCCAGCGCGAGGCAGCGGCCGGGTGCGACGTCAAGGGCGACGTCGAGCTGCAGCGCGCCGAGCGTCGTCCGGGTCTCAACCTGGAGCACGGCCGAGCAGCTTGACGGACAGCAGCAGCGCGCCCGACAGCGCCACCAGGACGGCGCCGAGCGCGAGCGCCACGTCGAACTCGGTGCCGAACCGCTCGTAGATGGCCAGCGGGGCCGTCTGCGTGATGCCGCGGAACGAGCCGGCGAACATCAGCGTCGCCCCGAACTCGCCCAGCGCGCGCCCCCAGGCCAGCGCGAGCCCGGCGGCCAGGCCGCCGCGCGCCGCCGGGATCGCGATCCGCGCGAACGTGCGCGCCGGCGAGGCGCCGAGCGTCCGCGAGGCGTCGAGCCACGCCGGGTCGAGCGCCTCGAACGCCGCCTGCGCCTGGCGCAGGTGGAACGGCGCGGCGACGAAGGTGAGCGCGACGACCACGCCGGCGGTGTGGAGCACGAGGCGGTCGCCGGCCAGCCCGCCGAGGATCCCGTTCGGTCCGAGCGAGGCGAGGAGCCCGATGCCGGCGACCGCGGGCGGCAGCACCAGCGGCAGCTCGATCGCGGTGATCGCCGCCGCCCGGCCGGTGAAGCGGCGGGTCGCCAGCAGGTACGCCGCGGGGGTCCCGACGACGAGGATGATCGCGATGGCGGTGAGCGAGCAGAGCGCGCTCAGCTTGAGCGCCTCGCGCGCCGCCGGGTCGCCGAGGCTGGAGATCAGGTCGCCGGGCCCCGTGTCGGCGAAGATCGCGACGACGGGAAGCAGCAGGAAGAGCAGGACGACGGTCAGCGCGACGGTCAGCGCCGCGGGGAACCACGTTCGCCGCGCGGCGGTCCGCGCGGTGGCCACCGCGCTCATCCCCCGGCGGGCGGTGGCAGGAAGCCCGCGTCGCGCAGCGCGGTCTGGCCGGCGCCCGCGATGAGTCCTTCGACGAACGCCCGCGCCGCCTCGGGCTCCTTGGCGCCCTTGACCACCGCGACGCCGTAGGCGACGTCGGGCTGCAGCGCGTCGGGCAGGCGGATCTCGCGCAGCCCGGCGCCGGCGGCCGCGACGTCGGTGGTGTAGACGAAGCCCGCGTCGACGGCGCCCTGCGTCAGCTTGCCCACGACGCCGCCCACGTCGGGCTCCTCGCTGCGGACGTTCTTGAGGATCGCCGCGCGCTGCGCGCGGGGGAGGCGGTCGAGCACCTTGCGGGTGTAGGCGCCGACCGGCACGGTCTCGGCGCCGATGGCGATCGTCGTGCCCGGCTTGGCGAGGTCGTCGAGGCGTTCGATGGGGGTGTCGGCGTCCTTCGGCACGGCGAGCACCAGCCGGTTGCCGGCGAAGGTGCGCGGCTGCTCGACCAGCCCGGCTTTGTTGAGCTCGTCGGGGAGGGTCGTGTTGGCGGACGCGAAGACGTCGGGCGTGAGCCCCTGGCGGATCTGGGCGGCCAGCTCGTCGGAGCCGGCGAAGGAGAAGCGGGCCTTCGCCTGGCCGAACCGCTCGCCGTAGGTCTCGAAGGCGCGCTTGAGCGAGGTCGCGGCGGAGACCGTGAGGGTCGGGCGCTCGGTGCTCGCGGCGTCCTGCCGGGTCGACGTCGCGCTCTGGCCGCGGTCCTCGCCGCAGCCGGTGGCGAGGAGGGCGGTGGCGAGGAGGAGTCGCGCTCCGTACCTATGCATTGCCAAGGCACTCTGTCACAAGTTCCGCACGCTTCGCAACAAGTGCCGCGCGGGTCGGATGCGCGTCCCGGAACGCGCCGGAGGCGCCGCTAAGGTCCGCTGTCCGCCCGTGTCCCCGCCCGCCGTCACCGACGCCACGCCGCTCGCGCTTCCCGGGCTCGGGCCGCCGCCGCCCGAGCCGGTCGCCCGCGCGCGCGAGCCCGAGGGGGCGCTGCGCGAGCTGTTCGGCCATCCCGGGTTCCGCCGTGGCCAGCGCGAGGCGGTGGACGCCGCGCTCGCGGGGCGCGACGTCCTGGTCGTGATGCCCACCGGGTCGGGCAAGTCGCTCTGCTACCAGCTGCCGGCGCTGATGCGGGCGGATCTCACGCTGGTGGTCTCGCCGCTGGTCTCGCTCATGCAGGACCAGGTCGAGGCGGTCGAGCGCGTGGCGCCCGGCCGGGTGGCGCTCGTCAACGCCCAGCAGGACGCCGCGACCAACCGCCGCGCGCTCGAGCGCGCGGTCTCGGGGCACCTGCGGCTGCTCTACGTGGCACCGGAGCGCTTCGCGTCCCCCGGGTTCGTCGAGCGGCTGCGCGAGGCGCGCATCGGCCTCTTCGTCGTCGACGAGGCCCACTGCGTCTCGCAGTGGGGCCACGACTTCCGGCCCGACTACTTCCGCCTCGCCGACGCCGCGCGCTACCTCGGCGCCGAGGCGATCGTCGCCTCGACCGCGACGGCGACGCCGCAGGTGGCGTCGGACATCGTGGCGCGCCTCGGGCTGCGCGACCCCGTGCGGGTGTCGACCGGCTTCGACCGCCCGAACCTCTCGTTCACCGTCGTCTCCTGCCCCACCAAGGAGGCGGGCCATCGCGGCATCGCCGCGGCGCTGGCCGAGCCGGGCGCGCTGCCCGGCATCGTCTACGCGGGGACGCGCGCGGAGTGCGACAAGCTGTCGGCCCGCCTGGAGCGCGAGCTCGGCGAGCCGGTCGTCGCCTACCACGCCGGCCTGCCGCGCGACGCCCGCGCCGAGGCCCAGCGCCGCTTCATGGACGGCGAGGTCCGCGTCGTCGTGGCGACCAACGCGTTCGGCATGGGCGTCGACAAGGCCGACGTGCGGACGGTCTGCCACGAGACCGTGCCGGGATCCGTCGAGGCCTACTACCAGGAGGCCGGTCGCGCGGGCCGCGACGGCGCCCCCGCGCGCGCCCTGCTCTTCGCCTCCAGCCGCGACAAGGGGCTGCACGTCTTCTTCATCGAGCGCTCGACGGTCGAGGACCACGCCATCGGCCGCGTCGCCCAGCGGCTGATCGCCCGCGGTTCGGGCGGCCGCTACGACGTCACGGTCGGCGAGCTGACGGCCACCGCGGGGTGCGACGAGGAGGCGGTCCGGTCGATCCTCGGCCACCTCGCCCGGGCGAAGGTCATCCAGCCGGCGCCGTCGGCCCCGGACCGCGCGCTCGGCCGCATCGCCGGCGCCTGGGACGGCCGCGCGATGGCCGCCGCCAAGTCCTCCGCGCAGGACGGCACGCGCGCGCGCTGGCGCCAGTACCGCTCCGTGTGGGCGTGGGTGGAGGGCGCGCGCTGCCGCCGCGAGGGCATCCTGCGCCACTTCGGCGATCCGGCGGCGCCGGCGCCCGAGGGCCCGTGCTGCGACGTCTGCGACCCGTCGCTCGTGCCCGCGCTCCCGCAGCCGGCGCGGCGCGGCGGCGCGCCCGCGCGGCCGTCCCAGCTCGCCCAGCGCCCGACGGCCGACGCCTCCGGCCTCGACGACGCCATCCTCGACGTCGTGGCCGGCGCCCGCCCCGAGGTCGGGCGCACCCGCGCCGTGGAGATCCTGCGCGGCGGGCGGTCCAAGGTCATCGCCAAGTACTCCTACGACGGGCTGCCCCACTACGGCACCTTCGGCCACCTGGCGGCCGACCAGGTGCTCGGCCGCGTCGACGCGCTGCTCCAGGCGGGCACGCTGCGCTCCACCGGCGGCCGGTTCCCGAAGCTCGAGGTGGCGTAGACCCATGCGGGTGGGCGTCCTCGCCTCGGGCGCCGGGACGAACCTCCAGGCGATCCTCGACCGCCTGCACCGGCCCCCGGCCGCTGCCGCCGAGGGCGCCGCCCCCGGGGGGCCCGGCGGCGAGGGGTCCGCGCCCGCTGCGCCCGGCGCCGTCGAGGTCGTCGC
>DASVQH010000180.1:0-5993 GCA_036389195.1 Solirubrobacteraceae bacterium
GTCCGGGCCGTCGCCGGGTAAGGGTGCGTCCATGCTCCAGACCCCGACCGAGATCACGCACACCCACGCCATCGCCGGCGACGCGATCGAGACCACCGATCCGGCCGCGGGCCTCGCCGTCACCGATCCGGCGACCGGGGACGTCATCGCGCGCATCCCGGCGGGCACGGAGGCCGACGCGCAGGCCGCCGTGCGCGCCGCCCGGGCCGCGCTGCCCGACTGGGCGCGCCGCGGCGCCGCCGACCGCGCCGCCCTGCTGAAGGCCGGCGCGCGGCGGCTGCGCGAGCACGCGGCCGAGCTCGCCGAGCTCCAGACGCGCGAGAACGGCAAGCCGATCGAGGACTCCGCGGGCGGCGTCGAGGCCGGCATCGGCGCGATCGAGCAGTACGCCGAGCTCGGCCCGGTGCACCGCGGCCGCTCGCTGGCCGGCGGCTGGGCGGCCACCGACGTCATGGTCCACGAGCCGCGCGGCGTCGTGGCGCTGCTCGTGCCGTGGAACGACCCGGTGGCGATCGCCTGCGGCCAGCTCGCTGCGGCGCTGGTGACCGGCAACACGGTGGTCCTGAAGCCGTCGGAGAAGACCCCGCTCGCGGCGCTGCGGATCGCCGAGCTGCTGGAGCTGCCGCCCGGCGTGCTCAACGTCCTGCTGGGCGACGCCCGCGTGGGCCGCCCGCTGGCCGCCGATCCGGGCGTCGACTGCGTCATGCACACCGGCTCGGTGGCGACGGGGCGCGAGGTGGCGGCCGTCTGCGCGGCGGGCGGGCGCAAGGCCCTGCTCGAGCTCGGCGGCAAGGACGCGCTGATCGTCGACGCCGGCGTCGACCCCGAGTGGGCCGCCGACCAGGCCGCGCTCGGCGCGTTCGCCAACGCCGGCCAGATCTGCACGTCGGTCGAGCGCATCTACGTGCACGAGGCGGTCGCGCCGGCCTTCCTCGACGCGCTGGCCGCGCGGGCGCGCGAGCGGCGCGTCGGCCCCGGGCTCGACCCCGCCACGGAGATGGGCCCGCTCGTCGACGACGGCCAGCGCGAGGCGGTCCACCGCCACGTCGCCGAGGCGGTCGAGGCGGGCGCCGACGTGCTCGCCGGCGGCGAGGTCCCGGACGGCCCCGGCGCGTTCTACCCGCCGACGGTGCTGACCGGGGTCGACGCGTCGATGACGGTCATGCGCGAGGAGACGTTCGGGCCGGTCGCCCCGGTGCAGGTCGTCGAGTCCTTCGACGCCGCGCTCGCCGCCGCCAACGCGACGGCCTACGGCCTGGCGGCCACGGTCCTCACCCCGTCACAGGCCAACGCCCAGCGCGCCTGGCGCGAGCTGGCGGTCGGCACCGTGAAGATCAACGCGGTCTTCGGCGGCGCGCCCGGCGGCGCCGCCCAGCCGCGCCGCGCGAGCGGGTCCGGGTTCGGGTTCGGCCCCGAGCTGCTCGACGAGCTCACCCAGACGAAGGTGGTCCACTACGAGCCCGCGCCGTAACGTCGCCCAGACGACGAGCGCCAGCGAAGTCGGGCCGGGCGAAACCGTTCCTCCCACTGCCACCTGAGGAACAGCTCCACCCAGTCGGCCACGCCCCCGTAGAGGTGGCCGAGCGGGCCGCAGACGACCCACGCGGCGAGGCGGCGGTGCGGCGGCAGGACGGGGGCGGCCATGCGCCCGACGCTATCGTTCGGCCCCGTCCATGGCTGCCGCACCCGTCACCACCACCGTCGAGGAGCTCCCCGAGTCGCGCGTCCGCGTGCAGGCCGAGGTCGCGCCCGAGGAGATCGAGCGCCGCCTCAACCAGGCCGCGCGCCAGCTCGGCCGCGACATCCGCGTGCCCGGCTTCCGCACCGGCAAGGTCCCGCCGCCGGTGATCATCAAGCGGATCGGCCGCGACGCCGTCCTCGACGAGGCCGTCCGCGACTCGCTCGGCCGCTGGTACGCGGCGGCGATCGACGCCGCGCGGATCGTCCCGGTCGGCGACCCGGACATCGACATCGACCTCGCACAGCTGCCGCCCGAGGGCGAGCCGCTGCGGTTCTCGATCGAGATCGGCGTCCGCCCGACGGCCACGCTCGGCGAGTACAAGGGCCTGGAGGTCGGCAAGCGCGAGCCCGAGGTCCCCGAGGAGACGATCGACCAGGAGATCGAGCGCCTGCGCGAGCGGACGGCGACGCTGGAGACCGTCGAGCGGCCCGCCCAGACCGGCGACTACGTCGTCATGGACTTCCTCGGCACGCTCGAGGGCGTGCCCTTCCAGGGCGGCGAGGGGCGCGACCAGATGGTCGAGCTCGGCTCCGGCCGCCTCGTGCCCGGCTTCGAGGACCAGCTCGCCGGCGCGACCGCGGGCGAGGAGCGCACCGTCTCGATCACCTTCCCGGCCGACTACGGCGCCGAGGATCTCGCGGGCAAGGAAGCGGAGTTCGCGGTCACCGTCAAGGAGATCAAGGAGAAGCACCTCCCCGACCTCGACGACGACTTCGCCGCCGACCAGGGCTTCGACACGATGGACGAGCTGCGCGCGGACATCCGCGAGCGCACCTCCGAGGCCGAGACGGGCAAGATCGAGGCCGAGTTCCGCGAGACGGCGCTCGACGCCGCGGTGGCCAACGCCACCGTCGAGGTGCCCGACGCGCTCGTGGAGGCCCGCGCCCGCGAGATGTGGGAGCAGACCGCGCACTCCCTGTCGCACCAGGGCATCCAGAAGGAGATGTACCTCCAGATCTCCGGTAAGACGGAAGACGAGATCGTCGAGGACGGCAAGGAGGACGCGGCGGTCGGCCTGCGCCGCGAGGCGGTGCTGGCGGCGGTCGTCGAGGCCGAGGGCATCGAGCCCAGCGAGGACGAGCTGCTCGAAGCGGTGGCGCCGAGCGCCGAGCGCGAGCGCACGTCGCCCAAGAAGCTGCTGGAGCGCCTGCGCTCCGCCGGGCGCCTGGAGGACCTCCAGCGCGACCTCGCCACCCGCAAGGCGGTCGACGTGATCGCCGACTCCGCCACGGCGATCACCGTCGAGCAGGCGGAGGCGCGCGGCAAGCTCTGGACCCCGGCTTCTGGTGCGTCGGAGGCCGGCGGGCAGCAGCTCTGGACGCCCGGCGCGTAACCCTTCGGGTCCGCACCACGCCGTTGCTACGCTCCCTCAAGAGAGCGGCCACGGGCCGGAACCCCCGGATCCCTGCGAAGGGAAACGGACCGACTAAGCGAACGAAGCGAGGACCGTGAGCCCACTTGTCCCAATGGTCGTCGAGCAGACCTCCCGCGGGGAGCGAGCCTTCGACATCTACTCCCGTCTGCTCAACGAGCGGATCATCTTCCTCGGCACGCCGGTGGACGACCAGATCGCGAACCTGATCGTCGCCCAGCTGCTGCACCTGGAGTCCGAGGATCCGGACAAGGACATCTCGATCTACATCAACTCGCCGGGCGGCTCGGTCTACGCGGGCCTGGCGATCTACGACACGATGAACTTCATCAAGCCGGACGTGCAGACGATCTGCGTCGGCATCGCGATGTCGATGGGCGCGCTCCTGCTGGCCGGCGGGGCGAAGGGCAAGCGCATGGCGCTTCCCAACGCGAAGATCCTCATCCACCAGGTGTCCTCGGGCTTCCAGGGCCAGGCGACGGACATCGAGATCCACGCCCGCGAGGTCATCGACCTCCGGCGCCGCCTGGATGAGATCATCGCCCAGCACACGGGTAAGTCGGTCGACGAGGTCAAGAAGGACACCGAGCGCGACTACTTCATGAGCTCCGAAGAGGCCAAGACGTACGGCATCATCGACCGGGTGATCTCCGAGCACTAAAGCTCGGGGGCCACGGCGCGATAACCGGGGGAATACGTGGCACGACCGACCGACTCCAACGAGCAGCTCCTCTGCTCCTTCTGCGGCAAGTCCCAGCGGCAGGTCAAGAAGCTGATCGCCGGCCCCGGCGTCTACATCTGCGACGAGTGCATCGACCTCTGCAACGAGATCATCGATGAGGAGCTGACGGCTCCGCCCACCTTCGACATCGAGAACCTCCCGAAGCCGAAGGAGATCTACTCGGTCCTGCAGGAGTACGTCGTCGGGCAGGACGCCGCCAAGCGGACGCTGTCGGTCGCCGTCTACAACCACTACAAGCGCGTCCAGATGATGCAGCAGGAGGACGCGGACATCGAGCTGCAGAAGTCCAACATCCTGCTGCTCGGGCCGACGGGCTGCGGCAAGACGCTGCTCGCCCAGACGCTGGCGCGGATCCTCAACGTCCCGTTCGCCATCGCCGACGCCACGGCGCTCACCGAGGCCGGCTACGTCGGCGAGGACGTCGAGAACATCCTCCTGAAGCTGATCCAGGCGGCCGACTTCGACGTCAAGAAGGCCGAGACGGGGATCATCTACATCGACGAGGTCGACAAGATCGCCCGCAAGGCCGACAACCCGTCGATCACGCGCGACGTGTCGGGCGAGGGCGTCCAGCAGGCGCTGCTGAAGATCCTCGAGGGGACGACCGCGAGCGTGCCGCCGCAGGGCGGGCGCAAGCATCCCCACCAGGAGTTCCTGACCATCGACACGACGAACGTCCTGTTCATCTGCGGCGGCGCGTTCGCCAACCTCGACAAGGTCATCGAGCGGCGGATCGGCCACAAGGGCGTCGGCTTCGGCGCCAAGGTCGAGTCCAAGGCCGACCGCGACCTCGGCGAGCTCTTCGAGAAGACGCTGCCCGAGGACCTCATGCAGTACGGGCTGATCCCGGAGTTCATCGGCCGCCTGCCGGTCATGAGCGCGGTGCACCAGCTCTCCCAGGACGACCTCATCACGATCCTGACCGAGCCGCGCAACGCGATCGTCAAGCAGTTCCACCGCTTCTTCTCGTTCGACGGGATCGAGCTGGTCTTCTCCGACGACGCGCTGCGCGCCGTCGCGCAGAAGGCGCTCGAGCGCGAGACCGGCGCCCGCGGCCTGCGGTCGATCATCGAGGAGGTGCTGCTCGAGGTGCAGTTCGAGCTGCCCTCCCGCCGCGACGTGCAAAAGTGCGTCGTGACCAAGGAGACGATCGAGCGCGGCCTGAAGCCGACGCTCGTGACCGTCGCGCCCGACGACGCCGAAGAGCCGGCGGCGGGCGCCGAGTCGGCCTAGCGGCCGTCCCGCAGCTCGACCAAGAAGCCGTCGACGCTCGCGGCACCGAAGCGGTTGCCGTCGTCGCGGCCCCGGCGGACGCGCAGGAGGACCCTGACCTGGACGCGCCCGCGACGGCGCAGCAGGCGTCGCCCGCGCGCTGACAGACGCGCGGCGAGAGCCCGGACCCGCTGGCCAGGGTGGAGCTTCGCCCGGCCGAGGCCGATGAGCGGGTCGCGGCGGAAGCGCCCCGACAGGACCTCGCCGGGGTCGCCGCGCCGCACCCGCCGCAGCTCGAGGCGGACCCGGCACGTCTCCCCTGGCCCCTCCTCGCAGGCGTAGCGCACGGTGGCGGGGCGGTCCGTCTCCGAGCGCAGCAGGATCCGGCCGTCGCCCGCGTCGACGCGCTCGCAGTCCCGGGGCACGCGGAGCGGCTGATCGTAGGTCACGTCGGCCACGCGGTCCCGGCCGGGACCGCAGCGCAGCCGGACGGCGAAGCCGGCGTCCGGGACGCTGAGGACGTCGTCGCCCGGGCCGGCGTCGACGCGATCCGCGCCGTCGGCGGCTTCCAGATAGTCGTCGCCGGCGCCCAGGCGGACGGCGTCGTCGCCGGCGCCGCCCGTCACGAAGTCGCGGCCCGGGCCGGCGTCGATGACGTCGTCGCCCGCGCCGCCGTCGAGGCCGTCGCGCCCGTCGCGCCCGCGGAGGACGTCGTCGCCGCCTTCGCCGGAGAGCCGGTCGCCGCGACGGCCGCCCGACAGCCGGTCGCCGGTGAGGCCGCCGCGGACGTCCTCGATGCCCGCGTGCCGGTCGCCTTCGCCTGGGGCGCCGCCCGGCGCGGGCCCGCGGAGGTCGACGGCGACCGGCGTGATCCGGTCGTAGTCCAGGTGGTCGTCGCCAGGCCCGCCGTCGTAGCGGTCGCCGGC
>DASVQH010000181.1:0-7582 GCA_036389195.1 Solirubrobacteraceae bacterium
GCTCGGGGACGACGCCGACCCTGATGGGCGACGACCTCGTGGCGATCACCGACAACGCCGACCCGATCGACGTCGTCGTGTACCGCCGCCGCGACGGCGCCGAGGTGTGCCGCCGGCCCGTCTTCGCGCGCGGCGCGTCCAGCACCGACCAGTCGCTGACCGCCACCCACGAGTCGATCGTGGTCGAGAACAACCACGGCTACAGCGGGCCCGCCGCGACCGAGGGCGGGCGCAGCACGACACCGGGGCTCGCGCGCGTCGACGTCGACCGCGCGACCGGCACGTGCCGGCTGGTGTGGACGAGCGCCGAGCGGGCGCCCAGCGTGGTCCCGAAGCTGGCGCTCGGCTCCGGCCTCGTCTACACGTACACGAAGCCCCCGCGCTCCGCGGGCGACGACCCCTGGTACCTAACGGCGCTCGACTTCGCCGGCGGCGAGACCGTCTACCGCGTGCTGGCGGGCGAGGGCCTGGGCTTCAACAACAACTACGCGCCGGTGACGATCGGGCCGGACGGCACGGCCTACGTCGGTGCCCTGGGCGGGATCCTCGCGGTGCGCGACGCCACGCCGCCCGACGTCCCCGCGGCGCCGGAGCCGCGCGCCGCCGCCACGCGTCCGCGTGGACGGGAGCCGAAGATCGCCGTCCGCCTGGTCTGCCGCCGTCGCGGCCGGCTCGAGGTCCGCGTCCGCGGCGCGCGGATCGTCCGCGTGCGCGCCCGCCGGCGCGGCGCGCGCCCGCGCACCGACCGCCGGCGTCCCTACCGGCTGCGGCTGGCGCGCGGCGGTCGCCGCGTCACGATCGCCGTCAGGCGGCCGGATGGGCGCCGGCGAACGCTGCACCGGCGCGCCCCGCGCTGCTCGCGCTGAAGCGCGCCACCCAGCGCTCGGAGCGCTCGTCGGCCTGCCGCCGCAGCGGCGGCGCCGGGATCGAGTCCTGCGGGAGCCCGAGGAAGGCCAGCACCTCGGCCAGCTTGCCGCCGTGATCGGCGGCGAAGTCCTCGTAGACGACGACCAGCGGCTCGAGGTGGTGGGCGGCGAACCAGGCGGTCCACGCGGCGTCCTCGCGCTCCAGCCCGGCCAGCAGGTGGGCGATCCCGCGCTCGTCGTACACCGGCTCCCCGGCGGCCGGATCCTCGGCGTTCCACGCCTGCGTCTGCACGGCCCGCCACAGCGACACCGCCTGCGCGACCTTGTCGCGCCGCGTGACGTGGACGTAGCTCATGTCCCCCAGCGCGCGCTCGAGGACCGCGCAGGCGTCGGGCGCCTCGGGCGTCGAGCCGAGCTGGTCGAGGAAGTCGCCGAAGTAGCCCCACATCATCTTGGCGCCGAAGACGCCGTTGGGGGTGGTGCCGGCCTCGAACGCCGCGGGCAGGACGTGCTCCAGCCGGGCGTCGGCCGGATCGCCCGACCGCGACGGGGCGAGCCCGGCCACGAGGTCGTCCGGCGCGCCTGCGAAGTACTCCCGCGGCTCGCGGGGAAGCCCGGAGTGCACCAGGCGCTCGAAGTACTCCTCGGGGCGGCCGGCGACGCCGGTCGCGCTGAGCGACTTGCAGAGCAGCGTGCTGCCGCTGCGCGGGGTCGCGCAGACCAGGTAGGTGTGTTGGGGCGGCTGAATCCTCACGATTTCAGTCAGGTATATAGGATGCACGGTATCACCGCGCCCCCGAACATCGTCTACCTCCACTCCCATGACACCGGGCGCTACGTCCAGCCCTACGGGCACCCGGTCCCGACGCCCAACATCCAGCGGCTGGCCGACCAGGGGCTCCTGTTCCGCAACGCGTTCTGCGCCGCGCCGAGCTGCTCGGGGAGCCGCGCCTGCCTGCTGACCGGCCAGTGGGCCCACGTCAACGGGATGATGGGCCTGGCGCACCGGGGCTTCACGCTCAACGACTACGGCCACCACATCGTCCACCCGCTGCGCGAGGCGGGCTACTGGTCGGCGCTGATCGGCGAGCAGCACCTCTCGAACGACCCGGGGATCCTCGGCTACGACGAGGTGGTCGACATCGACACCACGCACGCCGACACGGTCGCCCCGGCCGCGGTGGCGCTGCTGCAGGACCGCCCGAAGCAGCCGTTCTTCCTCTCGGTCGGCTTCTTCGAGACCCACCGCGAGTTCTTCAACCCGTCGACGGTGCGCGACGCGCTGTACTCCTCGCCGCCCGCCGGCCTGCCCGACACGCCCGCCGTGCGCCGCGACATCGCCGCCTTCAAGGCCAGCGCCCGCTCGCTCGACCAGGGCGTCGGCGCGGTGCTCAACGCGCTCGACGAGCAGGAGCTCGCCGACGACACGGTGGTCCTCCTGACCACCGACCACGGGCTGCCGTTCCCGTTCGCCAAGGCCACGCTGACCGACCGCGGGACCGGCGTGCTGCTGATCATGCGCGGGCCGGGAGGCTTCCACGGCGGGCGGGTCCTCGACTCGCTGATCTCGCAGATCGACCTCTACCCGACACTCTGCGAGCTGGCGGGGATCGCGCCGCCGCCGTGGGTGCAGGGGCGCTCGATGCTCCCCGCGGTCCGGCGCGAGGTGCCGGAGATCAACGACGCGATCTTCTCCGAGCTCACCTACCACGCCGCCTACGAGCCCCAGCGGGCGATCCGCACCGGCCGCCACAAGTACATCCGCCGCTTCG
The DNA here is from genome assembly GCA_036389195.1 of Solirubrobacteraceae bacterium. Classification (GTDB taxonomy): domain Bacteria; phylum Actinomycetota; class Thermoleophilia; order Solirubrobacterales; family Solirubrobacteraceae; genus JACCYI01. The sequence continues at coordinate 2,639 of DASVQH010000181.1, forward strand.
GCGAGCGGGAGACCCCGGTGCTGCCGAACATCGACGACGGCCCGGCCAAGGACGAGCTGGTCGCGCACGGCTTCGGGCAGCGCCGGCTTCCGCGCGAGGCGCTCTACGACCTGATCTTCGACCCCGGCGAGGCCGAGAACCTCGTCCACGACCCGGACTCGGTCGAGATCCTCATCGAGCTGCGCGAGCGGCTCGACGCGTGGATGCGCGAGACCGGCGACCCGCTGCTCGACGGCCCGGTCCCGGCGCCCGACGGGGCCGAGGTCAACGACCCCGACGGGATCTCGCCGGCCGAGTCCTACGACACCGGGGGCGCCGTCCGCTAGCTCCGCGCGGCCGTCTCGGCGACCACGTGGAGGCCGCACTCGGTCTTCGCCGCCCCGCTCCAGCGCCCGTCGCGCCCGCTCCCGGGCCGCGTGCAGTGCGTGCAGCCGATCGACGCGTAGCCGCGGTCGTGCAGCGCGTTGTACGGGAGGTCGTGCTCGACGATGTAGCGCCAGACGTCGCGCTCGGTCCAGTCGGCCAGCGGGTTGAGCTTCCACTTGCCGTGCCGCTCGTCCCACCCCAGCTTGGGCGTCGCGGCGCGCTCACGCGACTGCTCGCGACGCAGGCCGCTCACCCAGGCGTCGACCGTGGCGAGCGCCGCCTCGAGCGGCCCGACCTTCCGGATGTCGCAGCAGCGATCGGGCTCGCGGGCCCACAGCGCATCGCCGTGGCGGCGCGCCTGCTCGTCGAGGCTGATCCCCTCGTAGACCTCGACCGGCGTGCCGTAGCGAGCCTCCATGGCCGCCCAGGTCTCGCGCGTCTCGGCGAACAGCACGCCGGTGTCGAGCGTGAAGACGCGCGCCTGCGGCTCGATCCGCTTGACCATGTCGACGATGACCGAGGCCTCCTTCTGGAAGGAGCAGGCGACCGCGAGTCGCGGGTGCCACTCGGCCAGCGCGTAGGCCAGGACCTCCTCGGCGCCGGCGCCCTCGAGATCAGGCCTCGGCGAGCGCATCGGCGAGCTCGAGCTGCTCGGTCCACCATGCGGGCTCGGTCCGCGTCGCGAAGTCGCGGAAGGTCTCGCCCTCGTCGTGATGGGTCTCGTAGAGGGTGAAGATCCGCAGCAGCGTCTCGTCGAGGTCGTAGTGCGGGACCTTCTTGAGCACGACGTCGCCGAAGCGCGGCTCCGGGCCGAGCCGGCCGCCGATGCGGATGTCCATCGCCTCGATGAACTCGCCGTCGACCTTCTTGAGCACGCCCTCGATCCCCACGTCGCCGATCTGGTGCTGCGCGCAGCTCGACGAGCAGCCGGCGAAGTGGACGCGGAGGTCGTCGCCGTGGCCGTTCGGCCGCACGTGGGCGTCGAGGAAGCGGGCGATCTCCCGCGCGCGCTCCTTGGTGTGGACCTTGGCGAGGCCGCAGAACTCCTTGCCGGTGCAGGTCTGGATCCCCCGGACGAAGAGGTCGGGCTCCGACGGCAGCTCCTCGTTGATCGGCTCGGCGAGCAGGGCTCCGACGCGGTCGAGCCGCACGTGCGGGATCACGACGTTCTGCTGGTGGGTGAGGCGCAGCTCGCCGTCGCGCGTGCCGTACTCGCGGGCCAGGCGCGCCAGCTCCGCGAGCTGGTCGGCCCGCAGGCGGCCGACGGGCACGACGAAGCCGACCGCCGCGCGCTCGCCGTCGGGCTGGGGCGTGACGCCGATGTGGTCGTGGCCGCGCATGTCGGGCCGGGCGGGCGCCGCCCGGCGCAGCTCGCGGCCGACCTCGGCCTCCAGCGCCGCGCGGAAGCCCTCGGGGCCGAGCGCGTCGACGAGGAACTTGATGCGGGCGCGGGCGCGCCGCTGCCGGTTCTCCTCGGAGTCGCGGAAGATCGCCACGACGCCGGCCACCACCTCGGGCGCCTCCTCGGGCGTCACGAAGACGTCGATGTCGCGGGCGAAGCGCGGCGTGGCGCTGAGGCCGCCGCCGACGCGGAGGTTGAAGCCGCGGGTGCCGTCCTCGTGGACGGCGCCCGAGAGGGCCAGGTCGTTGATCAGCCCGCGGGCGCAGTCCTCCTTGCACCCCGTGACCGAGATCTTGAACTTGCGCGGCAGGTTGGAGTAGAGCCGGTTGCCCAGGAAGTGCTCGTGCAGGGCGGTCGCGGTCGCCTCGCCGTCGACGACCTCGTCGTGGCCGATCCCCGCCAGCGTGCAGCCGACGACGTTGCGGACGATGTCGCCGCAGGCGCCCTGGACGCCGAGCCCGACCGCGTCGAGGCGGGCGTAGATGTCGGGGACGTTCTCGAGCCGGATCCAGTGGATCTGCACGCACTGGCGGGTGGTGCAGTCGATGATCCCGCGGCCGTAGTCCTCGGTGATCTGCGCCAGCGTCTCGACCTGCTCGCCCGTGAGGATGCCCTGGACGACCTTCACGCGGAGCATGAAGTGGCCGTCCTTGGTGTTGTGCGGGTAGAGCCCGTACCACTTCAGGCGGGACACGTCGTCGTCGTCGAGGGTCTCCCAGCCCTCGCGCGCGGCGCGCATGAGCTCGGGGTAGACGTCGAGGCCGTCCTTGTCCAGCTTGATCCGCTCGATCTTGTTCACGGCGGTAACGTACTAAACCCGGGCGGGATTACGGGTTTTTCTTCCCGGTCGCGACGCCGTCCTCCCCGATCCGTATCGTCCGTGAGGTCCGCGCCCGCGAACGACGACGAAGGAGCTCCGCGCACCCGTGGCCGACATCGAAGCCCACATCACCGGCACCGTCTGGAAGATCGAGGTGAAGGTCGGCGACGACGTCGAGGAGGGCGACACCGTCGTCATCCTCGAGTCGATGAAGATGGAGATGCCCGTCGAGGCCGAGGACGAGGGCAAGGTGGCCGAGATCGTCGTCGAGGAGGGCCAGGCCGTCTCGGAGGGCGACACGCTCGTTGTCCTCGAGTAGCCCGCCGAGCGCGGAGCTCGCCGACGGCAAGCTCCGGCTCGACTTCCCGGCGCCGCACGTCGCGCGCCTCACCATCGACCACGCCGCCAAGCGCAACGCGCTCGACCACGCGATCCTCGACACGATCGCCTCGACGCTGCCCGGGCTCCAAGCCCGCTGCCTGATCGTCACCGCGGTCGGGCCCGTCTTCTCGGCGGGCTACGACCTGGGCGGCCTGCCGGGGCAGCCGGACTTCGCCGACCGCGCCGAGGCGCTGGTCGCCCACCCGTTCACGAGCGCCATCGAGGCGCTGGAGGCGTACCCGTACCCCACGCTGGCCGCGCTCAACGGGCACGCGATCGGCGGCGGGCTCGAGCTCGCGCTGTCGTGCGACCTGCGCGTCGCCGCGGCCGGGATCAAGGTCGGGATGCCCCCGGCCAAGCTCGGCCTGATCTACTCGCACACGGGGCTGCGCAAGTTCGTCGACGCCATCGGGGTGGCGCGGACGCGCGAGCTCTTCCTGCGCGGGCGCAACGTCGACGTCGACCGGGCGCTGGCCTGGGGGCTCGTCAACGAGGTCGTCGACGGCGCGGAGCTGGAGACGGTCGCCCTCGACTACGCGGCCGAGGTCGCGGCCAACGCCCCGCTGTCGTTGGTGGGCAACAAGCGGGTGCTGCGCGAGCTGCTGGCGGCCGAGGGCGCGCTGGAGCCCGCCGTCGAGGCCGAGCTCGTGGCGTTGCGCGAGTCCTGCTTCAGATCCGAGGACTTCCAGGAGGGCGTGCGGGCCTTCGCCGAGAAGCGCCCGCCCGAGTGGAAGGGCCGTTAAGGATCCCGCGCCACAATGGGCGGCGATGCCGCGCCGCCCGCCCGTCGCCGCCGTCCTGATCGTGCTGTTCCTCGCCGCGCTGCTGGGCGGCTCGGTCGCGCTGGCGTCCGAGCTGCGCGACAGCAAGCAGGCGATCCTGCGCAGCGCCGCCGAGCCGGCGGCGCCAGCGCCGCCCGCGCCGACGCCGTGGCCACCGGAGGGCGCGACGCCGACGCCCACGCCAACGCCGTCCCCCGCTCCCGCGCCGCTCACCGAGGCGCCGCCGCCGCCGGCGGGCGACGGGGTCACGGACACGCCGATCCGCTGGCGGTCCTCGCGCGCGGTCGGCCTGCCGTTCCGCGGCCGGCTCGTGCGCGGGGTCGAGCTGCCCGCGGGCGGGCGCGACTACTTCACCTGGGATCCGATCCTCAAGACGGCGCCCAACCGGAGCTGGCGCCGCTACGGGACCGACCGCCTGATCCGCACGCTGCTGGCCGTGCTCGCGGACTACCGGGCGGCCAACCCGGGGGCGCCGCGCGTGGGCATCGGCGACCTGTCGCGGCCGCACGGCGGGATCTTCGACCAGCGCTTCGGCGGCCTGGGCCACGCCTCGCACCAGAACGGACTCGACGTCGACGTCTACTACCCGCGCGCCGACCGCACGGAGCGGCGCCCGTACCGGCCCGACCTCGTCGACCGGACGCTCGCCCAGGACCTCGTCGATCGCTTCGTCGCCGCGGGCGCGCAGTACGTGTTCGTGGGGCCGCGGGTCGGGCTGCGCGGGCCCAAGAAGGTCGTCTCGCCGCTCGCCCACCACGACGATCACCTTCACTTCCGGCTCCCGGCCCGATGAGCGCCGCCCTCGACGAGGTGGCCCCCGGCGTCTGGCGCTGGTCGGGCCGGCATCCCGAGTGGCACCCGCGGACCGCGTTCGGCAGCGAGGTGGCGTCCTGGGTGCTGCGGACCGGCGACGACACCGTGGTCGTCGATCCTCTGCTCGGCGACGGCGACGCCGCGCTGCTCGACCCGGTGGCGAGCGGACGGGTGCTCGTGGCGGTCACGATCCCGTACCACGTGCGCAGCGCCGCCGAGGTGGCCGCCCGCTACGGCGGCGAGGTCCTCGGGCACGCGGCGGTGGCGCGCCGCCTCCCGGCCGGCACCCGCTTCCGCGCGGTCTCGCCGGGCGACGACCTCCCGCACGGCATGGTCGCGTTCGGGATCGGCTCGCCGCCGCGCCAGGAGCTGCCGCTGTT
>DASVQH010000182.1:0-9744 GCA_036389195.1 Solirubrobacteraceae bacterium
CGACGCTTGACGGGCTTGCCGTGCCATCGCCAATGACCTGCCCAATACAGAGTGGAGCCGTTCTTGCCTTTCTCGATGTGCAGGCTGCCTGTAGGGAGAGCGGGGGCCGCTTTGCGTGCCACGAGTACCGTCCGAGCCGAGGGAGTAACGCTAGGAGTAACACGCTACCGCGACGTCTCAGGACTTCAAAGCCGCACGGCATGCGAGACCTTGCGGAAACTCTGTGGGGTGCGGCGGCGTGCGCGGCCTGTCACGCCGGAGGTCGCGGGTTCGAGTCCCGTCGCTCCCGTTCAAGCACCCCGCCGGTCGAGCTTGGCGCGCCGCCGGACCCGCGGACGCCTATCCTCGTCTCAGTGCCGCTCGCCATCGCGACGCGCGAGGGCGGAGCCGAGCCGTCGTCTGCTGCCACCGAACCGGTCGACCCTCTCGAGCCGCTCGCCCGCGAGCTCGACGCGATCGGCGACGCGGTCCGCGCCGATCTGGGTGAGCGCGACCGGGCCTACATCACGCGCGTCATCGCGGCCCAGCGTCACCTCGAGGTCGCCGGGCGCGTCCTGCTCCTCGCCGCGCGCTCCCGTCCCGCGGCCATCTCCGGCACGGCGCTCCTCGCGCTGGCCAAGGTGGTCGAGAACATGGAGATCGGCCACAACGTGCTTCACGGCCAGTGGGACTGGATGCGCGACCCCGCGATCCACTCGAGCACGTGGGAATGGGACGCGGCGTCAACCGCCGCCTCCTGGAAGCACGCGCACAACTACCAGCACCACACGTACACGAACGTGCTCGGTCGCGACCGCGACCTGGGCTACTCGGCGATGCGGGTGGAGCCCGAGCAGCCGTGGCATCCGGTCTACCTCGCCCAGCCCGTCTACTTCTTCCTGATGGCCGCGATCTTCGAGTGGGGGATCGCCCTCTACGACCTCGAGCTCGACGCCGTGCGCCGGGGCGAGAAGCCCGCGGCCAAGGCCCGTGCCGAGGTCACCGGCCTCCTGCGCAAGGCCGGCCGCCAGATCCTGAAGGACTACCTGGTCTTCCCGGCGCTGGCCGGGCGGCGCGGAGCGCGGCGGGCGCTCGCCGGTAACGTCGCCGCGAACGTCGTGCGCAACGTCTGGGTGCACACGATCGTCTTCTGCGGGCACATACCCGACGGCGCCGCGACGTTCACCGAGGAGCAGTACCGGGGCGAGACGCGCGGCGGCTGGTACCGGCGCCAGCTGCTGGGATCGTGCAACCTCGAAGGGAGCCGGCTCTTCCACCTGCTGACCGGCAACCTGTCCTTCCAGATCGAGCATCACCTGTTCCCGGACCTCCCGAGCAACCGCTACGCCAGGATCGCGCCGCAGGTCAGGGCGGTATGCGCGCGCCACGGCCTGCCGTACAACTCGGGCCGGCTGGGGCCGCAGTACCGCTCGGTCTACCGGCAGGTGCTGCGGCTCGCGCTCCCGGGTGGCAATTCCCGGTGAGCGTGCCGATTTCGGTCCATTGATCCGTTAGGTGGACATGACCATCGTCCGCCGCGTGGCCGGCCACGCACGCCACAACGTCGTCGCCTACCTCGCGCTCTTCGTGTCGCTCGGCGGCACCGGGGCCTACGCGGCCAACACGATCGGGAGCGCCGACATCGTCGACGAGTCGATCCAGTCGGTCGACCTCAAGAACGGGCAGGTCAAGCGGGCGGACGTCGCCGCCGACGCCATCGACGCGAGCCGCGTGGCCAACGGGTCGCTGACCCCGTACGACATCCAGCCCGAGTCGTTGAGCTCCGGCCGGATCACCGGCCTCGACGGCTCCGACGTCGACCAGAACGGCCTGACCGGGAACGACATCCTCGAATCGAGCCTCGGCGAGGTGCCAAGCGCCGCCAAGCTGGCGCCGCCCGAGCCGCGCCACTACATCGGCGACGAGAACGAGCCCGCGTTCCAGAACGGATGGAGGAACTACAGCGCGGAGGCGCCGAGCCACAACGCCGCCGACTGGCAGCACGCCGGCTACTACAAGGACAACGCCGGGATCGTCCACCTCGTCGGGATGATGGCCGCCGGCACCATCGGCCAGCCCTCCTTCGTCCTGCCGCCCGCCTACTGCCCGTGGTTCTACCACGCGTTCCCGGTCGTCTCGAACAACGCGATGGGGAAGGTCACCGTCGGACCGGTGAGCGGTGGGTGCATGGTCCGGGTCGACGCGGGCTCGAACGAATGGGTGGCCCTCGACAGCATGAGCTGGCCCGAGGCGGCCCTGGAGACCGCGGAATAGCCGCGATCGCCGCGGAAGGCGCGGCGCCGTGAAGGGGTTCAGGTTCCTTGCGCATACCTAACGACCCGAACGGGCGGACGCCCACGGGACGAAAGGTGATCGCATGGACGTGGGTGAGGCGCGCGGGCAGTACGTCCGCTGGCTGCTGGTCACGCGGGATCTCTCGCCGCACACCATCCGGGCCTACGACGGCGACCTGGCGGCGTTCGAGCGCCACGTCGGTGCCGGGGCGAGCGCGCGCACCATCGACCGCGACCGCCTCCTCGCCTTCATCGAGGCCCAGCGCGCGGCCGGGCTCTGCTCCACGTCGATCCGGCGGCGCGCGTCGGCCCTGCGCGGCTTCTGCACGTGGCTGCGCTCGCGCGACGTCATCGACGCCGACCCGTGGCTCGGGACCAGCGTCGGCGGCGGACGGTCCCGGCGCCTCCCGCGCCTGCTGACCAGCCACGAGCTCGACCGCCTCCTGGCCTTTTTGCGGGTGACGGCGGGCGTCGGCCACGGCAGCGCCGCCGACGCCCCGCGCGACCGCCCGGAGGAGTTCACGACGCTGCTGGCCGTGGCGCTGATGGTCGCCACGGGCGTCCGGGTCAACGAGCTCGCCGGGATCCGGTGCCCCGACATCGACCTGGCCGGCCGCAGCGTGCGCATCCTCGGCAAGGGCCGGCGCGAACGGCACGTGTTTCTGACCAACGACTGGATCCGCGACCTCACCGCCGCCTACCTCGGCCTGCGCGGCGACCTGGGGATCCAGCATCCGTACCTGCTCTTCAACGCCAACCACGACCCGCTCTCGCCCGCGGCGGTGCGCACACGGCTGACCAAGGCCGCCCGCGACGCCGGCATCGCCGCGCACGTCACGCCGCACATGCTTCGCCACACCGCCGCGACCCAGCTGATCGAGGCGGGCGTCGACATCCGCTACATCCAGCGCCTCCTCGGCCACGCGAGCCTCATGACGACGCAGATCTACACGCACGTTTCCGATCGGGCGCTCAGGCAGGTGGTGTCCGAGGCCGACGTGCTGGGGAGGCGCCTGCAGCCGGGATAACTAGGAATTATCGACGAGCCGGCGCAGATGCCACGTAGCGAATACAGCTCAGCGCGCCGGGCCCCCACCGTCTTCCTGAATCGTTACGAGGAGCTCCGGCTGGTCGGTTCGCACGTCGACCTCCTCAGAGCTGACCCCACCCACTTCAAGGTCTTCGAGGTCATCGGACTCGGGGGCGTGGGGAAGACGCGCCTGCTGCAAGAGATGCGTCGGCGGACGGCCGAGCTATCGCCGACGGGTCATCTGATCTGGGTGGCGCTCGAGGCGGAGGCATTCGCCACCGAGACGGGACCGCTTCGCGCGATCCGGGAACAGTTGCCGTTCGACTGCCTGCTCTTCGACACGGCGCTCCTCACGTACTGGAACTCGACTGGCCAGCCGTTCCAGGTCAGCCCCGCGAGCCGGGTCGCGCAGTCGTTGATCTTCAAGTCGGTCGAAGCAGGTGGCGGCGTCGCGGGGATCCCGCTTCCGCTGACCTTTGCCGCCGACGTGTGGCGATCGATCGGCCGCCACATGACGAAGCGTCGCCACTACCAGCAGCAGGACTTCGAGGCGATCGACGAGTTGCGCCTCGATCCATCGGCGATCCGTGCACGCCTCCCACACTGGCTGGGTGTCGACATCCGCCGGCGCTTGGATCTCAACGCCCAGACCTTGGTCGTGTTCTACGACGGCTACGACAAGCAGTCGCCGGCCACGCTCAGCGCCAACGCACCGTGGCTGCGAGAGCTCACGGGAACCGTCGACCGAGGCGTCCATGTCATCGCGGCTCGTGAGCGCCTTCGCTGGAACGAGGCGGACTGGGGCTCGATCGTCCAGACGGTCATCGTGGACGACCTGCCCGAGCCCGAGGCACGAGACATGATCCGCAGCCGGCTCGGCGTGTTGGCGCCGGAGCTGGAACGCCGCCTGCTCGACGCCTCCAACCGGATCCCCTTCTTCCTCGAGGCTGCGATCGACGCCTACGACATCCAGTCACAAGGCGCAGGACCGCCGGCCCTCGACGCGCTGCCCTCCTCGCCGCGGACCGCCGTCTCGCACCTCATCGACCACCTGCCCGAGGGTCAGCGTTCCGTGGCGATCGCGCTGGCGACCGTCCAGACCTTCGACGCCGGGCTCTACCGTCATCTCGTCCGGGCGCTCAACCTGCCGATCAGCGTGCTCGAACTCGAGGACTGCCTTGCTTGGTTCTTCGTCGAGCCGGTGTCCCCGGGGCTACACAAGACGCACGATCTGTTGACCGCGTTCGTGCGCGCGTCGCCGGTGGAGGCGGGCGACCGAGAGGCCTCCCTGGTTGCGGCGACGACCTACCTGCTGACCCGTAGCGCGGACAACCGCGACCAGGCCGACGCCATCTTGCCGATCCTGCGCGGACTGATCGCCGGCTGGCGAAGCGTCGCCACGATGCCAATCGGATCGACCGAGGCGCTGCTCGACGTCGGTTACCGCCTGCATGACCTCGGCTACTGGCAGGAGCTGGCCACAACGCTCCCCTCTCGTCGTGAGGACGGCGCCGTCGCCGCCGACCATCCCGCGGTGGTTGCAGCGGAGTTTTTCTCAGCCCTCGCCGCTCGACGGACCACAGGCGTCGGCGATGCGCTCGAGCGCTTCGAACGGCTCGAACCTCGCCTCTCGGTGCTCGGTCGACACGCTCGCTCGGCGCGGCTGGAGGCGGCGTACCTCAGCGAGCTCGCTGGCAACTACGGACGAGCGAGAAGTGAGTTCGCGCGGCTGAGCCGCGGCGCGCAGCCGTTCGACCCGACGGACCGCACCCATGTCAGATCCCGGCTCTACCACGCCGACATGTTGAGCAACGACGGCCTGTTCCAAGACGCCTCGCGGCTGCTCCTCGAGGCCTACGAGTTCGTCGGGCACCGTGCGCCGCTGGATTGGGCAGAGCTCGTCCGGCACCGCGGGCACGCGTTCCGCTTTTCGTTTCTGCACGACCAGGCGGCCGATCTCTACCGGCTGGCGATCCAGGCGGCCGCCGACGCCCCGGCGCTCGCCGGCAAGTTGCAGACCAACTTCGCCGAGACCTACTGCTGGTGTGAGCCGGACGCGGCGCTCGAGGCCGCGGCACTGTCCATCGAGGTGAGCACGCGGCTCGGGAACCGGATCGAGATCGCCAAGTGCGAGGCCGCTCGAGCGATCGCACTGGCCAAGCTCGGCGAGCTCGCCGCCGCGCGGCAAGCCGTTGTCGCCGCCGAGCGCGAGGCCCGGAGCGTCGGCTACCCGGCTGGTGTCGCCTTCGCGCTACGGGCTCAGGGGTACGTGGAGGCGGCTGCCGGCAATCTCGATGGCGTGCTGGCGACGGACAGCGCTCTCGGACACCATCTCGAGTCGCTGGGAACCTACGCCCACCTCCGCGCGGCGACCGCGTGGCTCACGCGCGACGACGGTCGCTTCGTGGACGCGGCCATCGCGGTCGACTGGCTCCAGCCGGAAGGTCTCGACGACCGCCTCCGCTCGGCTCTCACGCCCTAACGCTCGGTCCGCCCGAGCTACTACCCGCGATCCGCACGATCGTCTTGCAGAACGGCGTGCTCCGGCGGGTCTCGAACGTACGCGCGAGCTGGTCGAACGGCACTTCCTCGATGAGTGCATCCCAGCCGGCGTCCCACTCCTCCGCCAAGAGGGCGGCCGCTTCGTGCAGGGTGGTTCGTTCGCCGTTGAGGTAGCTCACGGTGAACGTGACGTCGAGCCGCATGATGTCGCTGTACAAGAAGCCCGCGGCACCCGACTCGCCGATATGGCTCATCGAGCACAGGCGGCCGCCAGGGCGAACGTGGCCGCACGCCGCACGAAGTCCTGGTTCGGTGCCGGACACGTCGAACACGACGTCGTACTCCCCGTCCGGCTCGGCGAGGCCGCGCGCGTTCCCGCCCACCGCGCCTTCGAGGAGGCCCCGTCTCGCCGGCATGGTCTCGCTGAAGTCGAACGTCGTAACCGGAGGCTGCATGGTCAGGGCGAACGCCATGCAGAGTCCGATCCCGCCCGCGCCGATCACGAGGACGCGGTCGTCCGGTTCGAGGGCGGCCCACCGCTTCGCGTGCAATACACATGAGAGGGGTTCCGCGAGGGCGAGGTGCCGGCGTGCATCGTGTCCGAGGCTGACGAGATAGCTCGCGTGGAGGTCGCCGAGATCAGCGAACCCGCGGTTGCTGAACCGGCCGACCTGGCCCTCACGGCACAGGTGGGATCGTTGCGCCCGGCACTGATCGCACGCACCGCAGCGGTAGTTGAGATCGCTGGTGACGACTTCGCCCGGCTGCAGCCAGTCGACCTCGCTGCCCACCTCTGTCACCTCGGCGATGAACTCGTGCCCGATCGACACCGGGAACGGCAGATGATGCCCTCCGTCGAACATCGTCAGGTCCGTTCCGCAAAGCCCGCAGTAGAGAAAGCGCACCCGGACCCATTGCGGTGGCAACGGCGCGAGTGCGCGCCGCGTCACCTCTACCGTCCGCGGGGCTGTGAGCGCGCTCGCGCGGTAGAGCGTCGATGACGCGGGGCTCGGGTCTTGCATCCGCCGAAGCAGCGTACACGCGTGGCGCCTTACGCATGGGTGGATGCGCGCGACCACACCATCTCGTTGAAGTCGCGCGCGCGGCGCACGAGGGCGAGATCGGGGTCGGCGTCCCGGATGGTCGCGATGAGCCGCGCCAGGACCGGCACGTCGTCCACCGTCAACCCGAGCCTCACGGCGGCGCTCACGCCGAGACGCAGCCCGTAGCCCAGCCCATACGGCAACTTCCTGTAGTTCGTGTGGATCGCACACCGCTCCAAGCGCTCGTACGTGAGGAAGGCACGCTCGCGGTCCGCCTCGCCGATCCACACGTGGTGGGTGGGCGGCTGATCGGCGCGGCGCCGGACCACCGGAACACCGTGCTCGGCAAGCCTGCGTTCGAGCGCGACCGCGACGTCGAGCATGCGGCGCGAGTACCTCGCGAGCCAGTCGCGGCGCGAAAGGGTCATGCCTGCCGAGTAGATGCTCGCAGCATGCATGTTCGAGACATACGTCGAGACGCCGCCCAGGATCGCGCGCCATGCCTCGTCGTTCTGCCGAGCGGCGAGCAGCGCCTTCTGCGGGCCGGGAAAGTTCTTGTGGATCGTCGAGACCATCAGATCGAACCCCCACTCGAACGGGTTCGGATGGTCGCGGCAGATGATGTTGGTCAGGTACTGAGAAGCGTCGAAGACCGCAAGCGACGTCGCCACGCCGGCGAGCGGGCTGAAGTCCTCGAACCCGAGACCCTCGCTCCTGTCCACGAAGACGAAGTCCGGGGTCTCGAGCTCACAGAGCCGGAGCGTGGCGCCCATGTCGACGCACATCCTCGGCTCGTCCACGACCATCTCGATGACGCGTAGACCGAGTCGTTCGACGATGGCCCGGCCCGATAGGTGCCCGCCCGCTTCGACCGGAAGGAGCAACACGGTTTGACCCGGCTGCGCCATGGCCATGAACAGGATGATGTGCGCGTGGAGCCCTGACAGGAGGCGCAGGGTCGCGTCCTCGGCGCCGAGGGCGTGCGCCCATGCCGCGTAGATCATGCGCGAGTCGGACTCGATCTGCTGGCGGCCGGCGAACTGCAGTGGCGTGCCGACTCGTTGTTCGCGGTCGCGCACCTTGTCACTGTTGTAGAGACCGTGCAGCGGGCCGGCGGCGACGGCGATGTCCTCCTCGAACGGGACGTTCTCGACCGGATTGAGGATCAGCGACGATCTGAGGTGGCGCTCCTCTTGGTGGATCGAGGCTCTCAGCCGGGCGGCGAGGTCGTCGTCCATCGCCGATAATTCCTAGTTATCCCGGGGGCCGAGCAGCACGGCGCGATCGTAGCGCCGGGTTCGCCTTAGTGACGTATCGATTGCACACGACGCGCATCGAGCCGATCAAGACGCGTCGGCGGTCGGGCGGCGGGCGGGGCGTTCGCCCCCGAAGCCCGCGCCAGTCCGTGCGATCCTTGGCCGTTGTTTGGTGGACGGTTCGGAACGATCGACGAGGAGCGGCATGAGACGTACCGTCTTCGTCCTCTCCTCGGTCAACGCCCCGGCCACGCTGCGCGACGGCGACGGCGACGACGCGCTGACCAGCCAGGTCGGCACGGCGGACACGCTCGAGGGGGGTGCCGGCAACGACACCATGTCGGGCGGCAAATGGGGCGGACTCGTTCACCGGCGGCGGCGGGATCGACGAGGTCGATTACACCGATCACCGCGACGGCGCCGGGTGACGGTGACCGTGGGCAACGGCGCGGCCGACGACGGCAGCGCGGCCGACGGGCCGGCCGGTGCGCGCGACTCCGTGAAGGCCGACGTCGAGGACGTGCTCGGCAGCGGTGAGGACGACACGCTGACGGCTGCGGCGGGCGGCTCGCGGCTCCACGGGTCCGCCGGCGACGACACGCTGAACGGCGGCGCCGGCGCGGACTCGCTCTTCGGGGACGGCGGCGACGACGTCCTCAACGGCAAGGGCGGCAACGACTCGCTCACCGGCGGCGCCGGGGACGACGTCCTCGACGGCGGGGCCGGTGCGGACGACCTCACCGGGGACGACGAGTTCGGCTCGGACGGCCATGACACGGTCACCTACGCCTCGCGGACGGCCGACCAGCCCGTCAGCGTCACGAAGGACCGCCTGGCGAACGACGGCGGCGCGATCGACGCGTCGGGCGCGCGCAAGGACGACGTCGCGGACGACGTGGAGGTCCTGATCGGCGGCGCGGCCGGCGACACGCTGGACGGCGGCGCCGCCAAGGCGCTGCTCGTCGGCGGGGCGGGTGGCGACACCCTGCGCAACGGGACCGCGACCTACGCGGACCCACCGCGCCGGTGACGGTCACCGTCGCGAACGGCGCCGGCAACGACGGCGACACCACGGACGGCTCCGCGGATGCGCGGGACACGGTCGGCCCGGGCGTCATCGGGGTCATCGGCGGCAGCGCCGGCGACAGCCTCACCGGCGCGGCCGCCGACGAGGTGCTCGAGGGCGGTGCCGGCGACGACGTCCTGCGCGGCAAGGCCGGGAGCGACCGCCTGCTCGGCGACCACCTCGAGGTCGAGAACGCCCGCGGCGGCGCAGGCGCCGACCGGCTGACCGGCGACGCGGGCGCCAACCGGCTGGAGGGCGCCGGCGAGGCCGACGTTCTCGACGGCGCGGCGGGCGCGGACCAGCTCCGCGGCGGAGCCGGGTCCGACACCGTCACCTACGCGGGCCGGATGGACGGCGTCGAGGTCCACCTCGGCTCCACGGCACCGGTCCAGGGCGGCCCGGAGGACGGGCCGGCCGGGATGCGCGACGCCTACGACGGCCTGATCGAGAACGCCATCGGGACCTACGACGGCGACACACTGGCCGGTAACGGCGCGGCCGACGAGCTGTCGGGTGGCGGCGGCGGCGACCTCATCGACGGCCGCCTCGGGGCGGACAAGGTCGACGGCGGGGG
>DASVQH010000183.1:0-11046 GCA_036389195.1 Solirubrobacteraceae bacterium
CTCTCCGCCGGCGGCTACCACACGTGCGCGCTGAAGACGGACGGCACCCCGGTCTGCTGGGGTCGAGACGACTCCCAGCAGGCGACGGGCATGCCGGCGGGCATCGGGACGGTCTCCCGGCCGACCCTGGACGCCGGGAGCGGCCATACGTGCGCGGTCAAGCCGATCGGCACCCCTGTCTGCTGGGGCGCCGACGACGAGCATCAAGGGGCGTCGGGGGTGCCGGCTCAGATCACCGTCGGATCGATCTCCGCCGGCAGCAGCCACACGTGTGCGGTCAAGACGGACGCCACCCCGGTCTGCTGGGGCAACAGCGACGACCAGCAGGCGGCGTCGGGGGTCCCGGCTCAGATCACCGTCGACTCGGTATCCGCCGGCCAGTACCACTCGTGTGCGGTCAAGACGGACGCCACCCCGGTCTGCTGGGGCAGCGACAGCTACCAGCAGTCGGACGTGCCGGCTCAGATCACCGTCACCTCGATCTCCGTCGGCCGATCCCACACGTGCGCGGTCAAGACCGATGGCACCCCGATCTGCTGGGGCTACGACGGCGACCAGCAGGTGTCGGGGGTGCCGGATGGGATCACGGTCCGCTCGATCTCCGCCGGCCAGTACCACACGTGCGCGGTCAAGACGGACGGCACCCCGGTCTGCTGGGGGTGGAACGGCAACGGGCAGGTGTCGGGGGTGCCGGACGGGATCACCGTCACCTCGATTTCCGCCGGCGGCTACCACACGTGTGCGGTCAAGACGGACGGCACCCTGGTCTGCTGGGGCAGCGACGGCAACGGGCGGGTTTCGGGGGCGCCGCCCGGGATCACCGTGAGCTCGATCTCCGCCGGCCTCTTCCACACGTGCGCGGTCAAGACCGACGGCACCCCGGTCTGCTGGGGCGACGACGGCTCCGGGCAGGCCTCGCCGCCGAGGCCGGTGATGACGGTGCGCCCGACGATCTCGGCGCCGAAGTGGGCGGTCGGGGAGACGGTTTCGGCGGAGCACGGGACGTTCAGCAACAGCCCGGACGGCTACCGGTACGCCTGGTACCGCTGCACGAACACCGCGGCGGCGTGCAACCCGATCTCGGGTGCGACCGGGTCGACCTATCAGTTGACCTCGGCGGACGACAATCGACGCATCCGGGTGCGCGTGACCGCCACCAACTGGGCCGGCAGCGATCAGAAGTTCTCGCTGCCCAGCCCGGTCGTCGGCGTGCCGGTCAAGCAGACCGGCCCGACCATCGACGCCGGTCCGCGGCGCACAGGCGACGTGGTCACGGTGAACACCGGTACGTGGGAGCCCGCCGCGACCGGCTATGAGATCGAATGGCTTCGGTGTGGCACGCTCTACCTGAACAGCTGCTCGAAGATCGCCAGCGACACCGACAACGACACCCACTACACCCTGGTCAACGCCGACGACGCCAAGCGCATCCGCGCCCGCGTCACGGCCACCAACGCCGCCGGGTCGAGCATCCCGGCCACCACGGCGGCGACGGTGCTGATCGACAGGCCGACGCTGATCACCAGGCCGACGCTGTTCACCACCACCGCCACGGAAGGAGTTCCGCTCTCCACCCACCTCGGCGACTGGACCGGCAACCCGACCAGCCACAAGATCGAATGGCTGCGGTGCACCACGATCTACCTCGCGCACTGCACCAAGATCACCACCCCTGACGCCACCGACGACGACACCAGCTACACCCCCACCGCCGACGACGTCGGCCAGCGGCTGCGGTCCCGCATCCAAGCGCACAACGCATCAGGCGACAGCACCAAATCGACCACCCCCGTCTCCAAGAAGGTCACCGCGGCCGTCTGACGCCGGCCACCGCACAGCCGCCGGGCCACCCCGCCCGGCGGCCCCCCGCTCGACCGACGTACCGGGGGCGCCAGTACCTGCGCGCGCAAGCCCGTCTTCGAGCCGCGCAGCCACGGCGGCCGCGAGCTGTACACGGCCAGCCGGCATGCAGCGGATCTCGTCTTCCAAGACGAAGTACCGCCACATCCGCCGCCCGCGAGCTTGGGCGGCAACGCGCCCGCTCAGCGAGTCGATGCAGCGCGGTTCTCGCCGACGCACTAGGTTCGAGACCGTGCTGGCCTCCCCGAACCGATCGCTGGTCGAACGGCTTCAGGCCGGTGACGAGCGCGCGTTCGTCGAGTTGGTCGACCGATACGACCGTCAGCTGCGTCGCCTCGCACGGACCTTCGTGCGCACCGACGCGATCGCCGACGACGTCGCGCAGGAGACGTGGCTCGCCGTCATCAAGGGCATAGACCGCTTCGAGCAGCGGGCGTCGCTGAAGACCTGGATCTTTCGGATCCTCGTCAATCGAGCAAGCACGCGAGCGGTCCGAGAGGCGCGGCAGGTCCCCTTCTCGAGCCTCGTATCGGCAGAGGATGTAGCCGGCCCGGCGGTGGATCCCTCGGCGTTCGATTCGGACGGCATGTGGGTGCATCCCCCCGCCCAGCTCGACACGGAACCTGGTATCGAGCTCCTTGCCCAAGAGCTCCGCCGCGAGCTCGCACACGCCGTAGATCAGCTCCCGGTGCAGCAGCGCACGGTGATCCTGCTCCGTGACGTAGCCGGACTGGACGGGCCCGAAGTCGCCGATGCCCTCGGGATCACCGAGGGCAACCAGCGCGTCATCCTGCATCGAGCCCGCGCGCAGGTGCGGGACCATCTCAGCCGATACCGAAGCACCTGATGCCACTCTTCGCGCAGCCTCTCGTATGCCAGGAGTTCGTCGAATTCGTCACGGCGTACCTGGACGGGTCCTTGTCGCGTCGCGACCGGCGCCGCGTCGAGAAGCACCTGGGCGCGTGCGACGGCTGCACGGCCTACCTCGAATCGTTCCGCGTCACGGTCGACGCGCTCGGCGAACTGCCCGCCGAGCCCGTCGAGCCGCACGTGCGGGAGCACCTGCTCGCTGCCTTCAGAGAACTGCGCGGCTGAGTGGCCGGCAGCCTCAGCTCGATGCGCGGGATCGGCCTGCAACGCCGGACGGGAGAGACGAGACCTCTGGGTATGCGCTCAGGGGAGGCACCGACCGCCCGTTCGCAAGCCCCCACTGCAGCACCAAGGACGACGGCATGTACCACTGCGCCGCCTGCGACGCCGAGCTCTTCGATTCCACCGCCAAGTTCGAGTCAGGCACCGGCTGGCCGTCCTTCACCGAGCCCGCCGTCGGCCGCGGCGGTCGAGACCCGCCATCTCGCGCTCGGCAGATCACCGGTCGACCGGCTACCCGCGAGCAGTCGCCGAGGTCGACCGGGTCGAGTCGCGCGGCAGCGACGGCCCCGTCGAGGTCCGACAGGTGATGACGTAGTCGCGAGTTCAGCGCAGGGGCCACGAGGTGGACCTCGTGATCGCCGCCGTTGCGGGCGCGCTCGGCGATGGCCTCGAGCAGGGCGGGCACGGACACGTCTCGTTGGACCGCTCGACCACGGGTGCTCGCCGCGTAACGTCAGCGGCCGCAGCGGGGACGTGACACGGATGCCCTATTCCGACCTGAGCGCGCTGTTCCTCAACTGCACGCTGAAGAAGTCCCCCGAGCCGTCGAACACGGAGGCCCTGGCCGAGCGCTCGATGCGCGTCATGCGCGACCAGCAGGTCACGGTCAACCTGGTCCGTGTGGTTGATCTCGACCTTGCCATCGGCGTCCAGCCCGACATGACGCACCACGGTTGGGACAGAGATGATTGGCCCGCCCTGTTCGAGCGCGTGATGGCGGCCGACATCCTCGTGCTGCTGACCCCGATCTGGCTCGGCGAGAAGTCGTCGGTCTGCACACACGTCATCGAGCGGCTCTACGGCAACAGCCACCTGCTCAACGACGCCGGCCAGTACGCCTACTACGGACGTGTGGGCGGGTGCATCGTCACGGGCAACGAGGACGGCGCCAAGCATTGCGCGATGAGCATCCTGTACTCGCTGCAGCACCTCGGATATCTGATTCCACCGCAGGCGGACTCCGCCTGGCTGGGCGGCGTCGGCCCGGGGCCGAGCTACCTCGACGAGGGATCCGGAGGACCAGACAACGACTTCACCAACCGCAACACCCACTTCCTGAGCTGGAACCTCATGCAGAGCGCCCGGCTCCTCAACGACGCGGGCGGGTTCCCGAGAATCGGAAACTCACGCACCGAGTGGGATCTCGGCCTGGGTGCCGGTCATCCCAACCCCGAGCACCGGACGTGACCTGGCTGGAGCTTGAGCCCTGCCGGCCGCAGGGCGTCCTGCACCTGTGGTCCCCCGGTCGCACATTGCGCCGGTACGAGATGCACGCCACGTTGGTCGGGGTGATCAGGCGATGAAGCTCCTCGGCAAGGCGACATCGGTCGTTCCTGAGCCGGTCCGCGAGGCGATCCCCGTCGGCGAGGGCTGGCGGATCTACGCCGTCGACCCGCCGTACCCGCGATCGACCGGGCGACCTGGCGCCTGCGCGTCGGCGGCCTGGTCGAGCGGCCGACGACCTTCACCTACGCCGACCTGCTGCAACTGCCGCGCGCACGCCAGACCACAGACCTCCACTGCGTGACCGGGTGGTCGGTGCCCGGCGTCCGCTGGAGCGGGGTCCGGTTCGGCGACCTCCTCGAGCGTGCCGGGCGCCGTGCCGGCGCGCGGGCTTTGACCTTCACCTCGGCCGAGCGGCCCTACGTCGACTCGCTCACGCTCCCCCATTTCTACCGGGCTCCGGACGCGATGCTCGCGCTCGAGATGGACGGGCAGCCGCTGAGCCGCGAGCACGGCGCGCCCGGTCGCGCGCTTCGGAACGACCGAGCGCGCGCTGCACTGGGTCGACGCCGCAGGCTTCGCCGGGCTGACGGCGACGGGCCTCGTGCTCAACCTGCCGGCGCTCGCGAGCGCCGTCGGCGCTCGTCCGCTCGTCCGCTCGTCCGCTCGTCCGCTCGTCAAGGCCTTGCACCTCGCCTTCGCGACCGGCTGGCTCACGGCGATCGGCGCCGTCACTGCCGCCGGCGACCGGCGCGCGCTGCGCCAGACCCGCAGGATCTCGAGCGGTTCACCGACCAGGACCTGCGCTGGCTGCGCCATCGCCCCGCCCGGTCCGGTCGCTTCAACGCCGGCCACAAGATCCGCGCGGCGCTCCAGGCCGCCTTCGCGGTGCTCTTCGTCGTATCCGGCGTCCTGCTGTGGCCGGGCGAGCGCAACACCGCGCTGCGCCTCCCCGGCACGATCGCCGTGCCGGACCTCACCGCGCTGGCCGCCGGCGCGCTCGTCGCGGGGCACCCCTAGCTGGCGCTCGTGAACGTGGATACCCGACCGGCACTCGAAGGCATGACG
Organism: Solirubrobacteraceae bacterium; assembly: GCA_036389195.1. Lineage (GTDB taxonomy): Bacteria > Actinomycetota > Thermoleophilia > Solirubrobacterales > Solirubrobacteraceae > JACCYI01. The sequence continues at coordinate 5,305 of DASVQH010000183.1, forward strand.
CATGGGACGGTCCCAGCCGCGCGGCCACGCCGCCACCACGCGGACTGGCTCCCGCAGCCGGCCTCGCCGTGGCGCCCGCAGCGCGCCGCCTCCACGACCGCGATCGTGACCGTGATCCTCGGGCTCGCCGGGACCGCGTTGGTCATCCGCGATGTCCTGTGATCGTCGACAACGGCGACCGTCTCAGTACGGGCGGGTTCTGGAGGCGCTCCGCCGCGTCGGGTGGACCAGGACGGTCCCGCGTTCCTGCGCGCTCCGGCCGGCGGATGCGGCGGCGGGACCCGGTAAGTTGGCGCCCCCATGGTGATGCTGCTGGCCGTCGCCGCGCTGGTTGCCGGGATCACCGGCGGGTGGTCCCCGTGCGGGTTCTCGATGGTCGAGACGCTGGCGCCCCACGGCTACGCCGGGCGCCGCCGCGTGACCGTGGCCGCGTGCGCGACGTTCTCGGTTGGCGCGCTGGCCGGCGGCGTGGTCACGTTCGGCGGGCTGGCGCTGCTCGGCCAGGCGCTCGGGGCCGGCGGGGCGACGGCCGCGGGGGTCGCCGCGGCGGTCGCGCTGGTTGCGGCGGCCGGCGAGGTCCGGGGCGCCCGGATCGTCCCGCAGGTGCGCCGGCAGGTGCCCGAGCCGTGGCGCCGGGTGCTGCCCGTGCCGCTGGCCGCCGGGCTCTACGGCGTCCTGCTCGGGCTCGGCTTCACCACCTTCATCCTCACGTTCGCCGTGTGGGCGCTGGCCGCGCTGAGCGTGGCGCTTGGCGACCCGTCGCTGGGCCTGGCCATCGGCCTGGGCTTCGGGGTCGGGCGGGCGCTCCCGGTGGTCGGGCTGGCCCCGATCGCCGACACGGAGGCCGGCAGCCGTGCGCACGCGGCGATGGCCGAGCGCCCGGCGATCCTGCGCGGGCTGCGGGCGCTCGACGCGGCGGCGCTGCTGGCCTGCGCGGTCGCGCTGGCGGCGGGTCCGGCGAGCGCGGCGACGGCGCAGCGGATCGCCGCGGCGGCCACCGACCCGAGCGCGGCCGGGGACGTCCTCGTCTACCACGAGCCCGGCGGCGCCGGGCTGCTGCGCCGCGGCGAGCAGGTGGAGCGCCTGCCCGGGCGCTTCCCGGCGGCCGGCGGCGGCCTCGTGGCCTGGGTCGACGGCGACCGCATCGTCGTCGCGCGCGCCGACACGCTGCAGCCCACCGCCGTCTACGCGGCACCGCGGGCGGACGCGGTCGCGGTGTCCGCGACGCGCCTGGCCTGGCGAGCGGCCGATCGCCTCTTCGCGCTCCCGCTCGCGGGCGGCGTGGCGGCGGAGGTGGCGGCCAAGGGCGTCGGGCGGCCGGCGCTGGACGGCGACCTGCTCGCCTATCACCAGGCGTCCCGCGCGCGCTCCCGGCTCAGGACCGTCGACCTCGCCACGGGCGCCCGCCGCACCGTCGCCCGCGCGAAGGGCGCGCTGCTGCTCAACCCGGCGCCGCTGGGCGGCGAGCTGCTCTACGTCCGCTCCACCCGCACCCGCCAGCAGCTGCGGCTGCGCGCGCGGGACGGCAGCGAGCGGATCCTGCTCTCGCGGCCGCCGACCGCCCGCGCGGACCTCGGCCGCGAGCCCGGGCACGGGTACCACCGGCACGGCAAGCGCGTGCCCGAGCGCCTGGAGCGCCCGAAGCGCGGCCAGACCGACACGCTGTGGACGACCGCGCTGACGCCGGCCGCCGCCTACGTCAGCCGGCTGCGCGCCCGCGGGAACGGCGGCGCGACGGCGGTCCTCCTGCGCGTCGCGCGCTGAAGCGAGGACCGCCGCCGCTGACTCCCCAGTCCGCCGCCGGGTGGTGCGAGCCGGCAGGGACCAAGCTACGCCCGGCGGTCCGGGCCGGGAACCGTGCGGATCCGCCGAGGTGGCACGGGAGAACTACGGATCCGGTCCCGTAGCCGGGGCGGATGAGGGCCGCCCGGACCGGACGTACGGTGGCGGGCATGTCCACCGCTCCCCGCCAACCCGCGACCCCGCGCCGGGTGCTCGTCGCCGGCGGCGGCGTCGCCGCGCTCGAGGCGGCGCTCGCGCTGCAGGCGCACGCCGGCGACCGCGTCGAGATCACCCTGCTCGCCCCCGACCGCACCTTCACCTACCGCCCGCTCGCCGCGACGGAGCCGTTCGGCGGCCCCGAGGTCGTCCGCTTCCCGCTCGCGGGCATCGCCGCCGACCGCGGCATCTCGCTGATCCGCGACGCGCTCGCCGCGGTCGAGCCCGACCGCCGCCGCGTCCGCACCCAGGGCGGCGCGAGCCTGCGCTACGACGCGCTGATCCTCGCGCTCGGCGCGGCCGCGACCGAGGGCATCACCGGCGCGCTCACCTTCCGCGGCCCGCAGGACGTCGCGCAGGTCCGCCGCGTCGTCGAGGCGGCCGCCGAGGGCGCGCTCTCGAGCGTCGCGTTCGCCGCCCCCGGCGGCGCCACGTGGACGCTCCCGCTGTACGAGCTCGCGCTCGGGATGAGCTCCGCGCTGGCCGGCGGCCCGCGTCCGCAGCTCGTCGTCGTGACGCCGGAGCGCCGGCCGCTGGAGGTGTTCGGCGAGCCTGTCGCGCGCGAGATCGCCGCCGTGCTACTGAGCCGCGGGATCACCCTGCGGACGCGGAGCTTCGCCGAGGCCGCGGCCGGCGGCCGCCTGTGGATGGCCATGGAGGGCGCGTTCGCGGCGGACCGCGTCATCGCCCTGCCGCGCCTCGTCGGCCGCCGCATCGCCGGCGTCCCGGCCGACGGGCTCGGCTTCATCCCGGTCGACGAACACGGGCGGGTCGAGGGCCTCGACGGCGTCTACGCCGCGGGCGACGGGACCAACGGCCCGCTCAAGCAGGGCGGCCTCGCCGCCCAGCAGGCCGCCAGGGCCGCCGCCGCGATCGCCGCCGAGGCGGGCGCCGTCGCCCGCCACCCGGAGCCGCCCGTGCTGCGCGCCGTCCTGGCCACCGGCGAGGGCGCCCTGTACCTGCGCTCCCCGGCGGCGCCGGGCGAGCCCGCGGTCTCGGCTGAGCCGCCGTGGTGGCCGCCCAGCAAGATCGTCGCCCGCCACCTCGGGCCGTACCTGGCGGCGAACCTGCGCCTCGCCGAGCGGCACGCGCCGGTGGGGCTCGTCGCCTGAGGGCGGCGCGACGGTATCTTCCGACGCCCCGATGGCCGGCGATCCGATCACCGTCGTCCTCGCCGACGACCACGCCGTCGTGCGCAGCGGCCTGCGGCTGCTGCTGGAGGCCGAGGACGGCATCCACGTCGTCGCCGAGGCGGGCGACGCGAGCGACGCGCTGCGCCTGGCCCGGGCGCACCGCGCGAACGTCCTCGTGCTCGACCTCAACATGCCGGGGCGGCCGAGCCTGGAGATCATCCCCGAGGTCTCCGCGCCCGGGCCGGAGCCGACCGCGGTCGTCGTCCTGACGATGCAGAACGACCCCGCCTTCGCGCGCCGCGCGCTGCAGGCCGGCGCGCGCGCCTACGTGCTCAAGGAGTCGGCCGACTCAGAGCTCGTCGGGGCCATCCGCGCCGCCGCGGAGGGCCGGACCTATCTGAACCCCGAGCTGGGCGCACGCCTCGCCGCCGCGCCGCCCGAGCCGGCCGGGCCGCCCGACGACCTCTCCGCGCGCGAGCTGGAGGTGCTGCGCCTGATCGCGCTCGGCCACACCAACGCCGAGATCGCGTCGCAGCTCTACCTCAGCGTCCGCACGGTCGAGTCGCACCGCGCGCACATCCAGCAGAAGACCCGCCGCTCCACGCGCGCCGAGCTCGTCCGCTACGCGCTCGAGCACGGCATCGTCACGACGCCCTGAGCAGCGGCGTGCCGGGCGGCGCGGGCAGCCGCGCGACCACGGTGGTGCCGTCGGCCGTGCTCGTCACCTCGAGGGTCCCGCCCAGCAGGGCCGCGCGCTCGCGTATCCCGACCAGCCCGAACCCGTCGGCCGGGCCGCGGGGGTCGAACCCGCGGCCGTCGTCGGAGACCTCGAGCTCGATCGCCCCGCCCGCCGTCCGGCGCACGCGGACGCGGGCGTGCTCGGCGGCGGCGTGCTTGGCGACGTTGGTCAGCGCCTCCTGCACGAGCCGGTAGACCGCGGTCTCGAGGTCGGGGTCGAGCCGCCCGTCGTCGCCGGGCAGGCACTCCAGCGCCACCTCGATGCCCTCGACCGCACGCATGCGCTCGACCAGGCTCTCCAGCGCCGGGGCCAGCCCGAGCTGGTCCAGCGCGGCCGGGCGCAGCTCGGTGATCAGCGCGCGGAGGTTGGCGATCTCGGTCTGGATCTGCTCGACCGCCGCGCGCGCGGTCGTCTCCAGCGCCTCGCCGCCCTGGCGCAGGCCGCTGGAGAGCACCACCTGCAGGCCCGCCAGCCCCTGCAGGGTCTCGTCGTGGAGCTCGCGCGCCCACCGCCGCCGCTCCTGCTCGGCCGAGCGCAGGCTGTGGCGCAGGCGCTCCTGCTCGACGCTGCGCGCGGTGGCCACCGCGGTGGCGGCGCTGGCCGCGAACGCCCGCAGCAGCCCCTCCTCGCGATCGGCGAAGCCCGGCTCGTCGCCCAGCCGGTCGAACGCGGCGAGCACACCCAGCGCCCGCCCGCGGTAGTGCAGCGGGACGAGCAGCGCGGTCTCCGCGCCGATCACGCCGAAGCCCTCGTCGGCGATGCCCAGCCGCGCGGCGACGTCGGCGATCCGCTCCGGGCGGCTGCTGGAGATGACGCGGCCCGCCACCGTGCCCGCCACGGGCATCCGCGACCCGAGCGCGCCGGCGTCGACCTGCCCGGCCACGGCCGCCAGCGTGAGCTCCTCGCCCTCGCGCAGCAGCAGCACCAGCGCCCGCGCGGCGACCAGCGCCCGCCCGCGCTTGACGATCAGCTCGAGGACCCGCTCCAAGTCGGTCTCCGAGCCCACCGCCTGGGCGATCGCCGTCGTCGCCTCCAGCCCCTCGACGGCCTGCTCCAGGCGCGCGCGCTGGGACTCGGCGTGCTCGTAGAGCCGCGCGTTCTCGATCGCGATGGCCGCCCACTCGGCGAGCACGACGACCGCCTCCTCGTCGGCCTCGTCGAACTCGCCGCCCTCCTTCTCGGTCAGGTAGAGGTTGCCCCAGGCCTGGCCGCGGACGACGATCGGGACGCCGAGGAACGTGGTCATCGGCGGGTGGTGGGCGGGGAAGCCGAAGGACCGCGGGTGCAGCCCCACGTCGGGCAGCCGCAGGGGCCTGGGGTCGTCGATCAGGACGCCGAGCACGCCGCGGCCGCGCGGGAGGTCGCCGATCGCCTCGTGGGCCGCCGGCTCGATCCCGGAGGTCAGGAAGCGCTCGAGCGTGCGGCGGTCGTCGTCGAGCACGCCGATGGCGGCGTAGTGCGCGCCGGTCAGCTCGCGTGCGGTGTCGAGCAGGCGGGCGAGGACCCCGTCGAGGTCGAGCCGCGCCATGAGGTGCCGGCCGGCGTCCAGGAGCCGCAGCAGGCGGTGGTGATCGAGCACGGAGTCGGGCATGGCGCCGGCGGCGCGCCCATTCAATCAGCGTCCGTGGAAACCCGCAGTCGGGTCTGCGGGGTCGTGCGGACGGCAAGCGGGCCTTGCGCCCCGACCATGGGGGCATGCCCAACGTCATCGCCCATGAGACCTGGTTCACCGCAGGCGACTTCCCGCTCGACTGGACCTTCGCCGGCCAGGCCACCACGCTGATCCTGCTCGCCGCCGCGCTGCTGGCGACCGCCGGCGTGCGCCTCCTCGCCCGCGTCTTCCCGGGCGTCGACGTCCCCGCCCTCGGCCGC
>DASVQH010000184.1:0-10184 GCA_036389195.1 Solirubrobacteraceae bacterium
TGGATCGCTGGTCGCCCACACAGGGAGCGATCCACGTTGACCACCCCAGTGGTGGTCAAGGTGGATGACGAGAGGCGGTAGGCGCGAGATTTCCACGTTGTCCCGGCTGAAAGGTGGACGAACAGGCCCGCGCGGGCGACCGGATCCACCTTGAGGTCGTAGAGCGACCCAAACGTGGCAACACCGCTCCGAAGGCCGCGCGACATCCACGTTCACGCCCCCCTCACCGCGACTCTCGCAAGCCGTTCCCCTCTCCCCGCGTCCCAAAGACAGACGCACCAAAGGAACCTTCCCCTATCAAAGCCCGAAGTCCCGCCTCAAGGCAGGCCACGAGGACTGTCACAACTCCCGTGCAGGATCGTCACATCCCGGTGCAGATCCGTTCGGGAAGAGCGGGGAGCTTTCGAAGGGTGGCGCACGCGCTCTCCGAGCTCCTGGCGATCCTGGCGCCACCGGCCTGTGCGGCGTGCCGGGCGCCGCTGCCGCGGGCCGACGCGACGGTATGCGCGGCGTGCCTGCGCGGACTCCCCTGGCTGCGCGGCGCCCGTTGCCCGCGCTGCGCCCTTCCCGCTCACAGCGGCCGGGCCTGTCCGGCCGCCGACGCCGCGTTCGACCTCGCCTGGGCGCCACTGGCCTACGAGGGCACGGCGCGGGCGCTGGTCGCCGCGCTGAAGTTCCACGGCGCGCTGCCGGTCGCCGGCGTGATGGCCGCCCACCTCGCGGCCACCGCGCCGCCCGGCCTGCTGCGCGACGGCGCGGCGCTCGTGCCGGTGCCGCTGCACCCGCGCCGCCGGCGCCGTCGGGGCTTCGACCAGGCCGAGCGCCTCGCCACCGCACTCGCGCGCCGCACCGGACTTCCCGTCGCCGCGTGCCTGCGCCGCGGCGGCCCGCCGGCGCGCCAGATGGGCGCCAGCCGCGCGCAGCGCCGTGAGACCGGTCGCCTGGCGATCGTCTGCGCGATCCCGCCACCGCCCCGCGCGATCCTCGTCGACGACGTCCACACCACCGGCGCGACCTTCGACGCCTGCGCCCGCGCGCTGCGCGCCGGCGGCGCCACGCACGTCACCGCGCTCGCCTACGCGAGGACGCTGTGAGCGACGCGACCGTCATCGTCGGCGTCGCCGTTGCGCTGCTCAGCACCGTCTTCGCCACGACCTACGGCCTACTCCCCGACCGCATCGACCTGTCGACGGTCTTCGCCGCCTACGGCGCGGGCGCGGTGGTCGGCGAGTTGCTCGGGACGCTCCCCGGACGGGATCCGCGCGTCCTGGGTCGGCGCTGGGGCGTCACGATGATGTCGATCCTTGCGGCGATCCTTCTGTTCCGGTTGCTCAGAGGCTTAGACTGAAGGCGTGGACCGGCATGTGGCAAAGGGGGTCGCGGCAGGGCTTCCGTTCGCCCTCTTCATCGGGGAGCTCTCGCCCGACTGGCCGCTCGGCGTGACCTTCGTCGCGATCGCGGTCGTCGGCGGGTTCGCCGGGACGGTGATGATGCGCAGCGCGGACGCGGCCGAGCGGCGCGACCGGCGGCGCGACTAGGAACGCTCGGGGTCGGGCGCGTCGTCCTCGGGCGGCCGGCGCACCGTGCGGGTCGCCTCGTCGGCGTACTCCAGCGCCTCGCGGTAGGCGCCCGCCATGGTCACCGGCGCGCTCACGGGGGCCGAGGTGGGGAAGGCGCCGCGCTCGTACTCCAGGACCGCGGCGAGCAGCTCGCCCTTGGGCCCCTCGTGGTGCAGCAGCGCGGCCTCGATCTCCAGCGAGAACGGCAGCGTCTCGAGGACCTCGTTCATCGGCGCGCCGAGCAGCGCGTCGGCGACCGAGAACAGCCCGATCGTGAACAGCACCTCGCGGTCCTGCGGGGTGCCCAGCGAGCCGAGCCGCTCGCACATGCGCGCCCGCTGCAGCGCGACCGCCACGAGCTCGTCCGGCGTGTTGGGGTTCTCGGCCATCGCCACGACGAGCGCCCAGCGGCGCACCATCCGCGTGCCGAGCATCGCCAGCGCCTCGCGCACCGAGCCGATCGTCCGCGGCAGGGCGAAGAACGCGGAGTTCACGTAGCGCAGCAGCTTCAGCGACAGGCCGACGTCGGAGGTGATCACCTGCTCGAGCTCCTCGAAGGAGACGTCGGAGCCGCTGAGGCCCGCGAGCGTCTGCAGCGAGCCGACGCTGCCCGCCGAGACGCTGCGGTAGCGCATCTCGCGCGGCTTGCAGAAGAAGTCGCCCTGGAAGTAGGAGAAGCCGTACTCGCGGCAGCGGTCGAACTCCTCGTGCGTGCTCACGCCCTTGGCCACCAGCAGCGAGCCGGCGGCGCTGGGCGCCGCGACGGCACGGGCGAGCTCGGCGTCGGTCTTGCCCGTGACGTCGACCTTGACGATCGAGCAGATGTCGAGCAGCGCGCCGAGATCGACGTCGCCCTCGAAGTCGGTGAGCGCGAGCGAGTAGCCGCCGCGCGAGAGCTTCTGCAGCAGCGTGAGCAGGTCCTCGCGCGCGGGGTAGGCGACGATCTGCAGGACGGCGCGGTCGGGGCGCACCGGCGGCGGGCCGACCTCGACGAGGAAGTTGCGCGCGATCGAGAGCCAGGCGGGATGCCGGCCGGCGAGGCGCTCCAGGCCGATGTCGCCGAACGCGTCGGCGATCAGCGCCGACGTGGCCCGCGCGTCCTGGGCGGGGTCGCCGGACTGGCGCGCGGCGTCGAAGAGCAGCTCGTAGCCGACGATGCCATGGCGCTCGTCGGCGATCGGCTGGCGCACGACCGCGACCTCGGGACGCGGCGGCCGGGAGGCGGAGGCGGAGGGGGGAAGGGTCGTGGAGGCCACGCTCTGCATGTCGGCAAAGCGACCCCCGAGGTTGAGTGCTCGCACGCCCGCCGGGCTCGGGTCTAACATCCGTCGCGCAGACACCATCCACTCCGCGAGAGGAGTCCCATGCGCATCCAGGTCAAGGGACGGAACCTTCAGGTGACCGACGAGCTCCGCGAGCAGGTCGAGCGGCGGTTCGCCAAGGTGGGCAAGCAGGTGTCGGAGTTGGCGGTGCTCGAGGTGGAGCTGTGCGAGGAGCGCAACCCGGCCAACCCGGACTGCCACGTCGCGGAGGCGACGCTCTTCGTCAAGGGCACGACGCTGCGCGCGCGCGACGCGTCGCGCGACATGGGGCACGCCATCAACCTCGTCTCCGACGACATGGCGCGCCAGGTCAAGCGCCATCGCGACAAGCGCCGCAACCGGCGCGAGGCCCGCACGCCGGTCGTGCCGCCGATGGTCCCGGCGCCCGAGGCGCCCGGCGGTCAGCTCGGCGCGCTGTAGAACCGGCCTCCCGGCGCGCCCGAAAACGGGCGCGCCGCTTAGTACCCTCAGTCGTATGTCGATTCTTGACCGCGCGCTCCGGCTGGGCGAAGGCAAGCAGTTCCGCACGTACGCCAAGCGGGTCGAGAAGATCAACGCCTGGGAGCCCGAGCTCGAGCTGCTCGAGGACGACGAGCTGCGCGAGCAGGCGGCGTCCCTGCGCGAGCGGGCCCGCAACGGCACCGACCTCGACGACCTCCTGCACGAGACCTTCGCCGTGGTGCGCGAGGTCTCCCGGCGCACGATGGGCATGCGCCACTTCGACGTCCAGCTGATCGGCGGCATGGTGCTGCACTCCGGCGCCATCGCCGAGATGAAGACCGGCGAGGGCAAGACCCTCACCGGCACGCTCGCCGTCGTGCTCAACGCGCTGGCCGGCAAGGGCGTCCACGTCGTCACCGTGAACGACTACCTGGCCCGCCGCGACGCCGAGTGGATGAAGCCGATCTACGACTTCATGGGCCTGTCGCTCGGGATCCTGCAGAACATGCAGGCGGCCGAGGACAAGGTCGCCGCCTACGCCGCCGACATCACGTACGGCACCAACTCGGAGTTCGGCTTCGACTACCTGCGCGACAACATGGCGCAGACGCTCGAGGACAAGGTCCAGTTCGGCGGCCGCTACGACGACGAGGGCAAGCCCTACACCGCGCACGCCTACGCGATCGTCGACGAGGTCGACAACATCCTCATCGACGAGGCGCGCACGCCGCTGATCATCTCCGGCGCGCCCGAGCAGGCCGCCGACTTCTACGCGAGCTTCGCCAAGCTCGCCAAGCGCATGAAGTCGGGCAAGAAGCCCGAGGGCATGGACCCGAAGACGAAGAAGGAGTTCGTCGCCGACTACGACTTCGAGTTCGACGAGAAGCACAAGACGGTGTCCGTCACCGAGCAGGGCGTCGAGAAGGCGGAGCGCTTCCTCGGGATCGACCACCTCTACCGGGCCGAGAACGGCAACCTCGTCAACCACCTGCACCAGGCCCTGAAGGCCGAGTCGCTCTACAAGCGCGACGTCGACTACGCGGTGGTCGACGGCGAGGTGAAGATCATCGACGAGTTCACCGGCCGCATCCTCGACGGCCGCCGCTGGTCGGAGGGGCTGCACCAGGCCGTCGAGGCCAAGGAGAACGTGCGCGTCCAGGAGGAGAACCAGACCCTCGCGACGATCACGCTGCAGAACTACTTCCGCATGTACGACAAGCTCGCGGGGATGACCGGCACGGCGCTCACCGAGGCGACCGAGTTCATGAAGATCTACAAGCTCCCGGTCGTCCAGATCCCCACCAACCGCCCGATGGTCCGCAGGGACGAGAACGATCAGGTCTTCAAGACCCGGGACGGCAAGTGGGGCGCGCTGGTGCGTGAGATCGCCGCGCGGCACGAGCGCCGCCAGCCGATCCTCGTCGGCACGATCTCCGTCGAGACCTCCGAGATGCTCGGCGCGCGCCTGGACAAGCTCGGGATCAAGCACACCGTGCTCAACGCCAAGCCGGAGTACGCCGAGCACGAGGGCGCGATCATCGCCGAGGCCGGCCGCCCCGGCGCGGTCACCATCGCCACGAACATGGCGGGCCGCGGCGTCGACATCAAGCTCGGCGGCAACGCCGAGCACCAGACGACGCTCGAGCTGGCCAAGCTCGGCCTGCGGTCCGGCGACCCGGACTACGACGAGCGCTTCGCCGAGATCCTGCCGGCGATCGAGGCCCGCGTGGAGGAGGACCGCGAGGTCGTCCTGGAGGCCGGCGGGCTCTACATCTGCGGCACCGAGCGCCACGAGTCGCGCCGCATCGACAACCAGCTGCGCGGCCGCGCGGGCCGCCAGGGCGATCCCGGCGAGTCGCGCTTCTTCCTCTCCGCCGAGGACGACCTCGTCCGCCTGTTCGCCGGCGACCGCATCTACCGGATCCTCGACCGCCTCGGCCCGGTCGACGAGGACGGCCACGAGGAGCCCATCGAGGCCAAGATGCTCACGAAGCAGATCGAGGGCGCCCAGAAGAAGGTCGAGGAGCAGAACTTCCTGCTGCGCAAGCGCGTCCTGGAGTACGACGACGTGATGAACCAGCAGCGCGAGATCATCTACAAGTACCGCGACGAGGTGCTCGAGGGCCGCGACATGGGCCCGGTCGCGCGCGAGCAGATCGCCGAGGTGGTGGAGCGGCTGGTCGGCGAGTACACGCCCGGCGACTACGTCGAGGAGTGGGATCTCGAAGGCCTGTGGGCGCAGCTCGACGCGGTCTACGAGGTCGACTTCGCCCCCGAGGACCTGCCGCGCGACCAGGTCGACCGCGCGGAGCTGGTCCGTCTGCTCACCGAGGACGCGCTCAAGCTCTACGACGAGCGCGAGGAGGAGCTGGGCGGCGAGCTGATGCGCACGCTGGAGCGCTACCTGCTGCTCCAGATCATCGATCAGAAGTGGCGCGAGCACCTCTACGACATGGACTACCTGCGCGAGGGCATCCACCTGCGCGGGTTCGCTCAGATCGATCCGCTGGTCGCGTACAAGAACGAGGCCTACACGCTGTTCCAGGACCTCATGCACTCGATCTGGTCCGACTTCGCGCGGATGATCTACAACGTCGAGGTGGAGGTCGAGGGCGCCGACGGCCAGGCCCAGCCCGCCGTCCCGCAGCCCGCGCGCTCCAGCGTCACCGGCGGCCCCGCGGCCCTCTCCTACTCGGGCGGCACGCTCGACGACCAGCCCAGCGCCTACGGCGGCGAGGGCTACGGCGTCGAGGTCCAGGAGGAGGGCGAGCTGGCCGCCGCCGCGCCGGTGCAGCAGCGCCGCCTGGAGTCCTCCGAGCAGGTCGGCCGCAACGACCCGTGCTGGTGCGGGAGCGGCAAGAAGTTCAAGAAGTGCCACGGCGCCTGACCGGGCGCACTTGACATCGCCTCTCCGGTGGGAGGAGGGTCGGCCGGTGAGGCGCCTGCTGCTCGTCGCCGCCGGAACGCTCGCGCTCCTGCCGGCCGCGATGGCGCCGAGCGCCTCGGCGATGTTCACCCGCCTCGAGCAGGTAGCGACGGCGAGCCCGGCGGACTCCGCGGGCAAGGCGGTCACCGTGCCATGCCCCGCCGGCAAACGCGTGGTCGGGACCGGTGCGTCGGTCGGTCCCGGAGACGGGAACGTGCGGGTCGACGCGATCCGCCCCGACGCGACGCTGGCGAGCGTGACGGTGCACGCGCGCGAGGACGAGACCGGGACGCCGGCGGCGTGGTCGGTGACGGCGTACGCGGTGTGCGCGCCGGCGCCGGCGGGGCTCGTCCGCGCGGCGGCGACGAGCGCCTCGAGCTCCGCGGCCAAGTCCGTCGCCGCCACGTGCCCTGCCGGGAAGGCGCTGCTGGGCAGCGGAGCCGAGGCGGGGAGCGCGCACGGCCAGGTCCTACTCGACGGGATCGTGCCGAACCTCGCCAACCGCGCCGTGACGGTCAACGCGGTGGAGGACGAGACGGGCGACGCGAGCCCTTGGACCGTCACGGCCTACGCGATCTGCTCGGACCCGGTCACGGGGCTGCAGCGGACCGCGGCGACGACGGCGGTGAGCTCGACGGCGCCGCAAACCGCCACGGCCGCGTGCCCGCGCGGGAAGTCGGCGATCTCCGGCGGCGGGACGATCAACGGCACCGACGGCCAGGTGGTGCTTCGCGCGGCCTCTCCCACCGGCGATCTCCGCGGCGCCGGGTTCGCGGCGTCGGAGGACGACACCGGCAGCCCCGCCGGGTGGAGCGTCACCGCCTTCGCCGTCTGCGCGGCGGTCGCGCAGCTGGAGTCACGGTCGCTGGAGCGGTCGGCGTCGACGGCCCAGGCGGCGTTCGGCGACTGCCCGCCCGGGCAGGAGGCCACGGGCTTCGGCGGCGAGGTCACCGGCGGATTCGAGCAGGTGCGGCTCGCCCTCCTCGTCGGCCAAGCTGACCGGCGGACGGTGTTCGAGGCGCTCGCCGAAGCCGACGAGACAGGCCCGGGCGGACCGTGGTCGGTGACCGCGTACGCCATCTGCGTCACGGCCGTCGCCGGCTCGGAGGTGGTGCGCGCCGCCGGCCCCGACGGCTCCTCGGCCGCCCGGTCCGCCGTGGCGGCGTGCCCGCCGGGCAAGCGCGTGCTCGGTGCGGCCGGCCGGGTGGCGGGCGCGGCGAACCAGCTGGTCCTGACCGGGCTGCGCCCCGACAGCGCCCTGTCCTCCGTGACGGCGACCGCGCACGAGGACGAGACGGGAACCGCCGAGGCGTGGCACGTCGACGTGATCGCCGTGTGCGCGCCGCCGCCGCCCGGGTTGCAGCGCGTCGCCGCGACGACCTACTCCGGGTCCGAGGAATTCGCCCGGGCGAGCGCGACCTGCCCGACCGGCGAGCACCTCATCGGCACCGGCGCGCGGATCGGCGGCGGGGCCGGGCAGGTCGGCATCGACGACCTGCGCCCCGACGCCGCGCTCACGCGGACGACGGTGACCGCGACGGAGGACGAGACGGGCTCGAACGCCGATTGGAGCGCGACGGCCTACGCCATCTGCATCGCGCGCTGAGCTCTAGCGGGCGCGGCGCTGGGCGCCCGGGAGGCGGTCCGCGATGCGGCCGAGCCGCTCGGCGGTGCCCTGCAGCGGCTGCACCGCCGCCGCCAGGGTGCTCGCCGCGGCGTTGAGCTCGCGGATCGACCGGAGCGCCTCGTCGAGCGTCGGCAGCCCGCCGCGCAGCTCCTCGGCGACCCGCACGAGCTCGGCCACCTGATGCTCGACGTGGTCCACGCGATCGACCGCGGCGAGCAGCTCGGCGGCGCGGGCGTCGACCCGGTCGATCCCGCCGAGCACCCCGTCGGCCCGCTCGCCGAGCCCGTCGAGCGGCGCCGCGGCCTCGATCACGTCGCCCAGCCGCGCCTCGGCCGACTCGATCCGCGCCGTCAGCCGCGCCTCCACCTCGGGCAGCGTCCGGGCGGTGTCCGCGAGGACGCGCAGGTCGCCGGCCGCGCCGCGCAGCTCGCGCGCGCTTCCCGCCAGGTCGTGGAGGTCGTCGAGCGCGCGGAGGATCAGCCGCGGATCGATCCAGGACGGGATGGCGACCATCGCCGGCCGGAGTCTACGGCCGCGCGGCGTCCATCTCGCCGCGCCGCTCGATGTGCTGCCAGGCCAGCCGCTTGCCCTGCACCGCGCTGATCACGGACTCGATGACCACGAGGTACATGAGCTGCCGGTAGACGAACTGCTGCAGCGGCATCGCCCACAGCGGCCGCCACGACTCGTGGTCGAGCCGGAACGCGTAGGCGGCGAGGCCGAGCTGCACGAGGTTGAAGGCCACCCAGTAGCCGATCACCGGGATCGGGTCGAGGAAGAGGATCCCGTAGAGCGCGAAGAGGTCGATCAGCGGCGCGAGCATCGGCAGCGCGACCTGGAAGAGGACCATGTAGGGGATCGCGCGGCGCCCGATGCGCCCCTCGCCGCGGCGCACGACCGCGGCCCGGTGCTTCCACACCGCCTGCATCGTCCCGTAGGACCAGCGATAGCGCTGGCGCCACAGCGCGTTGAGCGTCGGCGGCGCCTCCGTCCAGGCGATCGCCTCCTCGGCGTAGACGACGTCCCAGCCGGCCCGCCCGATGGCCAGCGTGAGGTCGGTGTCCTCGGCCAGGGTGTCCGAGGAGAGCCCGCCGACGTCCTGCAGCGCCTGGCGGCGGAACGCGCCGATCGCCCCGGGGACGGTGGGCATGCAGCGCAGCACGTCGTAGAGGCGGCGGTCGAGGTTGAAGCCCATGACGTACTCGATGTGCTGCCAGCGCCCGAGCAGCCCGCGGCGGTTGCCGACCTTCGTGTTGCCCGACACCGCGCCGACGGCGCTCGCCGACAGCGGCGCGATCACCCGGCGCAGCGACTGCGGCTCGAACACCGTGTCGGCGTCGACCATCACGACGACCTCGTTGCGCGCCGCCGCCAGCCCGCGGTTGAGCGCCGCCGGCTTGCCGCCGTTGGCCTGGCGCAGGACGCGCACGTTGGGCAGCGCCAGCCGCTCGACGAGCTCCGGCGTGCCGTCGGACGAGCCGTCGTCGATCACGATCACCTCGAAGTCGGGGTGCTCGCTCGCCGCGAACGAGCGCACCGCGGCCTCGATCCCGACCGCCTCGTTGTAGGCGGGGACCAGGATGCTGGCCGACGGGGCGTAGGCGGGATCGAACGGCAGGGCGCGGCGGCGGCGCGTGTGCCGGCGCGCCAGCACGACCATGACCAGCGCGCGCAGCAGCATCAGGATGGCGATCGGCCCGAGCAGGAAGGTCAGGACGTCGGTGACGGTGCGCGCCACGGCCAGCGTGCCGATCAGCAGCTGCCCGCGCAGCCGCTGGCCGGAGGTCGCGGGCAGCTCGGCCTGCGCGCGCGAGAGGCCGGCGATCTCCGACGCGGTGACGAGCTCGAAGCCGCGCGAGCGCAGCGCGGCGACCAGCTTCGGCAGCGCCGCCACGGTCCGCGCGCGGTCCCCGCCGCCGTCGTGCATCAGGACGAAGCCGCCCTCGCGGCCCTTGGGCGTCGCCGCGGCGGCGATGGCGCGGGCGTCGCGCGAGGGGTCCCAGTCGCGGGCGTCGAGGTCGGTCAGCGTGATCACGTAGCCGCCGCCCGCGACCCGGCCGAACGCGCGGGCCTGACGGCCGGTCGCCTCGCGCGGGGTCGAGCTGTAGGGCGGGCGCATCAGCCGCGGCCGGACGCCCGCCGCGGCCGCCACGGCGGCGTCCGTGGCCCGCAGCTCGAGCGACCGGCGCCAGCCGGGCAGCGCGCCCACGTCGGAGTGCGTGAAGGTGTGGTTGCCCAGCTCGCAGCCGTCACGCTCGCGCTGGCGCACGATGCCGGGGTGGCGCACGACCTGGCTGCCGACCACGAAG
>DASVQH010000185.1:0-25119 GCA_036389195.1 Solirubrobacteraceae bacterium
TGCTCGCCCGGCTGCTGGGGGAGGCGGACGTCGAGGCGCTGGTGCGCCGGGTGTCGCGTCCGCGGCCGCCGACGTTCGCGCCGGGGCAGATCGCCGCGCTGGCCCGGCTCGGGGCGGTCGATGACGACGCGATGCTGCGCGCGGCCGGGTCGTGGGAGGTGACCGGCGACGGGAACGGCACCGTCGTGGTGCGGACGGCGTCGCGCGCGCTGCGGCTGCCCGCGCGCGTTCGCCCGGCGATCGAGCGGATGGCCGGCGGGGAGCCGTTCGCCGTCGCCGACCTGAGCGAGTGGCTCGACGAGGCCGGGCGGGCCGCGCTGGCGGGGCGGTTCGTGCGTGAGGGCCTGTTGGCCCCGGCCCGTTAAACGAAGCCGCCCGCGGCGGGGCGGGCGGCTCCAAGTTGGCCCCGTCAGGACGGGCAGGGGTACGTGCCTTGAAAGGGCCTATGTGTGGTCCGAACGGCGGGAGGCGCCGCGCAAGGCGGCATCGCCCGGACCTATGCGCCGGTTGGCTGGGGTGACGGACCTGTCGACCTGCCACCTTCCCCTACCGACGAGGCGAGTATCCCGCGCCCCCCGGTCCGGGGCAATCGAACAAACGTCCAGAAAGAAAAAGGAGCGTTAGCCCGACGCTAGGTCCAGCGCGACACCCCAGAGGATGTCGCGCTCAGAGACCGTGGCGTGGCCGAGCTCGAACGCGCCCAGGACCTCCAGCAGGATGGCCACGCCGGCGACGATCGTCGGCGCGCGGTCGGGATCGAGGCCCCGCACGTCGCGCCGCTGCTCGAGCGGCAGGCTGGCCAGCAGCGCGAGCTGGGCGTCGAGCGTGGGGCGGTCGAGCACGTGGCCCTCGACCTTCGCCGGGTCGTAGGGCTCCAGGCCGAGGTCGATCGCCGCGCCCTGCGTCGCCGTGCCGGCGACCGCGATGGCATCGTCGACGCGCAACCGGACCTCCACGGGCACCGCGGCAGCGATCACGCCGCGGGCGTCGGCGCGCAGCGCGGCGAGCTCGTCGGGCGTCGGCGGATCGGTGTGCAGGTGGCGCTCGGAGTGCCGGACGACGCCGGCCTGCGTGGAGACGTGGAACTCGACCTTGCGCTGCGCGCCGACCACCAGCTCGGTCGAGCCGCCGCCGATGTCGACGACCAGCAGGCGACCCTCGTGCGTGCCCCCGACGGTGGCGCCGCGGAACGAGAAGTTCGCCTCCTCGTCGCCGCTGAGCGTCCGGCCCTCCAGGCCGTAGCGGTCGCGCACCCTCGCCGCGAACGCCGCGCCGTTGCTCGCGTCGCGCACCGCCGAGGTCATCACCGCGGTCCGGGCCTCGCAGCCGGCGGCCTCGATCGCCGCGGCGTACTCCTCGAGCACCGCGAACACCCGCTCCTGGGGCGCGTCGCCGAGCTGCCCCGTCGCGTCGACCCCTTCGCCCAGCCGGGTGACGATCGACCGGCGATCCAGCTCGCTCACGCTGCCGGCGTCGACGTCGGCGATCAGCAGCCGGGTCGAATTCGTCCCGATGTCCACCACGGCGACGCGCATGCGCGGGAAGCTAGTACACGCATGCCCGGCGACGCCTGGACCATCGACGCGGTGCCCGTCCTCGGCGGCGCGCGGGAGCGCTGGGCGATCGCCGATGGCCTTCTGGTCCGCGAGCCCCCGCCCGGGGCGCAGCCGCTCCCGGGCGGGTGGGTCGCGCCAGGGCTGGTGGACGCCCACGTCCACCTCACGTTCGAAACGCACGAGCGCCTCGGCCTGCCGCGCGGGAGCCCGGAGCTGATCGCCGCCCACCTCGACCTGCACCGCCGCGCGGGCGTCCTCGCCGTGCGCGACGCCGGCGCGCTGCCCGGGGTCGCGCTCGACCCGGAGCCGCCGGGCGGCGGGCGGGTGATCTCCTGCGGCCCGTTCCTCGTGCCGCCGGACTCCTTCCTCGCGCACCTCGTGGAGCCGACGCCCGCCGAGCAGGCGGTCGCACGCGCCCGCGCGATGGTGCGGGCCGGCCAGCCGTGGGTGAAGCTGATCGCCGACGCGCCGGGCCCGGGCCACGACCCGCTCGCGCCGGTCCTCGGCTACCCGTTCGCGCTGCTGGCCGAGATCAGCGCCGCCGTCCACGAGGAGGGCGGGCGGCTGGCGGCGCACGTGATGGGGCGGACGGTCGCCGAGGTGCTGGCCGCGGGCGTCGACTCGATCGAGCACGCCAACTGGGCGACGCGAGAGGACGTCGAGACGATGGCCGCGCGCGGCACGGCGTGGACGCCGACGCTGACCACCGTGGCGCACTACCTCGAGCCGATCGCCGACCGGGTCCCGCCGGCCGCCGAGCTGCTGGCCCGCCAGCGCGAGACGCTTCCGTACGCCGTCGAGCTCGGCGTGCCGATCCTGGCCGGCACCGACGAGGGCGCGCACGGGTCGGTCGCCGACGAGGTCGCGGCGCTCGTCCGCTACGGCGCGCCGCCCGCCGCCGCGGTGGCGGCGGCGAGCACCGCGGCGCGCGCGTTCCTCGGGCTGCCAGGTCTCGAGGAGGCGGCGCCGGCGGACGTCGTCACCTTCGACGCCGACCCGGTCGCCGATCCGCGCGTCCTCGCCCGTCCGGCCGCCGTGGTCTGCGGCGGGCGGCGGATCGTCTAGTTCGCCTGGTGGCGCAGCGGCTCGCCGGCCAGCCCCGCGAGCAGGTTGTCGACGGCGATCTCGGCCATCGTCGCCCGCGTCTGCCGCGTGGCCGAGCCGACGTGCGGGACGACCAGCAGGTTCGGCGCGCGCAGCAGCGGGTGGTCGGCGGGCAGCGGCTCGGGATCGGTCACGTCGAGGGCGGCGCCGGCGATCTCCCCGTCTTGGAGCGCCCGCGCGAGCGCCTCGGCGTCCACGAGCGGCCCGCGCGCGGTGTTGATCAGGTGGGCGGTCGGACGCATGCGCGCGAGCGCGCGGGCGTCGATCAGCCCGCGGGTGTCCGGGGTCAGCGGCGCGTGCAACGAGACGAAGTCCGAGCGCTCCAGCAGGGTCTCCAGGCCGGTCTCGCGCGCGTCGAGGACGGTCATCGCGAACCCGGCGGCGCGGCGCGCGACCGCGCTGCCGATGCGGCCCATCCCGACGATCCCCAACGTCGCGCCGGCCACGTCGGTGCCCAGCCAGCGCGCCGGCTCCCACGTCTCCCACTCGCCCGCGGGGACCGCCGCCGCCGCCTCGGGAAGCCGCCGCGCGGAGGCGAGCAGCAGGGCGAAGGCGAGGTCGGCGGTGGCGTCGGTGAGGACGTCGGGCGTGTAGCCGACCGGGATGCCGCGCGCGGTCGCGGCGTCCAGGTCGACGTTGTCGGTCCCGACCGCGTAGTTCGAGATCGCGCGGAGGCGCGGCGCGGCGGCGAGGAGCGCCTGATCGACCTGGTCGGTGAGCAGGCAGAGGAGCCCCTCGGCCTCGGCGACCAGCTCGCGCAGCCGCTCCGGCGGGGGCGGAAGCTGGTCGGGCCAGACGGTCACGTCGTGCTCGGCTTCGAGGCGCTCGACGGCCGGGAAGGGCAGTGTTCGGGTGAGGACGATGCGGGCCATGGGCGTCGGGCGGCCCGGGTAGCCTCCCACGCCCCGATGTCCCGTGTGCTCGTTCTTGTCGCCGTCGCGTTGGCCGGTCTGGCCGGGCCGGCTCACGCCGCCACCCGCCACGGCGTCACGCCGGTCTCCCCGCGCGCGGGCGACACGATCCCGCGCGGCGAGGCGCCGCTGTTCAAGGTCCGCGCGCGCGGAGGCGGCGAGGTCTACGTCCACGTCTGCCGCTCGAAGAAGAAGCGGCGCGCCGACGGGCTCATCTGCACGCGCGAGTCCGTCGGGCGGGCCACGCGCGGCAAGGGCGGCGTGTACCGCTACCGGCCCCGCTTCCACGACTTCCCGGGGTTCTGGCTCAACCGCCCGGGCGTCTACTACTGGCAGGCCCACCGGATCAAGTGCGTGCGGCGGCGGACGAAGGACTGCCGGCAGGAGGGGCCGACCCTCAAGCTGCGCGTGAAGTAGCCGCGCGGCGCGGGTAGGACGGCGGTCGTGATCGAGCCCGTCGTCGCCGACGTCCTGACCGCGTACAAGACCTGGGCCGTCGTCGGCTGCTCGCCGTCCCCGCTGCGCGACTCCCACCGCATCGCCGCGCTGCTCCAGGCGCGCGGGTACCGGGTCATCCCGGTCAACCCCGACTGCTCCGAGCTGCTCGGGGAGCGCTGCTACCCGTCGCTGCGCGACATCCCGGCCTCCGAGGGCGTCGAGGTCGTCGACGTCTTCCGGCGCTCGGAGGCGGCGGGCGCGCACGTCGACGAGGCGATCGAGATCGGCGCTGGCGCCGTGTGGCTGCAGCTCGGCGTGATCGACGAGGCGGCCGCCGCGCGTGCCCGGGCCGCCGGCCTGCAGGTGGTCATGGACCGCTGCCCGGCCATCGAGCTGCCCCGGCTGGCCCGGACGTCCTGAGCCTCCCCGTCCACATCGGCTGCTCGGGCTGGCAGTACCGCGACTGGCGCGGCCCGGTCTACCCGCCCGGCTGCGCGCAGTCGAAGTGGCTGTCGGTCTACGCCTCGCGTTTCGACACGGTCGAGGTCAACTCGACCTTCTACCGGCTCGCCTCGCGCGACGCCGTGGCCCGCTGGGTCGAGATGACGCCACCCGGCTTCGTCTTCGCCGCCAAGGCCTCGCGCTTCCTGACGCACATGAAGCGGCTGACCGACATGGCGCAGGGCATCGAGCGCTACTACGAGCGCATCCAGCCGCTCGTGGACGCCGGCAAGCTCGGCCCGGTGCTGTGGCAGCTGCCGGAGAGCTTCGCGCGCGACGACGAGCGGCTGGAGGGCGCGCTGCGCGCGCTCCCGCCCGGGCGCCACTGCTTCGAGCTCCGGAATCCCTCGTGGTTCTGCGAGCCGGTGTACGAGCTGCTGCGGTCGTTCGGCGTCGCGCTGGCGGTGGGGGACGACCCGCGCCGGCCCTGGATCGACGACGTCGTGCTCACCGCCGACTGGACCTTCCTGCGGTTCCACTACGGCCGCCTGGGGGAGCGCGGCAACTACTCCGACGCCGAGCTGCGCACGTGGGCCGCCCGGATCGGCGCCCTGCGCCGCAGCGTCGAGGTCTACGCCTACTTCAACAACGACTGGGAGGCGTTCGCGCCCGCCAACGCGACGCGGATGCGGGAGCTTCTGGGCCTTCAACCCCAGCCCGAGCGTTGCTAGACTGCGCTTCACGCCGCGGGGTGGAGCAGCCAGGTAGCTCGTCGGGCTCATAACCCGAAGGTCGCAGGTTCGAATCCTGCCCCCGCTACTCCCGAAGACCCCGCTCAGGCGGGGTTTCGCGTTGTTAGGACCGATTGAGCGTCGCGGCCGCGGTACCGATGCACCGCCCCGAAGACCGCCAGGGAGCAGGACGGAAGGGATGGCGTGATAATCCGACGCATGCCGGCGAAACCGCGAGACGATGAGGCGGACGCTGCGCTGATCGTCGGCGTCGCGGCCTCGCTGCGATCGTGGGCGGCGCGGACCGGGGCCCAGCCTCCGCTGAAGATCCTGCGTGAAGCCGTGTGGTTCTTCTGGCAGCAGCCGCGGCTCGAACGGCCGCTGGTGCGGCCCAAGTACCCGCGGGCGGTTCCGTGGTCGCGCGAAGCGGCCGACGTCGTGCTGAGCGGGGGTCCGCGAAGCGGCCGGCTTGTCATCGAGCACGTGGAGCCGCTCAACCGCACGCTTCGGTGGCTGATCGAGAGCGAACGCTCGGTCGAGGAAGTGATGACCGAGCTCCCGACGAGGCTCGAGTGCGTGGTGGTGACCGCGGAGCAGTCCCGCGGTCTACCGGACGCGGGGAGTCCGCATGACCGCTACGCCGCCGCGGGACTCGACCTCTCCGCCTTCAAGCCGCTCGACGACTGGTCGGCGTCGGACCAGGGCTCGACGGCGTCGGGCGCGTCGCTGGGACTTCGCGACGGCGATGTTCGCTGGGACGCCATGGGGCGGCAGTGGCAGGTGGTGCGCGTGGACGAAGCGGGCGCCCACATCCGACATCCGGAGGCGGGCGAGCGGTACATGGAGTGGGGCGCGCTCATGACCCTCGGCGTCTCGGAGCACCCGCCGAGCGGGGCGGATCCGGCACGGATCTCCCCGGCGGAGACGTGACGAGCTTCGACGCTGCCGCGGTGCTCGCCGTGCGCAGGCGCGCGCAAGCCGCCGTCGACACGTCCGCTGAGCCCCCGCCGGGGTGGTCGAAGTCGACGACCGATCCCAACGCCGTGCTGGGCGCGTTCGCGCCCCATCTTCGTCTGCGTCCGGGATGCGAGCTTCGCGCCTACCAGCTCGTCTACGGTCACGGCGCCCGCCACGGCGCCGGCAACGGCCTCGGACTCGTCTGGGCCGTCCCGAGAGGATCGGCTTGGACAGAGCCTCACGACTGCCTCGAACCGACCCGCGGTCGCGGCGCCCGCCCGCGACCGCTGGGCGCCACAGAACCCATGAGCGCCGTCGTCGGCGACGGCTCGGCCTGGTCCCGTCTCTGCGCCTCGATCGCCGCGCGCGAACTGCGGGAGATCGGCGCGCTGTGGCACGGACTCGCGTGGACCGACGAGTTCGTGCTCGACCGTCCTCCCGCCGACGACGACCTGGTCGCGAAGGCGTGTCGCGAGGTCCTCACCGACGTCGAGGAGGAGTGGACGTGGAGCGAGGATCCGCCGCTCGACTGGCGCCCGCGCGTCGACGTCACGAAGGACCGCGTCGACGTCGAGTTCCACACCTTCTCGCTCCGAGGTCGCCAGACGATCACCCGCCACAGCGACACCTACGGGTCAGACGACTGGGAACCGCAGCAGTCGACGGCGGTGATCGCCACCGGACGCTTCGGGATGCAGCTCTAGATCAGCGCGGGCTTCCATCGCAACCCAGCCGCCCGCTACCAGTTTGCTGCCACTCTGAGCGCAACTCAGAGCAACTCGTGCGGAGGCGGCGCGCCTTGGCGGCTCAGGCTGGCTCGCCGTCCACGGTGATGGTGACGCGTCCCGGCCAGGGCGAGAGGAGGCCGGCGACCGGCTTGGCGTCCTCCTCGGAGGGCTGCTCGTAGACCCAGAACGCGTCCTTGACGCCGGGCGCCGAGAAGTAGGTCGCATCGCCCTTGAACGGGCAGTGCGAGGTCGTCGGGCTGGCCTGGAGCAGGTCCGTCCGGACGTCGTCGCGCGGGAGGTAGTAGCGGGTCGGGAGCCCGGTCTCCTCCAGCGCGACCGCGCGATCGGAGTCGGCGAGAACCTGGCCGTCGTGCTCGACGCGGACGTGCCGGCCGGCCGGCCGGGTCTGGATGCGGTGCGCGCCGACGGCGTGTGCGGCGCGCTTGGTGGTGTCGGCGATGCCCATGGTCTCAGTGTGGCATCCGTGCACCTCCGCCCCCGGACGGCTCGGACCTCAGCGCGCGACGATCTCTGCGACCCGCCTGTCCGACGACCCCGGGGCGGACGCCGCGGCCTTGGCCTCGGAGAACCGTGCGGCGGTGGGCGACTTGCCGTAGGTCATCAGCACGACGCCGGCGAAGAACGATCGGATCACGTTCTCGCGGCGCTCCACCCAGCCCGAGGACGTGCAGTCGCTTGCGGCGGTGCACGAGACGTCCCACTGGAAGGTGGCGGGGTCTTGGCCCTTGAGCGACCAGCTCGTGCCGTTCCACTCCTGGGAGGGGGTATAGCCGCCGACGCCCGTGCAGCTCGTGAGCGTGGGGCAAGAGACGCGCTTGAGGCCGGCGTACGGGACCGATTGCAGCGTCCAGGTCGTTCCCGTCCAGCGCTCGGCGAAGGCGCCGGCGCCGTTGGGACCCGAGTAGGACCCGACGGCGGTGCACGGCTTGGGCGCGGTGCACGACACGCCGGTGAGCTCCACGTACGTCGCGCCGGCGGGTGCAACTGCCGGCTGGTATGCCCACGACGTTCCGTTCCAGCGCACGATCAGCGGCTTCTGCCCGGTGGAGGAGCTCGATCGGCCGACGGCCGTGCATGCGCTGGCGCTCGTGCACGCCACCCCTCTGAGCGTCGCGGGGACGGTGCCCGCCGGGGCCGGGACCGTTTGCTGGCTCCAGGCCGTCCCGTTCCAGCGCGCGAGGTACGGCCCGGATTGGAACTGGCCGACCGCGAAGCACGCGGTCGCCGACCCGCACGCCACCGACATGCTCTGGATGGAGCCGGCGTCGGCGGGGAACGGCAGCTTCTGGGACGTCCAGCTCGTGCCGTTGTACCGCTGCGCGAGCGGGCGCGCCGGCGCGAAGATGCCGCCGCCCGGCTCCTCGTACGTGCCGACGGCCATGCAGGCGGTCGTCGAGGTGCATGAGACCGCGTTGAGGTTGTCGCCGCCCCGTCCGGTGCCGATCGCGGCGCCGGGGGTCTGCGATGCCCAGGCGGTCCCGTTCCAGCGGGCGATGGTGGCGCCCTGTCCGCGGCCGCCGGTGTACGTACCGACCCCGAGGCACCACGTCGCGCTCACGCACGACACCCCGAACATGTCGCCGCTGTAGGCGCCGGTGCGGTTCGCCGCGGACTGGAGCGTCCAGCTCGTCGCCGTCGTGGCCCGCCGCTCGGCCAGCGCCACCGACCCCGCGTTCGCGTAGCCGAAGACCGACGCGCCGCCGACCGTGGTGCATCCGGCCGAGTTGCACGAGATCCCGCCGAGCCAGGCCCCGTCGTCGACGCCCGCGGGCTCCGGAGCCGTCTGCTTCTCCCAGCTCGCGCCGTTCCAGCGGAGGACCAGCGGGTTGTCGCCGCCCGCGTAGGCGTTCGTCTCGAACCCGGCGGCGGTGCAGAGCGACGCGCCGGTGCACGACACCGCGTCGAGCTGCTGGCGGAACACGCCGTTCTCCTTCTGGGGCGGAGTCTGCGGCGTCCAGCTCGTGCCGTTCCAGCGCGCGATCACCAGCGTGTCGGGCTCGCTGCTCTGCGCCGAGTAGCCGCCGACCGCGGTGCACGCCGTGGCTGTGGTGCACGACACGCCCGTCATCAGGGCGCTGGCGGCGCTCGCGGGCCCGGGCAGGGGCAGCGGCGACCAGGCGGTCCCGTCGTAGCGCACGGCCATCGTCCCCGTCGGGGTGCTCGGGTTGTCCCCGGTCGCCCCGACCGCGATGCACCGGGCGCCGACGCAGGAGATGCCGTGCAGCGTGTTGTACTGGTGCCCGGTGTTCGGCGAGGCGCGCACGGTCCACGCCGAGCCGCCCCAGTGCGCGATCAACGTCGCGCTCTTGGTCGACGAGGTGCGGTAGGCGCCGACCGCCTTGCAGCCGGCCGCCGCGGTGCAGGACACGGCGTTGAGGTGCGCGAGGGTCGAGCCTGACGGCAGCGGGACGGTCTGCTGCGTCCACGAGGTGCCGTTCCAGCGCACCACGAACGGCCGCTCGTTCACGCCGACGAACGGCGGCGTGCCCTCCGGCACGTCGTAGTGGCCGACCGCGGTGCACGCGTCCGCCGCGGTGCAGGACACACCCGCCAGACGGGTCCGGTTCACGCCCGCGGGCACGGGGAGGGGCTTCAACGTCCAGCTCGAGCCGTTCCAGGCCTGCGCGAGCGCCCGCTGCTGGCCCTTCGGATCGAGAGACGAGCCGACCGCCATGCAGAACGTGGCCGTCGGGCACGACAACGCCGCCGAACGGCCGTTGAACCCCTGCTTGGCCGGAACGCTCTGCTCGACCCAGCTCCCGGCGGCCGCCGGCTCGGCCACGACCAGGAGCGCGGCAAGCGTCGCGATGGCGGTGAGCCCTCGAAGGAACATGGGTCCCGGGTGTCGCGCGTGCATGGCTCGCTGCCTGACCGCCGCGGGCATCTGACCCAGGGCTCCGTTGCTCAAAGAACGGACGAAGCGTCCAGAACCGTCACGAGACCGGGAACGGCGCTCCCCTCGCCCGCTGGTCTCGGGCCGACCTGGCGCGTAGGCTCGGTCACGTGCTTTCACGCCGCTTCATCGGCGCCGTCTGCGCCGTCACGGCGGCGCTCGTGCTCGCGGGCGCCGCGTCCGCGGCGACGATCACGCGCGACGTCGCCGGCTACGACTGGACGCTGCCCGCCTGGGCCGCGCCGGCGCCCAACAGCGGGTTCTTCAGCGAGGCGGACAGCGCGGCGGGGGACCGCCGCCTGCTGCGCGGCTTCGACCTGACCTGGCGCCAGCTGCAGCCCGCCGGCCCCGGGACCTTCAGCCTCGACACCACGGGAAGCGCCGAGGGCATGGCGCTGCCGAGCTTCCGCAGCCAGGATGCCGATCCGTCGCCGTTCTGGATGCGGCTGTTCGTCAGCGGGACGAGCTGGGCGCCGCCGTGGCTGGCGCAGAAGTGCGCGTACCGGTCCGTGGGCCCCGACTACGAGGGCCGGCGGCATGTCCCGATCTGGAACCCGTGCGTCTGGAGCCACGTGAGGGCGGTGTGGCGGGAGCTGCTGGTCGGGCGCGGGCTGCGGGCGGACCCGCGGCTGCGCTTCGTCTACGTCCCCGGCGGGTTCACCTGGTCCGAGTTCGACTACGACATGGTCGACGCCGGCGTGCGCCAGAACGGGCTGACGTTCAGCCGCTACAGCGCCTGGCACCGCCAGATGGTCGCCGACCTCGTCGCGATGATGAACGGCGACAACGCCGACCCGTCCGACGACTTCGCCTACAAGCTCGTCTTCACCGGCGAGGACTACCCGTTCTCCGAGACGTTCGGCGACGACGTCGCGCTGTTCGCCCGCGACGCCGTGGACGCCGGCATGGGGATCCGGACCGGGATCACGGAGGTGGCCAACTTCCACCTCGGCGAGGTGCCGGCCTATGGGACGCGCATCGCGTCCAGCGGCCACATGGTCACCGACGAGAGCCGGCCGCTGCTGACCGACCGCCGCCGGATCGCCGCCACGGAGAACGAGTGCTACACGGACTGCGGCTTCACGACCCCGACGCCCGCTCACAGCGTCCGCACGTCCAACCTCAAGGCGCTGCAGCTGCGCATGAACTGGATCTACGTCTTCCCCGAAGACTCCTACCTGAAGGCCTACGCCGCGCACTGGGCGTGGGTCCGGCTCGAGCTGGGCCGGCGCGCCGCCGACGCGCCCGACGCGTGGATCGCGCTCCGCGACGCCGAGGACACCTACTGGAAGGATCGCGGCGACCGCACCTGGACCGGCTTCCCGTACGTGCGCAACTTCGAGCGCTGGGTCGTCCAGCGCGACGTCGCGGGCCGCGGCGTCCCCCGCCGCGGGACGATCGTGTTCACCGGCGACCCCGCGCCCGAGAACGGCCGCGCCTACGAGAGCCTGCGCACGAACGTCGCGGCGGGCCAGGACGGCATCCACCTCGCCGTCGACGACCGCTTCCTGACCGCCGCCCGGCCGCAGGCCGTCGACGCGAAGGTCACGTTCAAGGACGTCGCCGGCACGGCGTTCCGAGTCGAGTACCGGGCGACGGGCGGCGCCACGCGGACGACGCCGCCCGTCACCGGGGCCGGCTCGAACCGCCTGCGGACCGTGACCTTCCGGCTGCCCGACGCCGCCTTCGACAACGGGCTCGGCGGCGCGACCGACCTGGTGATCCGTGCGCTGGACGGCGACGCGGAGGTCGCGTTCTTCCGCGTCGTGAAGACCGTCGCCCCGCCGTCGTTCTGAGCGTGAGGCGGATCCGCCGCAACGCCGCTTGCTTTCGAGGAGGGAACCCCTGTACGTTCGCCGTCTACGGGCCCAAGGGGGGATTGTGATGGTCAGACGGGCACTCAGGCGGCTGCGCGTGCCGTCGCTGCCGACGGCGATCTCGCTGCTCGCGCTCTCGATCGTGGTGACGGGGACCGCGTTCGCCGCGACGGGGCAGCTCGTGAACATCGCCGACGGCTCGAACGCCGCCCGGCTGGCGCACGTAAGCAGCACCGGCAGCGTCCAGATCGGCGACGGCGCCGGACCGCTGACCGTCGACGGCACCACCACCAGCCGCGAGGCACCGCTGACCGAGGCCGTGCACTTCGCGGCGTTCGTGAACACCTACACGGACTGCGTGAGCATCGCGACGCCGCCCACCGGGAAGGCGCTCGTGATCAAGACGCTCCGCGTGAACGCGTACGCCATCGGCGACGCGTCAAGCGGTCAGCACTACGTCCATCTCACGATCGGCGCCTGCAGTGGCGGTCAGGAGAACGTGCTCTACGCGCATGCGACAAGCGCGGATGTCGACCACTACTCGTTCGAGCCGGGATTGATCGTCCCGGGCGGCAAGAGCCTGATCGCGACCACGAGCGCACCCGGCGAGTCGTCCCTCTACACGGAGGTCTCCGGCGAGGGCTACAAGGTCGCGTCCTCCGCGGTCCGGGTAGCCGCGAACGTCGGTCCCGCCTTGGCCGGGGCGCCCCCGGCCCCGGGCCGGTAGCGAAAGCGGTCCCGCGCGTCAACCGGACCGGATCGGCCCGGTGTCCACCGCCTCGAAGGCGCTGCCGGGGACGCGCTTGAGCTGGTCGAGGTCGTCGTCGTCCCACGCGGGATCGGGCGTGCCGGAGATGTACCAGTCGCTCCCGTTGTCGGCCACGATCATCCCGTAGGTGCGCAGCGCCTCGAGGACCGCTCGCGCCTGCCCGTGGTAGGCGGCGATGTCGTAGTTCGAACGCAACCGGAGGCGCAGGCCCATCGGGGGCAGGGTCGGGTCGGTCGAGCCGGACGCGAAGTGGGTCGCGGGGCGGATGTAGCCGCGCTGCGTCTGACTGACCGTGAAGCGCAAGGCATGCGTGATCCGATCCGCCGAGGCCTCGTCGGCCCGCGCCAGGCCGGGCAGGATCGGCAGGCCCGCGGCGTCGGCGGACGTCCAGCCCTCCGGGCGCAGCGCGTTCGAGCGCAGGTCCCAGACGGCGCCGGATGCCGCCTCCCAGCCGTCGCCCGCGGGGCGCGCGGCGAAGAGCTCGTAGAGCCGGCATTCGCCCTGGCGCAGGACCAGCACGTGGCGATCGCCGGTGCTCGCAGCCCCGCCCTCGATCCGCGCGTCGGGCGGGATGGGGTAGGGCCCGGGATCGCTCTGATCGCCGTAGGCGGTGAAGCGGATCGGCACGGGCCGCTGGCCGGCCGGGACGACCGTGTAGGGGATGCCGTAATCGCCGTAGCGCCCCGAGCCGAAATCGGGGTGGAGGTGGCCGCCGGCGCCGATGGCCGCGACGAACCTCGCCGAGTCGCGGTGGACCGGAAGCTTGGAGACGTCCTGGTTCCAGGGGCTGTCGGGCGGGAAGATCGGACACCCGGCCAGCTCGGTGGAAGGAGCGCCACCGGGGGGCGACGGCGGGCCGGAACCGGAGCCAGGCGGAGGAACCGGCCCCGGCCCCGGCGCCGGGGTGTCCGCGCCGGGAGCCGGCGTGGCGGCGCGCGTCCTGGCGCGCAGTCGGGTCGCGCGACGGCACGCGCGGCGCCGGCAGGCCCGGATCATGAAGCGATACCGCTTGCCCGGCCGCAGCCCGCGCACCAGATACGTCCGGGCGCCGCGCCGGAGCCGCACCTCGTGCGACGCCCAGAGGATCTCCCAGCGCGTCTCGCGCCGAGCACGGGCGTGCCAGCGCAGGCGGATCGACGTGTCCGAGCGCGCCTTCGCCGTCACCTTCGTCGCGCGGGCGAGCCGTAGAGAGCTCCTCGCCGGCGCCGCCGCTGCGGCGGTCAGCGCGACGACCGCCACGGCGGCCATGGCCATCCAGCGCATGGCGCCGAGGGTACGCCATGTCGGGTCGCGTCTCCAGCGCGTGCGAAGGCTCCCGTGGCGTGTCGGACGGGACCACGAGCTGGTTCGCGGAACGTCTACCGCGCGGCGAAGTCCTGCAGCCCGACGGCGGCGAGAAGCGCCAGCGCGTCGGCGTCGGGCGATCCCGGCGCCGCGGTGTAGACGACGAGGCGCACGTCGCTCCCGTCGACGGTCAGTGCGTCGCAGTCGAGCGTGAGCAGCCCGACCTGCGGGTGGTGGAACGTCTTGCGCTTGGCCGGCGAGCGGGCGACGCAATGGCCTTCCCAGAGCGCGGCGAAGCGCGGGCTCACCGCCTGGAGGTCCTCGACGAGCGAGCGCAGCGGCTCATCTGCGGGGAAGCGGCCGATGGCGTCGTGGAGCTCCGCGACCATGGATTCCTCCGCGTCCTCCCACTCCTCGGGGGTGCGCCGCAGCGGTGACGGGGCGCCGGTGAAGTGGCGCCAGGTCAAGTTGCGCTCGCGGCGCGGCAGGCCGCTCAGGTCACCCACCAGCGCCGTCGCGAGCGGGGTGGCCTCGATGACCCCGTTCGCCGCGTCGACGACCATGACCGGCAGGTCGGTCCAGCGGTCGAGCAGGCGCCGCACGCTCGGCGTCAGGTGGCGGTCGATCGAGCCCGGCCGCGGCTCGGCGTGCCCGCTGAGGCGCAGCAGGTGTGCTCGTTCCTCGCGGCTGAGCCGCAGCGCCCGCGCGAGCGCGTTCACGACGGACGGCGACGGGCTGTGCGCGCGGCTCTGCTCGAGGCGCGCCAGGTAGTCCACCGACAGCCCCGCGAGCTGGGCCACCTCCTCACGCCGCAATCCGTTCACCCGTCTGCGGCCCCCGGACGGAAGGCCGGCGTCGACGGGCTGGAGCCGTTCCCGCCAGGAGCGCAGGCACCCCGCGAGCTCGTCTTTGGAGGCTTCCATGCCACCGATGATGACGACCACCGTCACCGCGAAGGTCGCCCTGTCGTTCCTAGGGAACGGCCCTCCCATTGTGCCGTCGGGCCCCGGCGTCGATCGTGCCATCCATGGCCACGACGCCACAGCACCTCCCGGAAAGGACGGCATGACCATGACCGACATCCTCTCGAGCAGGCGGCGAACCGAGGTGCTGGCGCTGATGTGCGCCGCCCTGGCGGTCGTCACCGCCGCCTTCATCTCGCTCAACGTGGCTTTGCCGTCCTTCGCCCGGGACACGGGCGCGACGCAGACGCAGCTGACGTGGATCGTCGGCGCCTACGGGCTGGTCTTCGCGGCCCTCCTGCTGCCGGCGGGAGCGCTCGCCGACCGGATCGGGCGGCGGGAGGTGCTCGTCGGCGGCCTCGGGGTCTTCACCCTTGCGTCGCTGGCCATCGCCTTCGTGTCGGAGCCCGGGGCGGTGATCGCGCTGCGCGTGGTCTCCGCGGTCGGCGCGGCGGCCGTGATGCCCTCGACCCTGTCCATCCTCATCAGCATCTTCCCCGCCGCGGAGCGCGGCCGGGCGGTGGGCGCCTGGGCCGCCACGGCCGGCGGCGCCGGGATCCTCGCCCTGCTCGCGTCCGGAGGCCTGCTCGAGGTCTTCTCGTGGCAGTCGATCTTCGTGCTCAACGCCGCGCTCGGCGCGCCGCTGCTGGTCGCCATCGCGCGGCGGGTGCCGACGTCCCGCGACCCGAACCCCGGCCCGGTCGACCCCGTCGGCGTCCTGTTGTCGGTCCTCGGCCTGGGGGCGATCGTCTTCGGCGTCGTCGAAGGTCCCGAGCGTGGCTGGGACAGCCCGCTCGTCCTGGGCGTCCTCGTCGGGGGCTTCGTGGCGCTGGTCGGCTTCGTCCTCTGGGAGCTCCGCACGGCGCACCCGCTGCTCGATCCGCGGCTGTTCCGCTCGCCCAGCTTCGCGGCGGGCTCGTTCGCGATCACGATGCAGTTCTTCGCGATCTTCGCCTTCCAGTTCGTCAGCCTGCAGTACCTCCAGCAGGTCCTCGGCTACTCGGCGCTGCGCGCCGGGCTGGCCCTGCTGCCGATCGGCGTCATCCTCGGAGTGGTCGCTCCGCGCGCGCCGCAGCTCGCGGCTCGCTTCGGCATGCGCGCCGTGGTGGCCACCGGCAGCGGCCTCCTCGCCGCCGGGCTGCTCATCCTGGCGCAGTCGCAGGTCGACTCGGGGTACGGCCTCTACCTCGCCGGGATCCTCGTGCTCGGCGCCGGCATGGCGCTTTCGGCCGCGCCCGCCACCGAAGCCATCCTCGGGGGCCTCCCGCCCTCGCAGCAGGGGCTGGCCTCGGCGGTCAACGACACGACCCGCGAGCTCGGCGGCGCCCTGGGCATCGCGATCCTCGGCAGCCTGCTCAACCTCGGCTACCGCGGGACCATCGACGACCGGCTGGCCGACGAGCAGGTGCGAGCGGCGGCCCGCCCGTCGCTGCAAGCCGCCACGCAGACCGCCCAAGGGCTCGGCGACCGCGGGGGGCAGGTCCTGGACGTCGCACAGGGGGCCTTCGTGCACGGACTGCACATCGCCTTCTACAGCGGCGCCGCCGCGGTGGTGCTGGGAACGGCGTGCTTCCTGCTCCTCGCCCCGCGCCACCAGCCGCAGCCCAGCTCATTGAGCGCTGTCGAGCTCGACGCGGCGCCCGTCTGATCATCAACGAAAGGAACCGCCATGATCTCCCTCCTCCTCACCGGCGCCGGCGGCCTCGTCGGGACTCGCCTCCTCCCACGCCTCGTGGACGCCGGCTACGACTGCCGGGCGCTGATTCGTCGCGACGTCGAGCTCCCCGCGGGCGCCACCGCCGTCCGGGGCGACCTGCTCGAGGCCGATTCGCTGCGGGCGGCCGTCGAAGGCGTCGACGCCATCGTCCACCTGGCTGCCTTCTTCCGCACCTCCGACGAGGACGCCATCTGGCGCGCCAACCGGGACGGCACCCGGAACCTCGTCGACGCCGCGAAGGCGCACTCCCCGCACGCGCGCTTCGTGATGGCGAGCACGGGCAACGTCTACGACGCCGACGCCGCCCGTCCCCACCGCGAGGACGACGAGTGCCACCCGACCACCGCCTACGGGGCCAGCAAGATCGCCGCCGAGGCGCTGCTGCGCGACAGCGGACTGACCTGGGCGATCCTGCGCCTCCCGTTCGTCTACGGCGAGGGCGACGGCCACATCGCCTCCCTGCCCACGCTGGTCGAGCGGTTCGGGCTGCACCCCGCGCTGATCTACTCGCTCGCCCACCACCAGGACGTCGCCGCCGCGTTCGAGCTCGCGCTGACCGGAGCCATGGACGGACGCGTGGTCAACGTCACCGATGACGCGCCCGTGTCGATCCACGAGCTGGTCGAGCTGGTCGGCGACCCGATCGAGGGATCCTCGGAGCCGCTGACCAACCCGTGGTCCGGCCGCATGGACGGGACCCGCCTGCGCGAGCTGGGCTTCCAGCCCGTGGTCGCGACCGTCCGGCAGGCCGCCCGCGACGGGATCCTCTGATGCCGTATCGCGGTCATCCGAGCGGGTTCTCCCAGCGCAGCTCGCGGAAGCGGGCGAAGTCGGTGTCGCTGGAGATCAACGGCACCCCGTGCTCGATCGCCAGCGAGGCCAGGGCGGCGTCCGGGACGAGGTTGCCGCGGAGGTCGTATCCGGTGAGGAGCGCTCCGAGGATCCGCGGGTACTCCGGCCCCGGCTCGGGGATCCAGGCCACCGGCGCGGCCAGCCATTCCGTGACCTGATCCCAGGCGACCGCGGGCTGGAGCGGCCGGTCGAACAGGCGGGGGTGGGACACCACCCGCAGGAAGGCAGCGATCGTCTGCCACGGGAAGCCGACCCTACGTGCTCCGCCGAGCTGCTCGCCGAGCCAGCGCGCGGCTGCGTCATGCCGCTCGGCGCGCCGGTTGACGGCGTACACCAG
Source organism: Solirubrobacteraceae bacterium (assembly GCA_036389195.1). Lineage (GTDB taxonomy): Bacteria > Actinomycetota > Thermoleophilia > Solirubrobacterales > Solirubrobacteraceae > JACCYI01. The sequence goes on from DASVQH010000185.1 coordinate 17,519, forward strand.
GACGTTGGCGTCGAGGAGCACGACGGCTATCGCTCGTCGAGTGCGTCGAGGACCTCGGCGACGTTGTCGACGTTGACGTGACTCCCGAGGTCGTAGGCGCGCTGACGGAACGGTGTGCGCGGCTGCGCCTGCGAAGCGAGGCCGGCGCGCACGAGCTCGTTGACCGCTTCGCTCATGCCGAGTGAGCGCTCGCGCCGGAGCCGCTCGACGGCAGCGGCGACGTCGTCGGCGAGCGTGAGCGTCGTGCGCATGTCGGCACCCTAGCGCATCATGATGCGCGGGTGGAAGCATCACGATGCGCCCTCGGGTCGACGGACCGGATTCGGACCGGCGCGACGGTTCTCCGACTTCCGCGAGTTACTTGGGGAGCGCCGCCTGTCCGGGCGGCGCGCCAGCCAGCCAGGAGTGCTCATGAGGCAAGGACGGCGCGTTCTGCGGGGCTTCGTCGTGATCGTGGCAGGGGGACTCGCGCTGGCGGCGCCGGCCGCAGAGGCCGGCACGCTGACCGTCACGAGCACGACGCTGAGCTACGCCGCGTACGCCGGCGAGGCCAACGACGTGGCCGTCGAGGTCTCCGGCGGGAACACGCGGTTCTCGGACACCGGGGCCGCGATCACCGTCGGCGGAACCCTCCCCGCAGGGTGCGTCCGCGATGCGCCTGCACCGGACACGCACCAGGTCCGGTGCACCGGCCTGGCACTCGCCTCGGCGACGGTCACGCTCGGCGACCAGGACGACACGGCTCACGCGTTCGGCCCGATCAAGCTCACGGCGAACGGCGGTCCCGGGGTGGACACGCTGATCGGCGGGACCCGGGACGACGTCCTCAACACCGGCACTGGTGACAAGGACTTCGGGCAGAGCGACGAAGAGAAGATCGAGGGCGGCCTCGGGAACGACACGATCAGCGCCCAGCAGACCACGACGGTCTTCGCCACGGGCAACGAGGGCAACGACTCCATCTACGGGCCCCGCGACGACCCGTCGCTGGTCGGCTCGTTCCTCTGGGGCGACGCGGGCAACGACACGCTCGTCGCCTACGACGGCCAGAACGTCATCTACGGCGGCTCGGGAGACGACCACCTGACCGGCGGCGCCTCGATCGACTACCTCTACCCGACGTTCGGGGACAGGCTGCACGGCTTCAAGGGACCGACGCCGGTCACCACCCCGGACAAGGACACCGTCGCCGGGGGCGGCGGCTCCCTGGACTTCGTCTCCTACGAGGAGCGCTCGAACCCGCTGTGGGTGACCATCGGCGCCGCGGGTGCGAGCGGCGAGGCGTGCGCCCCGGGGAGCACGTCCTGCGAGGGCGACACCATCGCCGCCGACGTCGAACGCGTCTTCGGCGGCACGGGCGACGACCACCTCACCGGTGACTCGGGGAACAACGCCCTCGCCGGGAACCTGGGCCGGGACACGCTCGACGGCAAGGGCGGCGCGGACGGTCTGTGCGGCGATTCCTGGAGCACCCTCTATGACTACCGCTCGTACAGCTTCACCTTCAGCTGCAACGATCCGGACACCGGGTCGCTCGGCATGACCGATGCCGACAACGACACGCTGATCGGCGGCGACGGCAACGACGCCCTCGCCGGCAACTTCGGCGCGGACTCGATCTCGGGCGGCGCCGGGATCGACTTCGCAACGTACGTCAGTCGCTCCGGTGGCGTGGTCGTCAACACCGCTGACGGCCTGGCGAACGACGGCGAGCCGGCGACCGCCTCCAAGCCGGCAGAGCGCGACACCGTCAAGGCCGACGTCGAGCGGATCGAGGGCGGCCGGGGCGACGACAAGCTGACGGGATCGGCGGCCGCGAACCAGCTGTGGGGCGGGACGGGCAACGACACGCTCGCGGGCGGGGCCGGAGCCGACATCCTGTGCGGCGGCCCTGCGGGCTCTGAGAACGGGCTCGGGCACTACGCCCTCTGCGAGTACACCTACCTGCCGCAGGACGGAAACGACGTCCTGTCGGGCGGCGACGGCGACGACACGCTCGACGGCGGCAAGGACTCGAACACGCTCAACGGCGGTCTCGGTCTCGCTGACACGGTGTCCTACGCGGACCGCGAAGAGCCGGTCGACGTGTCGCTCGACAACGTCCGCAACGATGGCGCCAACTGCCCGTCCGCCTGTCAGAACGACAGCGTCGGCTCGGTCGCCAGCGGCGCGCCGGACGTCGAGAACATCGTCGGCGGGGACGCCGGCGACACCCTGACCGCATCGAGCACCGCGGTCGCGGCCAACGTCCTCGACGGCGGCTGGGGTCCCGACACGCTGAGCGGCGGGCCCGGCGCCGACATGCTGCTCAGCACGTTCGGATACTTCCCAGCGGGGGCGGGAGACGCCGACACCTTCATCGGCGGCACGGGGTTCGACTACGCCAGCTACGCCGACGGCCGCGACGCGTACCCGCCGTTCCTGCGTGGCCCGGTGTTCGCGCGGATCGACGGGACGCCGAGCTCCGGTGACAACTGCGGCGATCCCAGCGCCTTCAACTGCGAGCGCGACACCATCAGGACCGACGTCGAGGGGCTGATCGGCACCCGCGGCGACGACACGCTGAGCGGGAGCGGCTTCGGCAACACGCTGGACGGCCGCCTGGGCGCCGACGTCCTCAACGGGTCCGGTGGCAACGACTACCTGGTCGGGGGCAGCGGCGCCTACGACGACCAGTTCAGCGGCGGCGACGGCGCGGACCGGCTCAACAGCCGCGACGACAACCCCGGCGAGGACCTCGTGTGCGGCGCCGGCGCCGACACGGTCACCGAGGACGTCGGCGACAACGCGTCCGTCGACTGCGAGACGGTGAACGCGACGGCGGTGAGCGCGTTCGCCGCCGGCGCCGACCCGGCGAGTACCACCGTCCGGCGCCTCGAACGGTCGGCGCGCACGCTGCGACATTGGTCAACGACGGCGGGCAAGCGCTCCGCGCGGGGGATCCGCTGATGCTCATCGGACGACGGTCGGGAGACTCCATGGTGCCCAGGCGGCGTGTTCTGCAGGGCTTCGGCGCGGCGTTGGCCGTGCTCGCCGTCGCGGCGCCCGCCGCGCAGGCCGGAACGCTGACCATGACCAGCACGACGTTGAGCTTCACGGCGTCCGCCGGCGAGGTCAACGACGTCGCCGTCGAGGTCTCGAACGGCAACACGCGCTTCTCCGACGCGGCGCCCATCACGGTGTCGGGCGCGTTGCCCGCCCAGTGCGTCCGCGACGCTCCGGCGCCGGACACGCACCAGGTCCGCTGCGGCAAGCTGGCGCTCGCCTCGGCGACCGTCGCGCTCGGCGATCAGTACGACACGGTCCACGCCTTCGGGCCGATCAAGCTCACGGCGAACGGCGGCCGCGGCACGGACACCCTGATCGGCGGCACGCTCAACGACGTCCTGACCACCGGGCCCGGCGACAACGAGATGGTCTCGGGCGGCTCCGGCGACGACACGATCGACACGCAGGAGACCCTCTCGGTCCTCGCGGTCGGCAACGACGGAAACGACACCATCTACGGCCCTCGCGACGGTGCCGGGACGGGCAAGCTCTGGGGCGACGCGGGCAACGACATGCTCGTCGCCTATGACGGCGACAACCAGCTCACCGGAGGGTCGGGCGGCGACAAGCTCACCGGCGGCGCGGGGACGGATCTTCTCCGGCCGGGCTTCGCGGACGTCCAGCGCGGCTTCCGCGCCCCGGTCCCAGTCACCACCCCCGACAAGGACACCGTCGCCGGTGGCGACGGCCGCGACGTCATCTCCTACAAGGAGCGCACGAACCCGGTGTGGGTCACGCTCGGTGGCACGAGCACCAACGGCGAGGCGTGCGCCCCGGGCAGCGCGAGCTGCGAAGGCGACACCATCGCCGCCGACGTCGAGACGGCCTGGGGCGGCGGCGGCGACGACCACCTCACCGGCGACGCCGGCAGCAACGCCCTCGCCGGCGGCGGCGGCAACGACACGCTGATCGGCAAGGCCGGCGCGGACGGCCTCTGCGGCGACGGCCCGGACGCCTCCTATGACCACAACTACTCCGGCTCCCCCCACTTCAACGTGTCCGGCTTCCTCTTCGTCTGCGACGACCCGAACCCCTCCGCGACCGGCGTCGACAACGACACGCTGATCGGCGGCGACGGCGACGACGCGCTCGACGGGAACCACGGAGCCGACACGGTCGAGGGCGACGCCGGCTACGACTTCACGACCTACGCCGCCCGCGGCGCGGGCGTGGTGGTCACCCCCGACAACGTCGCCAACGACGGCACCCCGGCGGCCACGGGGGTCGCCGCGGAGAAGGACAACGTCAAGTCCGACGTCGAGCGCATCGAAGGCGGGTACGGGAACGACAAGCTGACCGGAGGCCTCGCCGACAACCAGCTCTGGGGCGGCGGCGGCAACGACACGCTCGCGGGCGGCGCGGGCGACGACACGCTGTGCGGCGGCCGCGACGTCCCCGGCGATTTCGCCGGCCACACCCTCTACGGCGATACGGCCGGCTGCTCGTACGACGTCTACGACCCGAGCTCCGACGGCGACGACAAGCTGGTGGGCGGGGACGGCGACGACACGCTCGACGGCGGCCGCGGCTCCAACACGCTCAACGGCGGGCCTGGCCTCGCGGACACGGCGTCCTACGCCGGGCGCGATGAGCCGGTCGGCGTGACGCTCGACGCGAACCGCAACGACGGCGTCAACTGCCCGTCGGCGTGCCAGAACGACAGCGTCGGCGCGGTGCCCGGCAGCACGCCGGACATCGAGAACGTCGTCGGCGGCCTCGGGAACGACACGATCGCGGCCGGCACCGCGGCGGTGTCCAACACGTTCAACGGCGGCGGCGGGTCGGACACGCTGAGCGGCGGCGCCGGCGGCGACATGCTGCTCGGCGGCTACGTGCCGGGCACGGGCGACGACGACGTCTACAACGGCGGCACCGGCTTCGACTACGTGAGCTACGCCGACGGTCGCGACACCTACTCGGGCGACCCGCTCAACGCCCCGGGCGTCTTCGCGCGAATCGACGGCACCCCGAGCTCCGGCTACGGCTGCGGCGACCCCGGCAGCTTCAGCTGCGAGCACGACACCATCAAGACCGACGTCGAGGGCCTGATCGGGACCGGCGGCGACGACACGCTGAGCGGCAGCGGGCTGGCCAACGCGCTGAACGGCCGCGCCGGGACCGACACCCTGCTCGGGCTGGGCGGCAACGACGTGCTCAACGGCGGCAGCGGCGCGGGCGACGACTCCCTCAACGGCGGCGAGGGCGCCGACCGGCTCAACAGCCGCGACTCGAACCCCGACGAGGACCTGGTGTGCGGCGCGGGCGCGGACACCGTCACGAAGGACGCCGGCGACAACTCGTCCGTCGACTGCGAGTCGGTGACGGCGACGGCCGCGGCGCGATGAGCTCCGGGCCGGCGCCGGGTCACTGCTCCAGACCCACGCGACCGCACCCGAGGAGGACACCATGTCCGCGACCTACACCTTCGACGTCTTCTCCACCCTGGACGGCTTCGGCTCCTACGACGACACCGGCGACTGGGGCGGCTACTGGAGCAAGGAGGGCCCCGAGCTGCTCGAGCACCGCCTGGCCCTCTACGAGGCCGATCAGCAGCTGGTCTTCGGGGCCAACACCTTCCGGGACTTCACGGGGCTGCTCGGCTCCGTCGAGGACCTGGACCCGCGCCGGAGCGAAAGGACCGGATTCGGACCAGCGTGACGGTTCATCGGCTGTCGGGAGTTAGGTGGAGAGCGTCGCCGGCCGGCGGCTGCGATCAAGCCACGCGGGGAGAAGCGTAATGAAGCGTTCCTGGATGGGCTCCACGCTGGTGCTCGCCGTCATCGCCGTCATCGCCGTCGCGGCGGTGGCCGCGACGCCGGCCTCGGCAGCGAAGCGGACCTGCAAGGCCAAGCACTCGAGCACGATCGCCCAGAACCGCTCCGTTCGCGTCTACGAGGTCGCGAAGGACGACGGGTCCACGCTGTACGGGTGCCGGAAGTCCAACGGCCGCAAGTACAAGCTCGACACCGCCTCGGACGACGGCTTCACCGAGAGCGACACCTACGACCGCGTCCGCCTGAACGGCACGCAGGTCGCCTGGGTCTCCACGCTGACCGACCAGAGCTGCAAGGCCGACTGCCCGCCGGGGTTCGACCCGACGACGGTGCGCATCGGCGTGGCCGACGTCAAGGCCCGCACCAGCCGCTCGGTGCCGGCCGAGCCGGTCGGGGACGCGCTCGTCGTGACCACCACCGGCGCGGTGGCGTGGGCGGCCGGCCCGGGCGCCGGAGTCACCGAGATCCACGCCTCGATCCGCGGCGCCGAGGACCAGGTGGTCGACACGGGCGCGATCGACGCCGCCTCGCTCGGAGTCGAGCTCACCATCATCAGCTGGACCCGCGACGGCGTCGAGCGCTTCGCGCGGCTCCGATGAGCGCGCACCCCGGCCGCCGGGTCGGCGCCGTGGCGGCCGCCTGCCTCTGCGCCCTGGCGGTGACGGCGCCGGCGCAGGCGCGCGAGGTCGTCGCCACGGGCGGCGACAGCGGGCGCCGGATCGTCCTCGCGCGCGGCGACACGCTCCGCGTGTCCCTCGAGGAGAACCCGTCGACGGGCTACGCGTGGCGCACGGCGCGCCGGCCGGCGCGCGAGGTCCTGCGCCGCCGGTCCGACCGCTTCGTCGAGCCGGCGGAGCAGGACCCACCGGTTGTGGGGGCGCCGGGCCGCCGGGAGATCACCTGGCGCGCCGTCGGCCGCGGACGCACGCGGCTGACCCTGCGTCTGGTGCCGCCCGGCGAGGGCCGTCCGCCGGAGAGAAGCTTCCGCCTGAAGGTGGTCGTGCGGAAGGCGAGCCGGGCGACGTGCGCGGGACGCGGCCGGACGGTCGCCCGCAACGGCGCGGCCCGCGTCTGGCGCCGTGGCCCGGCCTACGTCGGCGAGTACCGCGGGTGCGCGTTCGCCAGCGGTCGCCGGACCGCCCTGAACCCGCACGACGGCCAAGTCGGCGACGAGGTGGTCCTCGCCGGCGACAAGGTCGCGTTCATGCGCGGCGACGCGGACAACATGCACTGGCGGGTGATCGTGCGCGACCTCGGGACGGGCCGGCTCGTCCACAGCGGCAGGGCGCACCTGGCCGACCAGGTCGGCGACGAGAACGGCGGGCCCGCTTCCCGCATCCGGCTGCGGCGTGACGGCGCCGTCGCCTGGCTCGCCTGCGTGTCGATCGCCAAGGACGACAGCTACTGCGCCGAGCAGGAGGTCCACGTCATCGGAACCGATCACCAGCACCGCGTGATCGACGTCGCGCCGATCCGCTCGCTGCGGCTCGACGGCGCGACGGTGCGCTGGGAGCGCGCCGACGGGGAGCGCAGGTCGGCGCCGCTGAGCTGATCGGGGCTCAGCGCGCGACCGCGTCCAGCTGCTCGCCGCGCGGGTCCCAGCGGACCAGCCCCTCGTCGGCGAACGCCGCGAGCCAGCCCTCCATCGGCCACAGGCCCCAGCGCGCGCGGAAGCGGCGCGCGTTGGGGACGATGTCGGCCACGTGCTCGCGCGGCGGCGAGGAGACCGGGTGGTGCTGGTGGTACGCCCACGCGCCGCCCACCCAGTGCAGGGGGACG
>DASVQH010000186.1:0-1600 GCA_036389195.1 Solirubrobacteraceae bacterium
GCGTCCGATGGCCGCGACACGTCGACCTCCTCCGGATTGCGGGGGTTGGCGGTCGCCGCCAGCCGCGAGCGGACGTGCCCGACCGCGCCCGGGTCGGCGCGCAGGTAGAGCGTCGAAGCCGAGCGCGCGGCGCGCAGGGACGTGGCGGCGGCGGCGTACCCCATGAGGACCGACCGGTCGAGGTCGGGCGCGAGCGGCAGCGGCGCCATGATCCCGCCCACGGTGAACCAGCGGCCGGCGATGTAGACGTCCACGCCGGGCCGCGCCAGCCCGAGCCGCTCGGCGGCGACCGCGCCGAGGACCACCGTCGGGGTCCGCGCCGTCGCGGCGTTCAGGAAGCGGCCACGGCGCATGCGGCCGCCGAGCGTGGCCAGCAGCGACGGGTCGGCGGCCTTGACGCCGATGCCGCCGGTCTCGTCGGGATCGATGCGGTCCGTCCGGCGGACGGTCGCGCGGAGCGTCCGCGCCGTCGCCACCCGTTCGACGCCGGCGATCCGCCGCACCATGGCGGGGGCGGCGAGCGGCAGCGTCGCGTCGGCGCCCGCCAGCGTCTGCCCGGGCGCGATCGTCAGCAGGTTGGTCCCGAGCTGGTCGAGCTGCCGGATGAGGCCGGCCCGCGAGGACTCCGAGAGGCCGAGCACGGCGACCATCGAGGCGATCCCGATGGCGATCCCGAGCGCCGAGAGCGCGGTGCGGACGGGTCTCGTGCGCAGGCCGACCGCGGCGACGCGCACCACGTCGGCGGCGAGCAGGCGCGACCTCATCGGTCCGCCACCACCCGGCCGTCGGCGAGCTCGACGCGCCGGGGCAGCGCCGCCGCGACGTCGCGGTCGTGCGTGATGACGAGGATCGTCGTGCCGTCGGCGTTGAGCTCGCGCAGGAGCGCGAGCACGGCCGCGCCGGCGCGCGAGTCCAGGTTGCCGGTCGGCTCGTCGGCGAACACGATCGCGGGGCGCCCCACCACCGCCCGGGCCACCGCGACCCGCTGGCGCTCGCCGCCCGACAGCTGCGCCGGGCGGTGCATCGTCCGGTGGCCGAGCCCGACGCGCTCGAGGGCGATCCGCGCGGCGGCGAGGCGCGCGGGCATCGGCGTCGCCGTGTAGAGGAGCCCCTGGGCGACGTTCTCCAGCGCGGTCATCCCGTCGAGCAGGAAGAACTGCTGGAAGACGAAGCCGATGGCCCGGGCACGCAGGCCGGCCACCTCGCGGTCGCCGAGCGCCGCGACGTCGTGGCCGACCACCGCGACGCGGCCCGCGGTCGGCCGCTCCAGCGTCCCCATGACGTGCAGGAGCGTGGACTTGCCCGAGCCCGACGGCCCGACGACCGCCGCCAGCTCGCCGGCCTCGACGGCGAGCGACACGCCCGACAGCGCGCGCACGCCCCCGGGGTAGACCTTCTCGACCGCGTCGAGCGCGAGGACGCTCATCGCGCCACCACCACGCGCGCGCCGGGGCGCAGCCCCGCGGCGGTGACCTCGGCGTAGCCGGCGGCGAAGGTTCCGAGGGCGACGGGCACGGTGCGCCGGCGCCCGCCCTCCGCGACCTCGACCGCGTACCGGCCGCCGCCGACCGCCAGCAGCGCCGTCACGGGGACGGCGGTC
>DASVQH010000187.1:0-11012 GCA_036389195.1 Solirubrobacteraceae bacterium
GCTCGGGCTCGACGAGCTGGGCCTGGCGGGCGCGTTCGACGCCGCGTACGGGTCCTCGGCCGGGACCCTGAACGCCATGTGGCTCGTCTCCGGCCGGGTGCGCGACGGCATCCCGACCTGGACCGATCCCGCCCTCGTGCACGAGCTGATCCAGCCGCGCCGGGCGGCGCGGCGGCGCGGGCCGGTGGTCGACGTGGAGACGCTCGTCGAGCGCCGCTACGAGCAGCTCTCGCCCGGCCTGTTCGACGCCGTCCTCGCGGCGCGCACGGAGCTGCACCCGATCGCCACGGAGCTGGAGACGGGCGCGGCGGTCGACCTCCACCGCGAGATCGCCGATCCGGGCACGCTGCGGCTGGCGCTGCGGGCGTCGGCCGCGCTGCCGGTCCTCGCCGGGCCGCCGGTGGCGCTCAACGGGCGGCGGCTGCTCGACGCCGGGCTCTCGGCCGCGATCCCGTTCCAGGCGGCGCTGGACGACGGCGCCACGCACGTCCTCGTCCTGCGCTCGCGCCGCGCCGGCGACGTCGCCGGGGCGCCCGGCCGGCTCGGCGGCGCGCTCACGGCCGCGGCGCTGCGCCGGCTCTCGCCCGCCCTGGAGACGGGCTTCCGGACGCGCGCCGAGCGCGAGGGCGCCGACGAGGCGCGGCTGGACCGCCACGACGCCGATCCGTCCCTGACGCCCGCCATCCTCTCGGTCCGCCCGGCCCCCGGCTCCCCGGTCCCCGGGCGCCTGGAGCGCGACATGGACGTGATCCGCGGCGGCCTGGAAGCCGGCCGCGCGGCCGCGCACGCGGCGCTGGCGCGCCTCAGTTGAACCGGCGCAGGATGCGGCCGGAGCGGTCGCCCTGCCAGTACGCGCCGTTCTTGAAGTAGGCGTTCCAGCCGGGCTCGCCGGTGAACGCGAACAGGAGGTAGTTGATCCCGTCGGTCGACCGGTTCATCTTGCGCGCCGCCGCGCGGACCAGGCGGGCCGGCGCCGCCGGGTCGACGGAGGAGATCGGCAGCTTCGCCGAGCCAGGGAACCCGCTCCCGGTCTGCTGCGACATCCCGCCCTCCGGCGAGATCTGGATGCGCTTGACCCGCCCGCCGCGGGTGACCAGCTCGGCGTCGAGCCGCTCGGGCGCCAGCCGCAGGCTCTCGATCCGCCCGCCGGCCTTGCGCAGCTGCCGCAACGCGGCGCGCAGGTTGTCGGGCCGCACCAGCGAGTCGCCGCGCAGCCCCTTCGGCGGCCGGGCCGGCGGCGCCGGGCGCTCGCTCTCGGTCTCGTCGGCCACCTGGCCGTCCTCCCGCGGGCTGGGGACGGTGACCTGGACGTCGTCGATGGCGTCGCGCGCCTCGCGCACCACGCTGGTGGCGCTGCCCCAGATCGCGAGCCCGATCGCGCCGACGATCCCCAGGAAGATGCCGCGGCGGATCGCCCGCCGCCGGCGGCGCCAGCGGGCGGCGCCGGGAGTGCCGAAGCCGCGCGGGGCCTGGGCGCTGGGGAAGGGCGCGGGCGGGGGCGGGGTCGCCTGCGGGGCCGTGGGGCGGGGCGCGGGGCGCGGCGGCGCGCCCTCGGCCGGCGCGGGCGCGGGCGAGCCGCCGCCCGCCCAGCCCAGCTGCTCCAGCGGGTTCTCCCCGATCTCCCGCCCGAACGCGTCGTACTCCGGCATCCGGCGCCACTCTCTCAGGCCGACCGGCCGGAGAGCAAGCTCAGCGCGAGCTGATGCGCAGCCGCGCGCGGTCGACCACGCGCACGACGACGTGCGCCGGGCGCGAGGGCGCGCCCAGCGTTAGGAACTCGCGCACCGCGCCCGACCGGCCGCAGTACGGGCACGCCAGCTGGTCGGCGGGCCCGACCGGGCCGTCGCCCGGGGAGACCGGGGCGTCGCAGGACGGGCACGCCAGCGTCCCGACCGCGAGCACGGAGGACCGGCGCACGACGCGGCGCTCCTCCTGCGGCCCGATCTGCTCGGGCCGCAGCGGCTCCGAGCCGTCGATGCCGCGCTGGAAGCTCACGGCACCAGTGTAGGTCTACTGAAGCGGCGCGCCGTCCTCGTAGAGCTTGCGCACGACCACGGTGCCGGGCGGCGTCGCGTCGATGCACAGCTTGCAGAGCACGCACTCGTCGAGGTTCTCCTCGACGATCGCCACCCCGCCGTCGGGGCCGACGGCGTAGATGTCGACCGGGCAGACCTCCTCGAGCTTGGCGGCGTACTCGCGGTCGCCCGCGATCTCCGGGGCGACCTCGACGTCGATGAACGTCCCTGGCATCTAGACCGTTGCTCCCTTGCGCTCGGCGATCTTCTCCTTGACGATGCCGGGGATCTCGGAGATCTCCTCGGCGACCACGATCCCGGCCTCGGCCAGGCGCGCGATCTTCTCGGAGGCGGTGTCCTCCTTGCCCTCGACGATCGTGCCGGCGTGCCCGAAGGACATGCCCGGCATCTCGTCCATGAACCGGCCCGCCATGAAGGCGACGATCGGCAGGCGCGAGTTGTTCTGGGCCACCCACTCGGCGAGCTGGGCCTCCATGCGGCCGCCCGGCTCGGTGTAGATGACGATCGCCTCGGTCTGCTCGTCGGCCTCGAACAGCGGCATCAGCTCGGCGTAGGCCTGGCCGATGATCGCGTCGCCGCCGATCGAGACCGCGGTCGACTGGCCGAGGCCCGCCGCGGTCAGCGTGGAGGACATCTCGGTGGTCATGCCGCCCGAGCGCGAGATGACGCCGACGGGGCCGGGCGAGTAGGCCTTGGCCGCGTCGCGCGCCGGACCGCCGATCCCGCCCATCTTGATCACGTCGGGGACGATGATCCCGAGGCAGTTGGGGCCGATGATCCGCGCGCCGCGCTCGCCGGCCAGCTCGACCATCTGCGCCACGTCGGCGCGCGGGATGCGCTCCGTGACGATGACGATCAGCTCGATGCCGTTCTCGATCGCCTCGAACACCGCGTCCTTGGTGAACGCGGGGGGGACGGTGACGACGGAGCCCTTGATCGGGGCGCCGTGGTGCTCGACCGCCTGGGCGACCGAGTCGAAGACCGGCACGCCGTGCACCTCGCGGCCGCGGCGGCCGGGGGTCACGCCGCCGACGACCTTGGCGCCCGCGCCGTAGTCGAGGCACTCCCGGGTGAGGTTCACGGCCTCGCGCCCGGTGATGCCCTGGACGATGAAGGTCGTGTCCTTGTCGATGAGGATGGACATCAGGCCGCGACCCCCTGGATCTTCTCGACGGCGCGCCGCGCCGCCTCGTGCATCGAGACCGAGCGATCGGCGTACTCGACGCCGTACTTCTCGAGGATCTTGAAGCCCTCTTCCTCCCACGCGCCGGGGATGCGGAAGATCGCGATCTTCTCCGCCGGGTCGTAGCCGAGCTCCAGGCACGCCTTGATGACGCCGCGGGCGACGATGTCGACCCGGGTGTTGGAGACGATCGACATCATCACGGCGATCTTGTCGACGCCCGGCTTCTGCAAGACGAGCTTGGCCAGGCCCGCCGCCTTGCGGACCGACGGGTTGCCGCCGATCTCGCAGTAGTTGGCGGGGTTGCCGCCGTGGGCGCGGACCGCGTCGAACAGGGTCAGCGAGCCGCCGCCGGCGCCGATGACCAGGCCGAGGTTGCCGTCGAACTCGGTGACGTTGCCGGCCACGCCGCGGTGGTCCATGGCGTCGACCTCCTCGCCGGCGATCTCGAACGGCGTCGCCTCGCGCGCCTGGCGGGTCTCCTCCTCGCCGACGCCGAGCTCCTCGAGGAGCTTCTTCTGGCGCGGGCGGGCCTCGTTCTCCATGTCCATGTGGGCGTCGACGGCGACGAACGTGCCGTCGGCCAGCTCGGCGAGCGGGTTGATCTCGGCCAGCGTCATGTCGCGCTCGACGAACAGCTTGGCCAGGCGCGCCAGGATCGGGGTGGCGCGGGTGAGGGCCTTGCCGGTGACGCCGGTGGCGGCGATGACCTGCTTGGCCTGGAAGTCCGAGAACGGGTGGATCGTCGAGAAGTGGCCGCGCCCGACGTGGTCGGGGTGGGTCTCGGCGACCTCCTCGATGTCGATCCCGCCCATGTCGGAGAACAGCAGGACGGGCTGCTTGCGGGTGCCGTCCCAGACGACGCCGGCGTAGTACTCCTGCTTGACGTCGACGCGCGAGTCCACGAGGACCCCGCGCGGCATGTGGCCGTTGATCTCCAGCTGCAGGATGTCGCGGGCGTGGGCCTCGGCCTCGTCCGGCGTGTCGGCGAACTTCACGCCGCCGGCCTTCATCCGGCCGCCGGTGAGGACCTGGGACTTGATGACGGTCGGCCCGCCGATCTCCTCGGCGATCCGGCGGGCGTCCTCGGGCGTCGTCGCGAAGCCATGCGGGGACACCGGGATGCCCGCCTTGGCCACGATCTGGCGGGATTCGTATTCGAAGAAGCGCATGGGGCGCGGAACCCTAGCCGCTCGCTCGTGTTCACTTCGGCGTCATGCGGACCCTCGTTCTGTCCTTCCTCATCCTGGCGCTGGGCGCCTCACCGGCCGCGGCGGCCGAGATCTCGCTGAAGATCGGGCCGCGCGAAGGCGTCGTCCTCGGCGACGCGCACCGCATCAGCGGGGTGCTCACCGACGACGACGGCGACCCGTTGCCCGACCAGGTCGTGACGCTCTCCGTCCGCGCGTGGCCCTACGAGGGCGACTACCGGGACATCGACACCGGGACCACCGGCCCGGACGGCGAGTACCGCTTCAACCCGACCTTCGACCGCAACCAACGGCTGCGAGTGAGCGCGGCGGGCGCCGCCAAGGCCAAGCGCGCCGCCGTCTTCCCGCGCGCCAAGCTCTCGTACCGCACGGTCGGGCGCAACCGCGTGCGGCTCATCCAGGTGCTGGAAGGGCCGAAGCCGGTGGGGATCCGCGGCGTCACGCGGTTCTACCTCGGCCGCGCCAAGGCCGTCGCGGCCCGGTTCGTCAAGGCCTCCTCGCCGCGCCGGCGCGAGCCGGGCCGCTACGTCGCCCGCAAGACCGTGCGGATCCCGAAGGCCTACAAGGGCCGCTTCTCCTACGCCGCCTGCTTCAAGGCCGGGCGCGGGTCGGGCCTCGGCGACCCCGCGAAGGGCTGCCCGAGGCGCAGGTTCCGCTTCTAGAGGGGTCTGACCCCTTGCTTCACTCCGTAAAGCAAGGGGTCAGACCCCTTGCTTCAGTTCGTGTAGCGAGGGGTCTGACCCCTCTCAGGCGGCGAGGGCGCCCGGAAGCTGGGCGCGCGAGCGGATCCCGAGCTTGCCGTAGGCGTTCGAGAGGTGCAGCTCGACGGTCTTGCGGGTCACCCACAGCGATTCGGCGATCTCGCGGTTGGTGAGCCCGCGGGCGGCGAGCTCGGCCACGCGGCGCTCGGAGGGCGTGAGCGCCTCGGGGCCGGAGAGGGCCTCGCGACGGGGGCGGGCGCCTGAGGCGAGCAGCTCCTCGCGCGCCAGGTTGGCGAGGCGGACGGCGCCGATGCGGCTGGCGGTGTCGAGCGCCTCGCGCAGCGGCTCGCGGGCGTCCGAGGGGCGCCGCTCGCGCCGCAGGACCGCGCCGAGGTCGTGCAGGGCCCACGCCAGCTCGAGCTCCAGCGGCGAGGCGCGCAGCTCGTCGACGGCGGTCGAGAGCGTCTCGATGCGCGCCTCGCCGCTCTCGAGCAGGCGGGCGTGGACGCGCAGGGCCACGCCGAGCGTCCCCCGGGTCCCGGCGCGCCGCGCGGCAGCCTCCTCGGCCTCGATCACCGCGACGGCCTCCTCGGTCGCGCCCCGCTCGCCGAGCACCGTCGCGAGCTCGAGGCCGACCCGGCCCTTCAGCGGCGCGGTCCAGCCGCGGGCGCGGGTGAGCTCGTAGGCGCGGCGGGCGTCGGCCTCGGCCTCGGCCAGACGGCCGGCGAGCCGGTGCAGCTGTGCGCGGGCGGAGAGGAAGTCGGGGCCCGCGACCATGCGCTCGGTCATGGGGGTCAGCTCGATGCCGCGCAGGGCCGCCGCGGCGTCCTCGACCTGGTCGCGCTCGACGAGGATCTCCGCGAGCTGGGCGGCCACCGTCACGCGGGCGAGCGGGAGGCGGCCCTCCTCGACGACCGCCAGGGCGCTCCGGCAATGCGCCTCCGCGGCGCTGACCGACCCGAACATCAGGTGCCAGTAGACCCGGTTGTGCTCCATGTAGAAGCCGCCGAGCCGGGAGGAGCGCCGGCGCGCCTCCGCCTCGCCCTCGGTCAGCGCCTGGTCGGCCAGGGCGGCCAGCTCGGCGTGGCGCAGCGCGAGCACGAGCAGGTGGTAGGTCGCGCTCTCGGGGCCGACCGCCGCGAGCAGGCCGCCCTCGATCAGCGCCCGCCGGGCCAGCGCCTCGACCTCGGTGGCCGGTTGCGAGCGGTACGCCGCGTCCTGGGCGAGGTGCGCGAGCATCACGGGGGACGGATCGGCGTCGGCCCGGCCGGCCGCCAGCAGCTCGTCCCGCCGCTCGCCGAGCGCCGGGTCGTAGGCGGTGGCGTCGAGCAGGATCGACTCGGCGTGAATCGCCAGAGCCGGGTCGGTCGTCTCGGCGATGGCCTGCTCGAGCGTCGCGACCGCGGCCATCGGGTCGCGCAGGAGCGTGATCCGTCCGAGGCCGACCCGCGCCCGCGTCACCTGCTCGTCGGTGATGCCCGCGGCGATCGCGTCGACGAGGCGCCGCGACGCGGCGTGGTCGCCGCCCAGCGCCTCCAGCTCGCCCAGCTCGAGCAGCGCGGGGCCGCGGTCGGCGGGAGACGGCGGCTCGGCCACCGACCGACGCAGGTACGCCATCGCGGCGTCGACCGCGCCCTCGGCCACGGCGGCGCGGGCGGCTGCCCGCAGTGCGGCGGCGACCTCGGGCCGGCCGGCCGGATCGGTCGAGAGCAGGTGCGTCGCCACCGCCTGCGGGCGGCCGCCGCGCGCGGCCAGTCGCTCGGCCGCCAGCGCGTGCAGGCCGCTGCGCTCGCCGGCGGGGATCGCGCCGGACACCGCCTCGCGCACGAGCGGATGCGCGAACCGCGTCCCGCCGCTCTCCAGCACCTCGGCGGCGGCCAGGCGGTCCAGCGCCGCGACCGCCTCCGGCACGTCCACTCCGGCCAGCGCCGCCACGTCGTCGAGCTGGGCGCGCTCCCCGAGCACCGCGGCGGCCCGCGCGACCCCGCCCGCCGCGGCGCCGAGTGTGCGCAGGCGCCGGCCGACCGCCTCGGAGATGCCGCGGGAGCCCAGCGCGGTGACCCGCTCGGACTCCTCGCCGGTGCCCCGCAGGCCCTGCTCGGCCGCCGCGCGCGCCAGCTCGCGCAGCAGCAGCGGGTTGCCGCCGGTGGCCCCGCGCGCGGCCCGGGTGAAGCGCTCATCCGGCTCGTCGCCCAGCGCGTGGCCGACGAGCGTGGCCGTCGCCGGCTCGCTCAGCGGCTCCGGACGCAGCACGCGAGCGGACGGCCCCTCGGCGATGGCGGCCAGCAGCTCGGCGTCGGCGCCCGGCTCGCTGGGGCGCATCGCCACCGCGACCGCGACGCGCAGCCCCTCGAGCCGCCGGCCGAGGAACTCGATCCAGCGCAGCGAGGGCCGGTCGGCCCAGTGGAGGTCGTCGAGGACCAGCAGAAGCGGCTCGCGCTCGGCGAGGTTGGCGCAGAGCCAGTAGAGCCCGTGGAGCACCGCGTGGGAGGGGTCGCCGGCGACGCCTTCGCCGGCCTGTGGGTCCAGGACCAGCCCGGCGCGCGCGGCGGCGCCGGAGAGCAGCGAGGCGCGGCGCTCCTCGTCCGCCGCGGCGAGCACCGGGTCGAACAGCTGGTGGACCAACCCGAACGGGAAGTCGCGGTCGAGCGGCGAGGCCGTCGCCGCGAGGACCGTCAGCTCCTGCGCCGCGGCCGCCTCGCGCGCCGCCGCCAGCAGGGCGGTCTTGCCGATCCCCGCCGGCCCATCGGCGATCGCGATGCCGCCCCGCCCCAGCACGGCGTCGTGGACCAGCGTGTCGAGGACGTCGCGCTCGCCGTCTCGCTCGAGCAGGACCTGCGGCGCGGAAATGGACACGAGCCTTGAGCGTAGCCGCGCGGAATGGCCATGGCGCGCCGCCATCCTGGGGTCAACACTGGGGTGGGTGCCCGATGTACGGGGGCCGACAGCCCGCGAGGCTGGCGGCATGGATCAGGACCACCACCGCGACCCGGCGCTCTGGCACTCCGGCATGCGCCTCGACGTGCTGCTCGACGGCGCCGCGAGCGGCGGCCGCTACAGCGTGCTCGAGCTCACCGCACCCGAGGGCGCCGGCATGCCGCTTCACGTCCACACCCGGGAGGACGAGACGCTGATCGTCCTCGCCGGCGCCGTGGACGCCTGGTGCGACGGCACCCACAAGCGCCTGCAGGCACCCGAGACGCTCACCTGCCGGCGCGGGGTGCCCCACCGCTTCACGGCGGCCTCCGCCGAGGCCCGGCTGCTCTTGGTCATCACGCCGGCGGGCTTCGAGGCCACGCTGGCCGCCGCCAGCGGCGAGCGACCCGAGGAGGCCGTCGACCCGGACGACCTCGCGGTCCTGTTCACCGGCGCGGGCGTCAGCCTGCTCGGCGCACGACCCTGACCGTCCGCCGCCGCTCGGCGCCGCTCTCCACGCGCAGGCGCAGCACCGCGTGGCCCACGCGCCGCGCCCGCCGGGTCAGCCGCAGGCGGACGGTGTGGACGCCGCGCCCGAACCGGAACTGGCGCGACGTCTCGCCGCTGCAGACCGAGCGGTCCACGAGCCGACCCTTGCAGCCGCGCGGGCAGCGGATCCGCACGCGGATCGCGCCGCGGCGCAGCTTCGCGCGGCGGGTCAGCAGGTCGGCGCGGCAGTCGCGGATCCGCTCGGGGCCACCGGCCGGCGCCGCCGTGTCCAGCGCGCGCAGCTGAAGCCCACCGACGCAGCGCGGCTGCAGCCAGCCCACCCGCCCGCTGCCGCCGACCAGGTCCTGGGGGCCGCGGTGCTCCGAACCGCGGACGATGACGCGGAGGTCGCTGCCGCCGGCGGTGGCGCTGCGGAGCTCCACGGCGGTGGTGGCCGGGTCGAACAACGGCTCGTAGTCCGGCGGCCGGCGACGGGCGAAGGTCCGCACCACGACGCGGTCCGCCGCGGCCACCGCCACGCTCTGGGCGTCGGTCGGGGACACGTAGAAGAACGCCGCCCGGTTCGAGTACTCGCCGCCGATCGCCGCCGGGCAGCGGCCGAGCCGCAGCCGCCGCTGGCCGCTTCCCGCCTCCGGCGCGGCGACCGCCAGCAGCTTGATCTCGCAGCCGCGCGACGACTCGTCCCGTTCGTAGAAGAAGTCGTCCAGCGGCACCGAACGCGTCGCCACGGTGACGCCGCCCGGAAGCACCCCGAACGGCTCCACCGCCTCCGCGGGCCGTCCGGCGAGCACCGGACCCAACGCCTCGCCTTCGACGCGCCGCAGCTCGCCGGCGAACTCCGAGACGAACGCCGGGCGCAGCAGCCCGGCGACCGCGCCGCCGGGCCCGAGCGCGAGCCCGATGGGCACGCGCTCTCCCTCCGCCGCGGCCCGGAGCACCGAGACGGCCGGGTCGACGTCGCCGATGGCGATCGCGGAGGGCCCGACCGACCCGGGCTCGCCGGTGATGCAGCCGCCTTCCGCCCAGGCGACCCGCGTGCCGTCGACCGCCACCGGCGGGCTCGCCACCAGGCTGGCGCAGCGCGCCACCTCGCGGAGCGGGCCGGCGGGCGGACCGACGAGCACCCGGCCGGGATCCTCGCGACCGTCACCGCCGTAGAGCGACACGGCCACCGCCTGTGGCGAGGCGGCAACGGCCGCGCCGCGCCAGAAGCGGCGCCGGGCGGTCTGCGCCAGGACGACCGGGGCGCGTCCCGGCGCTCGCAGCTCGACGACCATGCGGTCGGCCGCGGTGCGGCGGGCGAGCACTAGGGCGTCGCCGCTGAACGCGGCCGCGACGAAGCCGGGGTCGACCTCCCGGATCGCGACGCGGCTCGCCGCGCCGGCCGGCGCGGCCGCGACCGCCGGCAGCGCCCCTAGGGCGACGAGCAGGGCGACCGTCCGCTTCACCGGCGCCGGACCCGGATCGTCCGCCCCCGGTCGCGCCCGGCCTCGACCCGCACGCGCAGGACGGCGTGTCCCAGGCGGCGCGAGCGCCGGGTCAGCGGCAGCCGCACGGTGTGGACGCCGCGGCCGAAGCGGAACGTCGCCGACCGCTCGCCCGAGCAGACCGAGGTGTCGACCACGCGCCCCTTGCAGCCGCGCGGGCAGCGCAGCCGCAGGCGGACGGCGCCCCGGCGCAGCCGGGCGCGCCGGGTCAGCAGGCGCGCGTCGCAAGGGCGGATCCGCGCGGTGGCGCCCATCGCGAGCGGGTCGACTTCGCGGATCTGAGTCCCGCCGATGCAGCGCTGCTGCGCCCAGCCGAGGCGACCGCTGCCGCCGACGAGGCCCAGCGGGGGACGGAAGGCGCCGCCGCGCGCGAGCGCACGCCGGCCGCGGCCGTCCGTTCCGAGCGCCTGCACCGTCGCCGGCGTGCGCTCGTCGAGGTTCTCGTCCTCGGCGCGGAACCGGACACCGTCCTCGCCGCGGACACGGCGGGGGCGGACGCGCACGGCGATCCGGCCGCCCGTGACGACGGCCACCGCGTCCGCCGACCCCAGGCCGTCGTCGTTGCCGTCGTCGATGGAATCGCTGAGGCAGCCGCCGGCGGGGAGGTGCCGTGCCCCCGCGTCCCCGACGGCGACCAGGTCGAGCTCGCAGCGCACCGAGTCGCCTTCGGGCTCGAGCGGGAAGTCGTTCCGGCTGCGGACCGCGATCGCCTCGCCGCCCGGCGCCACCCCGACCGGGGCGAGCAGGACGCCGGCGCCGCCCGCCACGGCCGGCCCCAGCGTGTCGCCCGCGATCCGCCGCAGCTCGCCGCCGAAGAACGCCAGCAGCGACGGGCGCAGGAACCCGGCGGCCGCCGGCTCGCCGCCGAGCGTCAGGCTGACCGGCAGCCGCTCCTCGGGCACCGCGACCCGCCGCACGGGCACGGCGGGATCGACGTCGGCGAGCGCGATCGCTCCTGGCTCGAGGTC
>DASVQH010000188.1:0-12986 GCA_036389195.1 Solirubrobacteraceae bacterium
GAGGTCAACCAGCTCAAGGCCGAGATCGAGCGGATCGGGACCGACACGCAGTTCAACGGCATCGACCTGCTGAAGTCGGCTTCGACCACGATCTCGTTCCAGATCGGCGCTGCTGACGCTCAGCAGATCACGGTCGCGACCGTGTCGGTCGGCGCTCAGGTTGCCTCGACCGTCTACGCCATGTCGGCGACGGCGACGACGGACATCGCCGGCATCGACACGGCGATCAACAACATCTCGGCCGCACGTGCCACGTTCGGCGCGGTGCAGAACCGCCTCGAGCACACGATCAGCAACCTGGCTTCGTACCAGGAGAACCTGACCGCGTCCGAGAGCCGCATCCGCGACGCGGACATGGCGCAGGAGATGGTCACGTTCACCAAGCTGCAGATCCTGCAGCAGGCCGGCACGAGCATGCTCGCGCAGGCCAACCAGTCCTCGCAGAGCGTCCTCTCGCTGCTGCGCTAGGTGGCGTCGCCCAGAGGATGAGCGTCAGCGAAATCCGGCCGGGCGAAAACCGATACCCCCATGCAGACGGGCGGCCTCACGGCCGCCCGTTCTGCGTTCCGGTCAGAGGCGCGACTTCAGCAGCGCCTGGCCGCGCTCGCCGCCGCGCCTGGACGCCTCCTGCGCCTTGCGGAAGAAGTCGGCGAGCTCCTGGTCGCCGTCGCGCTCGGCGTCCTGGGCGTAGCTCTCCAGGCGCAGCGCGTTCGAGAGCGACTGCTCGGTGAACCAGATGATGTTGTAGTTCTTGTCCTTCGTGCCGGTGACGTCGCCGGACTCGTCTGACATACCCCTGCTCCTCCCTGTTGGACGTGGGCAGTCGCTGGTATCCCCTGGTTGGCGCGTTGGTACTCGCTAGCGTCCGCGGCCGTGGAGCACGTCGAGCTCGTCCTCTTCTTCCTGCTCGTCGCGGTGGCAGGGCTGACCGGGCTCGCCTCGCTCCTGCGGGTGCCGTACCCGATCCTGCTGGTGGTCGGCGGCAGCGTGCTCGGCTTCGTGCCGGGGTCCCCGGAGGTCGTCCTGGAGCCCGACCTCGTCCTGCTCATCTTCCTCCCGCCGCTGCTGTTCAACGCCGCGTACTTCGCGTCGCTGCGCGACCTGCGGCGCAACCTGCGGCCGATCGTGCTGACCGCGGTCGGGCTCGTGCTGGCGACGATGTGCGCGGTGGCCGTGGTGGTGCACGCCATTGTCCCCGGCGTCCCGTGGGCCGCCGCGTTCGCGCTGGGCGCGATCGTCTCGCCGACCGACCCCCTGGCGGCGGTGACGATCGCCCGGCGGCTCGGCGTCCCGCGGGCGCTCGTGGCGGTCATCGAGGGCGAGTCGCTGGTCAACGACGGGACCGCGCTGGTCGCCTACCGGACCGCGGTGGCCGCCGCGGTCGGCGGCGGCTTCGACCTCCTCGACGCGACCGGCGACTTCGTGCTCAACGCGGCGGGCGGGATCGCCATCGGCTACCTGGCGGCGCGGCTGCTGATGTGGGTGTTCCGCCGCGTCGACGACGACGTGCTCGGCGTGACGATCTCCCTCTGCGCCGGCTACGCGGGGTACCTGCCGGCCGAGGAGCTCGGGCTGTCGGGCGTCCTGGCCGCGGTCACCTGCGGCCTTGTGACCGGACGCCACGCGCACGCGATCTCCAGCGCCGCGTCGCGGCTGCGAGGCTCGGCGTTCTGGGAGGTGCTGGTGTTCCTGCTCAACGCGGTGCTGTTCGTGCTGGTGGGCCTGCAGCTGCCGCGGATCCTCGAGGCGCCGTCGCAGTCGGCCGGCGAGCTGGCCGTGGCGGGCCTGGCGGTCAGCGCGACGGTGATCGCGATGCGGCTGCTGTGGTCGCACACGACGCCGTACGTCGTGCGCGCGCTCGACCGCCGGCCGCAGCAGCGCCTGCGCCGCGTCGGCTGGCGCGACCGTACGGTGAGCGCGTGGAGCGGGCTGCGCGGCGCGGTCTCGCTGGCCGCCGCGCTGGCGCTCCCGGTCGGCTTCCCCGAGCGCGACCTGCTCATCTTCCTGACGCTGGCGGTCATCTTCGCCACGCTCGTCGGCCAGGGGCTGACGCTGCCATGGCTGATCCGCCGGCTCGGCATCCACGACGACGGCGCGGGCGCCCGCGAGGAGCTGATCGCGCGCAAGCGTGCCACCGAGGCCGCGCTCGGCCGCCTGGAGGAGCTGCGCGAGGCGGACTGGTCGCGCGACGACACGATCGATCGCGTCATCGGCGCCTACGAGTTCCGCCGCCGGCGGCTCGCGCAGCGCGCGGGCTACGACGTCGACGGCGACGAGGACCTCGAGGCCCGCTCGCGCGCCTACCAGCAGCTCGTCCGCGAGGTGCTCGACTCCCAGCGCCACGAGATCGTGCGCCTGCGCGACGCGGGGGAGATCTCCGACGAGACGCTGCACGTGCTCGAGCGCGAGCTCGACCTCGAGGACCAGCGGCTGGAGATCTGATGGCGCCCGCGCTCGGTCCCATCCTCGCGCCCGGGCTGCGCGTGCTGTTCGTCGGCATCAACCCGTCGCTGCGCTCGGTCGAGGTCGGGCACCACTTCGCCCGGCCCGGCAACCGGTTCTGGCCCACGCTGCACGCCGCCGGCTTCACGCCGCGGAGGCTGCGGCCCGACGAGGACCTCATGCTGCCGTCGTTCGGGATCGGCGTCACGAACATCGCGGCGCGGCCGACGCGCGCCGCCTCCGAGCTGTCGCGGGAGGAGCTGCGCGCGGGCGCGGCGTCACTGGAAGGCACTGTCGCGCGGTACGCGCCCGCGCTCGTGGCGATCGTCGGGCTGGGCGCCTACCGGACGGCGTTCTGGCGGCCGAAGGCGGGCTGGGGCCTGCAGGCCGAGACGATCGGCGGGCGGCCGGTGTGGGTGCTTCCGAACCCGAGCGGGCTCAACGCGCACTACAAGCCCGCCGACTTCGCGCGCGTCTACGGCGAGGCGCGGGCGTACGCGGAGTCGCTGTCGTAGCGCACGACGAGCAGCGCGACCGCGCTGAGGACGGGGGCGGCGAGCGAGACGAGCAGCCACCAGGCGCGGGCGTCGGTGCCGGTGAGGATCGCGTGGCCGACCGCCAGCAGCCAGAAGGCCGGGACCGCGCGGTGCGCTCGCCGCCAGCGCTCGCCGCCGACGCGGCGGCGGACGTAGAACGTCAGGCCGAGCACGAGCATCCCGGCGGCGGCGAGCTGCCCGAGCGCGGTGCCGAGCCGCTCGTAGGCCGCGCCGAACGGCACGAGGATCCCCGCGAGCCCCGGCGCGAGCACGGGGTCGAGCAGCAGCGCGAGCGCGTGGACGGCGATGAACGCGAAGGTGGCGAGGGCCAGCGCCTCGTGGGCGGTGCGCAGCTCGAGCCGGCGACGGCGCAGCGCGGGCGGTTTCATCGCCATCAGGAGGCCGGCGGAGATGGCCAGGGAGGCGCACAGCAGCGCGGCGACGCCCGCGGCGCGGGCGGTCACCCACACCGGCGCGAGGGCGGCGAGGGCCGTCATGCCGCCACCGCGTGCCCGCGGGTGCCGGGGATCGTGACGACGGCGCCCGAGGCGAGCACGATCACGCCGCCTTCGGGCAGGTGGCGCGCGGCGCCGTCGGGCCCGGCCAGCAGCGCGCCCTTGGCGCGGACCTCGGCGTCGAGGCCGGTCGGCGCGAGCGCGGTCGCCTGGACGACGCCCGTGTCGGCCGGCTCGCCGGTGCGCGGGTCGAGAAGGTGCCCGGGGCGGCGCGTCGTCCCGCTCGTGGCGACGGCGCCGTCGCGCAGGCGCAGCGTGTGGACGGGCTCGTCGCCGCCGAAGGGGTCGGCGATCCGCACGGGCCGGGCTCGGCCCGCCGTCCCGCCGACGCGCAGGTCGCCGAGGCAGTCGACCGCGAAGCTGTCGTGGGCGGCCAGGCGGGCGGCCACGATGTCGGCGGCGAGCCCCTTCGCGAGGCCGTTCGGGTCGATGCGGACGCCCGCCGGGCGCACGACGGCGCGGCGCGCGAGGTCGGTGCCGACCAGCCGCCAGGCGCGCGGCGGTGCCGCGACGCTGCCGACCGTGGCGTCGACGAGCCCGCCGCTCAGCCGCGCCGCCCGTTCGACGGCGGCGGCGAGCGCGACGACGATCGGGCTCGCCACCACCGCCGGCCGCGGGTCGGCGTTGAGCCGCGAGAGCTCGGAGTCCGGCTCGAAGAGCGTCAGCGCGGCGTGGATGCGGCGCAGGTCGGCTTCGGCGAGGACGAGCGCGGCCTGGGCGCCGGTGCCCGCCGCCCGCACCGCGACACGGCCGCCGAAGCAGGGGACGATGCGGGCGGCCTCGGTCATGACTGGCTCGTCGTGACGGCGGGGAGGTCCTGGGCGGCGTCGTCGGTCGCGGCGGTCTGGGCGGTCGTGGCGGTCGTCGCGGAGGTGGCGGGCTCGGTGGTCGCGTCGCCGCCTGCACCGGCGACGGCGGCCCACAGGCCGACGAACGTGACCGCGGCACCGGCGGCGACCCGTCCGCGGACGCGGCTGACCCGGGCCTTGGCGGGGGATGGGGAGGAGGAGGGCATGCCCCCACTCTGCGCCCGGACCCTCGGCACCCCCTAAGGCGAGCCTGAGCGTTCCCTGAGAACCGCGAACGCCCTCAACCCTCCTTCGGCCGCGTCCGCGTCGACGAGAGGAGGGTTGAGGGCGCCAGAGCGCCCCGAATCCTCCTTCGGTCGCGTCCGCGGCAACGGAAGGAGGGTTGAGGGCGCGAACGGCAACGGCGGCTGGTGAGGGAGGCGGGTCGGTGGCGCCGCGCGGCCGGACAACCGGACATCCGCGGCCGCGAAACCGCCCGATGTCCGATTCGACGTCCTACGAACGCACAATCGCACAACCGCGCGATTCGAGCCCACGCATGTCCGATTCGACGTCCCCGACCACGCCGCAGCCGCGAGCGGACGGGGCCGGCGTCCCGGACCAGCCGGGCCGATCGACCCGCCTCCTTCACCAGACGCCGTTCCGCCTGAGGCGCCCCGCGGCCGGCGCCGGCGCACCGGACCAGGAGGGCCGATCGAACCCGCCTCCTTCACTAGACGCCGTCCCGCCTAAGGCACCCCGCGGCCGCGGCCGGAGGGGCCGCTAGGGGCCGTTGCCAGGGGGCGGCGGGGGGTCGCCACCGGGCGGGGGCGGCGGGGGGCCGCCGCCGGGCGGCGGGCCGAAGCCCGGGCCGTGGTGCCCGCCGGGACCGGGACCGGGGCCGCGGTGCAAGCCGCCCGTCGACTCGAGGGCGTCCTCGACCTTGGCCTGATCCAGCCCGAGCTTCTCGGCCAGCGCCTTCGCGAACGCGGCGCGGCGCGCGGCGTGGTCGGCCTCGTGCTTCTGGCGGAGCTTGTCGAGCGCGGTCTGGACCTTCGCGGCGTCCAGGTCGAGCGCCTTGGCGAGCGCCGCGGCGAAGTCCTCGTCGCGGCGATCACGGCCACGATCCGGGCGGGCCTCGCGCAGCGCGGCCTCGAGCTTCGCGCGGCTGACGCCGAGCGCCTTGGCGACCGCGGCGAGGCCGTCGCGGCCGGGCCGCGGGCGGGCCTTGGCGAACGCCGCCTCGACCTCGCTCGCGCTGACGCCGAGCGCCTTGGCGACGGCGGCGGCGAGCTCGCGCCGGTGGTCCTCGTGATCGCGGCCGCCGTGCAGCGAGCGCAGCGCGTCGGCGACCTTGGCCTCGGACACGCCGAGCTCGGCCGCGAGGTCCTTGGCGAGGTCGCTCCGGTCGCGGTCCGGCGGCGGCGGCTGCTCGGAGCGGATCTGGTCGAGGGCGGTGCGCAGCTTGGCGACGTCGACGCCGAGCGCGGACGCGAGCGCCTCGAGGCCGTCGCGGCGCTCGCCGCCGGCGGGTCCGGAGGCGGTCCAGCCCGCGTTCGCCGACTGGCCGCGCGCGGCGGCGGCGGACCCGTCGCCGGACTGGCTGCCCAGGGCGTAGGCGCCGGAGGCCAGCACGACGGCGGCTCCGAGCGCGACGCCCGTCTTTCGGGGGGAGACGGTGCTCATGGGAACCGAGGATGCAGTGCGGGCGTGTGAGGAACGTAAGAGCCCGCCGCCCCTCTCAGGCTTTCCCCAGCTTCGGATGCACAATGGGGCTCCATGTCCGAGCCGCCCGGCGCCTTTCGCATCCTCGTCGTCGACGACGAGCCGAACATCGCGGACGTCATCTCGATGGCGCTGCGCTTCCAGGGCTTCGCGGTCGAGACCGCGGCCACCGGCCAGGACGCGCTCGCGGCCGTCCAGGCGTTCCGCCCGCACCTGATCCTGCTCGACGTGATGCTGCCCGACATGGACGGCTTCACCGTCGCCGAGCGGCTCGGCGCGGAGCGCGGGCAGATCCCGATCATCTTCCTCACGGCGCGCGACGCGACCGAGGACAAGGTCCGCGGCCTCACCAGCGGTGGCGACGACTACGTGACCAAGCCGTTCAGCCTCGAGGAGCTCGTCGCCCGCGTGCGGACGATCCTGCGCCGCACCGGGGCGGCGACGCCCGAGTCCAGCCGGCTGGTCTTCGAGGACCTCGAGCTCGACGAGGACACGCGCGAGGTCACCCGCGCCGGCCGGCCCGTCGACCTCACCGCCACGGAGTACCGGCTGCTGCGCTACCTGCTGCTCAACCCGCGCCGCGTGCTCACGCGCGCGCAGCTGCTCGACCACGTGTGGGACTACGACTTCGGCGGCGACGCGCGCGTGCTGGAGACCTACGTCAGCTACCTGCGCAAGAAGCTCGACGGCCACGGGCCGCCGCTGATCCAGACCGTGCGGGGCGTCGGCTACGCCCTGCGGCTGGCGAGAAGCTGAGCGTCGTGTCGCTGCGCGCCCGTCTCGTGGCGATGCTGCTGGCGATCGCCGCCGTGGGCCTGATCGTGCTGGCGACGATCACCTACGCGACCCAGCGGTCGTTCCTCGAGCAGCGCGTCGACGACCAGGCGCGGGCCGGCCAGGGCGCCGTCCTGCCCGCCCTCGAGGCCGCCGGCGTCGCGGTCCCGCACGACGGCGACGACGACGGCGGCCACAGGCCGCCGCGCCGCGGGATCGGCGACGGCGACGGCGACGGCGGGCCGGACCGCGGCCTGCCGCCCGGGACCTACGCCCAGCTGCGCGGCCCGGGCGGGCAGTCGCTCGGCCAGGTGCTGCTCGGCTACGACGACACCGAGAACCCGTCGCCGCCCCGCCTGCCCGCGAGCATCCCCGACGACCGCCTGATCACCGTGCCGGCCGTCGGCGACGCCGGCCTGCGCTACCGCGTCAGCGCGCGCCCGCTGCGCGACGGGACCGGCCAGACCGTCGTCGCGGTCCCGCTCTCCGAGGTCGACCGCACCCTGCACCGCCTGCTGCTGGTCGAGGCGCTGGTCATCGCCGGCGTGCTCGGCGCGATCGCCGCGCTGGCCTGGTGGCTGGTCGGCCTCGGGCTGCGGCCGCTCGAGCGCATGGGGGAGACGGCCGGGGCGATCGCCGCCGGCGACCTCTCGCGCCGCGTCGAGCCCGCGGATGACCGCACGGAGGTCGGGCGGCTCGGGCGCGCGCTCAACGCGATGCTCGTCCAGATCGAGCGCGCCTTCGCCGAGCGGCGCGCGAGCGAGGACCGGCTGCGCCGCTTCCTGGCCGACGCCTCGCACGAGCTGCGCACGCCGCTGGCGTCGATCCGCGGCTACGCGGAGCTGTTCCGCATGGGCGCCGTCGCGGACCGCGCCGAAGCCGAGCGCGCGATGGGCCGCATCGAGGACGAGTCGGCGCGCATGGGCGTCCTCGTCGAGGGCCTGATGACGCTGGCGCGCCTCGACGAGGTGCCGGCGGCGGACCACCGCCCGGTCGACCTCGCCGAGCTGGCCGCCGACGCGGCCGCCGACGCCCGCGCGATGGCGCCCGACCGCCCCGTGACCGTCGAGGTCGGGGAGGACCCCGCCGTCGTGTCGGGGGATCCCGACCAGCTGCGCCAGGTCCTCGCGAACCTCGTGCGCAACGCGCTGGTCCACACGCCGCCCTGCACCCCGGTCGAGCTGCGCGTGAACGGAAGCCAAGGCGGGCGCGTGGAGGTCGAGGTCCGCGACCACGGCCCGGGGCTGCCGACCGACGATCCCGCCGCGCTGTTCGAGCGCTTCTGGCGCGCCGAGCCCGGCCGCCGCCGCGGGCCCGCGGGCGCGGGTCTCGGATTGGCCATCGTCGCGGGGATCGTCCACGCCCACGGCGGCGAGGTCGAGGCCGCCGACGCGCCGGGCGGCGGCGCGCGCTTCGTCGTCCGGCTGCCGGCCATGGCCGTCGTGCGGGCGGAGGCTTAGCCGCGTGCGCGTGCTCGCCGTCGACGACGACCGCGCGCTGCGCGAGGCGCTGCGTCGCGCGCTGGGGCTGGCCGGCTACGAGGTGCTGCTGGCCGGCGGCGGTCAGGACGCCCTCACCCAGGCCGCCACCGCGGCTCCCGACGCGCTCGTGCTCGACGTCGGGCTGCCCGACATCGACGGGCTGGAGGTCTGCCGTCGGCTGCGGGCCGGCGGCGACCGCGTGCCGATCCTCATGCTGACCGCCCGCGACACCGTAGGGGAGCGGATCCAGGGGCTCGACGCGGGCGCCGACGACTACCTGGTCAAGCCGTTCGACGTCGGCGAGCTCACGGCGCGCCTGCGCGCGCTGCTGCGGCGGACGGCCGGCGACGAGGCGCCCGCGGCGCCGGCGTTCGCCGAGCTGCGGCTCGACCCCGACCGCCACGGCGCGATGGTCGGCGACACCTTCGCCGAGCTCACGCGCACGGAGTATCAGCTGCTGCGGGTGCTGATGGAGAACCCGCGGCGCGTGCTGCCCCACGACGTCGTCTACGACCGCGTCTGGGGCTACGACTTCGGCCCGGCCTCCAACGCGCTGCGCGTCTACGTCGGCTACCTGCGCCGCAAGCTCGAGGCCGCCGGCGCGCGCCCCTTGATCCACACGGTCCGTGGGGTCGGCTACGTGCTGCGCGAGCCGTGACGCTGCGCACGCGGATCGCGGCGGTCGCGGGGGTCGCCGTGGCGGCCGCGGTGCTCGTGGCGGCGGCGGCGATCTACGTCGGCGTGCGCGCGCAGCTGCGGGGCGAGATCGACGACGCGCTCAGCGCGCAGGCCGAGCGCTTCGAGCGCGGGCCGGGCGGGCCCGGCGACCGCGACGGCTTCGGCCGCGGCGGTCCGGGCGGCCCTGGCCGCCCCCCGCCGCCGCCGGGCGCCCGGTTCGGCGGCGCGGAGGGCTTCGCCCAGCTCGTGCAGGCCGACGGGACGGCGATCGGCCCGCCCGGCGCAAGCGCCACGCTCCCCGTCTCGGCCCGCGCCCGCGCGATCGCCGCGGACGGCCGGGGGCGCGGCTTCGAGGACGTCGACGCGTTCGGGACGCCCGTGCGCGTGCTCACCGTCGGCGCCGGGCCGCCCGGCGCCCTGCAGCTCGCCCGCCCGCTCGACGAGGTCCGCGCGCAGCTGCGCCGGGTGCTCGCGGTGCTCATCGGGGTCGGCCTGGCGGGGATCGCGCTGGCGGTCGCGCTCGGCGCCGCCGTGGCGCGCGCCGCCCTGCGGCCGGTGGCGCGGTTCACCGCCGAGACCGAGGCGCTCGCCGCCGACCCGGACCTGTCGCGGCGGATCGAGGCCGCGGGCGGGCGCGACGAGCTGGCGCGCCTGGCCGCGAGCTTCAACGCGACCCTCGACGCGCTCGAGCGCTCGGCCGCTGCGCAGCGCCAGCTCGTCGCCGACGCCGGCCACGAGCTGCGCACACCGATCGCCAGCCTGCGGGCCAACATCCAGACGCTCCAGGACGCCGACCGCCTCACCTCCGAGGACCGCGCCAGCCTGCGCGACGACGTCGTCGAGGGGCTCGACGCCCTGACCGCGCTGGTCGGCGACGTGGTCGAGCTCGCGCGCGGCGCCAAGCCCGCCGAGACGGCCGACGACGTCGCCCTCGACGCGATCGTCGCGGCGGTCGCCGAGCGCGCGCAGCGGCGCGCCGGCGACGGCGTCCGGTTCGCGCTCGACCTCGAGCCCGCCGTCGTCGCGGGCGAGCCGGAGCGCATCGCCCGGGCGGTCTCCAATCTGCTGGAGAACGCGGCCAAGTGGAGCCCGCCGGGGTCCACGGTCGAGGTGCGCGTGCGCGACGGCGAGCTGACCGTCCGCGACCACGGCCCCGGGTTCGCCGAGGAGGACCTCCCGCGCGTCTTCGAGCGCTTCTACCGCGCCCGCGCGGCGCGCGGCATGCCCGGCTCCGGCCTCGGGCTGGCGATCGTCCGCCAGGCCGCCGAAGCGCACGGCGGCTCGGTAGCCGCGGCCAACGCGCCCGGCGGCGGCGCGCTGCTCACGGTCCGCTTCTGACGACACCGGAGCTGAGCGGTGCAGCGGTAACGCGCCAGCTTCGGCAGCCGTCGGCGGTTTCGCGGTATCCGGAGCGTTGATCCAACACAGAGAGCTTTGGCGGCCTTCAGTCCGCGCTCGACCTCCCTGGAACGTGTTCAAGCACTTCCACCACCGAAGGGACGGTCGCAGCGATGCTCCTCCGAGTCCACAGGACGCTGAAGTACGTGCGTCACAACGTCATCGCCTTCACGGCGCTCTTCGTCGCGCTGGGAGGGACCGCCTTCGCGGCCTCCGGCACCGTGTTCAGCAGCGACATCGTCGACGGTCAAGTCATGACCGCGGACCTCGCCACCGGCGCCGTGACGGCCGCGAAGGTCAAGAACTACACGCTGAACGCCTACGACATCCAGGACAACTCGCTGAGCTCGGGGCGCATCTACGGCCTCGACGGCGGTGACATCGACGACGACGGACTCACCGGCGACGACATCGACGAGTCGACGCTGACGGGCGTGTGCTTCCCCTCGGACCCCGCCTGCGCGGGACCCAAGGGCGACCAGGGTGACCAGGGCGACACCGGCGATACGGGGCCCAAGGGCGACCCGTGTCTCGCCACCGACCCTGACTGCGTGGGACCGAAGGGCAACCAGGGCAGCCAGGGCGACCCCGGCCCCACGGGCGACACCGGGGCCACGGGTCAGATCGGACCGCAGGGCCCCCAGGGCGAGACCGGGCCCGCGGGTCCCAAGGGCGGCACCGGCGACACGGGCGCGACCGGCCCCAAGGGCGGCACCGGCGACACGGGCGCGACCGGCCCCAAGGGCGACACGGGCGCGACCGGCCCGAAGGGCGACACCGGCTCGAACAACCCGGACGCGACGCTCGCGCCCGGCAAGACCCTGACCGGCGTCTACTCGATGTGGGGCGGGAGCAACGGATACGTCGCGGACTCCGTGAACTT
Source organism: Solirubrobacteraceae bacterium (assembly GCA_036389195.1). Taxonomy (GTDB): domain Bacteria; phylum Actinomycetota; class Thermoleophilia; order Solirubrobacterales; family Solirubrobacteraceae; genus JACCYI01. Next base: position 11,221 of record DASVQH010000188.1, read on the forward strand.
CCGGATCCCGCTCGCGGCCGGAATCGACAACGCGCACGCCCACGTCGTGTTCCTCAGCCAGGGCTTCGCGCCCGTGGAGTGCCCCACGCCGGGCCAGGCACAGGCGGGACACCTCTGCCTCTACGTGACGAACGCCAACAACGTCATCGCGACCAACATCTTCCGGCCGGACAACGGACAGGGCGGAGCCAGTCCGACCGGCTTCTCCCCCTATGGACCGGTTGGCGGGAGCGGCGTGAGCTTCAGCCACGGCTCATGGGCGGTCACGGCGCCCGTCGAGTAGGCATGCCGCCGGCACCGCCCGGTCCAGCCGCGTCGCGCGACGCATCCAAGCCGCGAAGGCCCCGCTCCCGCGGGGCCTTCGGGCGTTCCCTGTAGTTGCGCGCGCAAGTACTTCCGTCTATACTCCCCTCCCGAGCGACGACGAGAGGACGAGGCGACATGAAGCTCCAGGGCCTGCACCACATCACGATGATCACCGGCGACGCGCAGAAGAACGTCGACTTCTACGCCGGCGTCCTCGGCCTGCGCCTCGTCAAGAAGACCGTCAACTTCGACCAGCCGAGCGCCTACCACCTGTACTTCGGCGACGAGACCGGGGCGCCCGGGTCGATCCTCACCTGGTTCGAGTTCGCCGGCGCGGACCGGGGCCGCCCGGGCCTGGGGATGATCCACACCCTCCAGCTCGGTGTCGCCGACGCCGCCGCGCTGGACTTCTGGCAGCAGCGCCTCGCCGCCCACGGCTACGAGGCCGAGCGCTCGCCGGGCGTGCTGCGCTTCGCCGACTACGACGGCCTCGCGCTCGAGCTGGTCGTCGCCGACGACGGCAACCCGCCGCTGCGCGCCGTGCACCCGGAGGTGCCGGCCGAGCACGCGATCCTCGGGCTCGAGGGCGCCCGCGCCTACAGCGCGTTCGCACGGGTCGAGGAGAAGCTGCTGACCGACGTCCTCGGCTTCACCTACCTGGGCGACGGCGAGTACCGCCTCGACGGCGACCAGCGCCACTTCCACTGGGGCCTCGACCAGGCCGACGGCTACGGCGACCAGGGCGCCGGCACGGTGCACCACATCGCCTGGGCCTCGCGCGACGAGGACCACCTCGCCTGGCAGGCGCGCGTGCGCGAGGCCGGCGGCTTCGTCACCGACGTGCGCGACCGCGACTACTTCTTCGCGATCTACTTCCGCGAGCCGCGCGGCGTCCTGTTCGAGATCGCGACGCTGTCGCCCGGCTTCGCGGCCGACGAGGACCCCGAGCACCTCGGCGAGGCGCTCCGGCTGCCCAAGCAGCACGAGCACCTGCGCGAGCAGCTCGAGCGCACGCTCACCCCGGTGGCCAACCCGCGCGCGGCGGCGCACGCGGCATGAGCCTCGTCTCCCGCGACCGCCCGGCCGCCGGGGAGCCCGCCGGCCTGCTCATCCTGCACCACGGCCGCGGCGCCGACGAGCACGACCTCCTCGGCGTGGGCGACGTGCTCGACCCGGGCCGCCGGCTGCACGTGATCACGCCGCGCGCGCCGCTCTCGCTGCCGGGCTGGCCCGGGCACCACTGGTACGTGGTGCCGCGCGTCGGCTACCCCGATCCGGACACGTTCGGCGCCGCGTACGCCGAGCTGGCCGCCTTCCACGACGAGCAGTGGGAGCGCACCGGCATCGCCCCGGAGGCGACGGTGTTCGGCGGCTTCTCGATGGGCTCGGTGATGAGCTACGCCCTCGGCCTGCCCGCCGCGCGTCCCGCGCCGGCCGGCATCCTGGCGTTCTCCGGCTTC
>DASVQH010000189.1:0-1635 GCA_036389195.1 Solirubrobacteraceae bacterium
CCAGATCGACGCGCTGGTCGACCGGATCCGCCGCGAGCGCGTCCGCGCGGTCTTCGCGGAGCGCGCGGTGCCGGCCACCGTCGAGCGGGCGATCGCCCGCGAGGCCGGCGCGACGGTCGGCGGCGAGCTGTACGCCGACGCCCTCGGCCCCGCCGGCTCGGCGGGGGACACGTACGTCAAGTCGATCGCGGCCAACACGCGCGCGCTGGTCGACGGCTTCACCGGCGGGAGGGTGCGGTGCTCGCTGCCCTGAGCACGTTCGAGGCGCCGTACATGCAGCGCGCGCTGGCCGAGATCCTGCTGCTGGCCGTCCCCGGCGGGCTGCTGGGCGCGTGGATCGTCCTGCGCCGGCTCGCCTTCTACACCCATGCGCTCGGCACGGCGGCGTTCCCGGGGCTCGTGGTGGCCGGCCCGTGGGGGATCCCGCCGCAGCTCGCGGCGCTCGGGTGCGGGCTCGGGCTGGCCGGTGGGCTGCAGGCGCTCGCGCGCCGGCCCCGGATCGACCGCGACGCCGCCACCGGCCTGCTCCTAGTCGCCGCGCTGGCCGGCGGGGTCATCCTCGCCTCCGACGTCTACGCCTCGGGCGCAGGGGTCGACCGGCTGCTCTTCGGCTCGTTGATCGCGGTCGGCGACGCGGACCTGTGGCTGAGCGCGGGCGTGGCGCTGCTCAGCGTCGCGGCGGCCGCCGGCCTGCGCCGGCCGTGGCTGGCGTCGGGCTTCGATCCCGGCACGGCGCGGACGCTGGGCGTCCGCGGGCGCGGCGCCGACGGCCTGCTGCTGGCCCTGGTGGCCTGCGCCGTGGTGGTGGCGCTCGACGCGGTCGGCGCCCTGCTCGTCGCCGTGGTGTTCATCCTGCCGGCCGCCACCGTGCGGCTGGTCGCGCGCTCGGTCACCGGGCTGCAGCTCGGCAGCGTCGCCCTGGCCGCGGCCGAGGGCGTCGCCGGGCTGTGGCTGGCGCGCCGGCTCGACGTCGGCCCGGGCCCCGCGATGGCGATGCTGGGCGGCGCCGTCTTCGCGTTCACCGCGGCCTGGACGCGGCCGTGAGCGACGGCGTCCTCGTCCGCGCCGAGGGGCTCGGCGGCGGCTACGTCCCGGGCGTGGCTGCGCTCTCCGGCGTCACCTTCAGCGCCCGCGCCGGCGAGACGGTCGCCGTGGTGGGCGCCAACGGCGGCGGCAAGACCACGCTGTTCCGGGCGCTGCTCGGTGAGCTCCCGGTCCGCACGGGCGAGGTCACGCTGGCCGGGGCGCCGGCCTACGTGCCCCAGACGGAGGGCTCGCGGCTGGACTTCCCGGTCTCGGCGCTGGACGTGGTGCTGATGGGCGCCTACGCGCGGACGCCGTGGTACCGCCGCATCAACGGGCGCGACCGGGCGGCCGCGGCGGACGCGCTCGCGCGCGTGGGGCTCGCGGACCGCGCCGGCCTCGCGTTCGGCACCCTCTCGGGTGGCCAGCGCCAGCGCGTGCTGATCGCCCGCGCCCTCCTGCAGGACGCGCCGGTGCTGCTCCTCGACGAGCCCTTCTCGGGCGTCGACCAGGTGAGCGCCGCCCACATCGAGACGGTGTTCGGCGAGCTGCGCGCCGAGGGCCGCGCGCTGCTGGTCGCCACCCTCGACGTCGAGCAGGCGCGGCGGATGG
>DASVQH010000190.1:0-4522 GCA_036389195.1 Solirubrobacteraceae bacterium
CACCGCCGGCCGTTGCGTCCAGTGAAGCCGCCGCCCTCGAACCGGCCTTGCAGCGGCTGCTCGAGGCCGTCGAGCAGGGCGGCGGCAGCCTGGCCACGCTCGCCACGACCCCCGACGAGGCCCGCGCGGCGATCCGCGGCCTCACCGAGCTCGAGCTCCGCGGCCTCGTGCGGCGCGAGTTCGGGGGCCGCTACGTCCGGTGTCACCGATGACCGGCCGCGGGAGTAGGCTTGCCCACGATGCACCTGCCACGAAGGCTGCGCTGCGGGCTCCCGGTCGTCCTGGGCTTCGCGTGCCTGATCGTGGCCCTGTCGGTCGGTCCGGTCGCCGCCTGGCTGCTGTTCATCGTGGCGTTCGCGCTGATCCTGGACGGGGTCACGGCGCTGTGGGAGGGAACCGGGAGCACCGGCAACCTCTCCAACCATCGGCAGTGACGGTGGGCCGGCGCACCGCGCCGCCTCACCCGCCGCCCGGCAGCCCCGCCCAGTCCTCGGCCTTCACCCGCCCCACCACGCGCGCGCCCGCCCCGAGGACCAGCGTCTCGCCCTCCTGCATCGTCGTCGCGTCGAAGGCGCCGCCGATGTTGCCGATGTGCGTCACCAGCACGCGGTTCTCGCCCGCGTCCGGCGGTCGGGCGGCCAGCGCGCGCAGCGCCTTCATGCGCCGGCGGTCGTCGGCCTCGGTGCCGACGACGCCCGGGGACACGAGACTCCGGTCGATCGTCGCCCGCCCGAAGGCCAGCCGCGCGGTGTCGCGCGCGCGGCAGAGCGGGCTCGCGCGGACCTCGCCGATCGGCACCCGCAGGCGGCGCACCCCGGCGCCGACCTGGCGCGCCTGCTCGCGCCCGGCTTGGGTCAGCATCCGCTGGGTGGCGCAGGATCCGAGGCGTTCAGGCCGGCCCAGCTCGCCCTCGGCCTTCGCGTGCCGGACGACCAGCGTGAGGCCGCCTTCGCGCAGCGCGCGCACGACCGGGTCGGCGGCGGCCGCTCGCTCCTCGCGCTTCTCCCCGCCGCCACAGCCGGCCGGCCCCAGCCCCAGCCCGATGACCACCACGGCGGTCAGCACGCGTCGGCGCATGGACGCACGCTACCCGCCCCGCGCCGGCGGCTACGCTGGATCACGCCATGCGAATCCCCGCCGTCCTGACCATCGCCGGCTCGGACTCCGGCGGCGGCGCGGGCATCCAGGCCGACCTCAAGGCCTTCGCGCGCTGCGGCGTCCACGGGATGAGCGCGATCACCGCGCTGACCGCCCAGAGCACCGTCGGCGTGTCCGGCGTCTTCACGGTCCCGCCCGAGTTCATCGAGGAGCAGATCGCCGCCGTGGCGGAGGACATCGGCGTCGACGCGGTCAAGACCGGCATGCTGGCCACCGCCGCCACGGTCGCCGCCGTGGCGCGCGCGTTCGACCGCCTCCCGGCCGGGACCCCGCTCGTCGTCGACCCGGTGATGGTCGCCGAGTCGGGTGCCGTGCTGATCGACCAAGACGCGCGGCGCGCGGTGGTCAAGCTGCTGCTGCCCCGCGCGACGGTGATCACGCCGAACCTCCCGGAGGCGCGCGTGCTGGCGGGCGGGCGCGTCGACCCGGAGGACCCCGAGGCGCTTGCGCGGGCGCTGCACGCCCGCGGCCCGCAGAACGTCGTCGTCACCGGCGGCCACCGCGAGGCGATCGTCGACACGTTCTTCGACGGCGAGACGCTCACCCGGATCCCCGGCGAGCGCCACCCGGACGGCGCCGCCCATGGCTCCGGCTGCACGCACGCCTCCGCGCTCGCCGCCCACCTCGCGCTCGGCTTCACGCCGCTGGAGGCCGCCCGTGCGGCGCGGGCGATCGCCGCCGACGCCGTGCGCGACGGGCTGCGCGACATCGGCGCCGGGGCGGGACCGGTCGACGCGCTCGGGATCGCCCGTCGGCACGGCGCGGCGATGGTCAGCACGCGGCCCGCGCAGCCAGTTGGCACGCGAGTGCCGCTCGACGACCACGACCCCGTGCCATAATCCCGCTCCATGAGGTTCCTCCGCATGCGTCCCGGCTACGGCGAGCAGGTCATCGCGGAGGGCGACGTCGAGGTCGCGGAGGAGCACGAGGCGCTGGTCACCGAGTTCCGCCGCCAGCTCGATGCCGGCATGTGGGCCGCGGTGCCCACCGTGTCGCGCGCCGGCCGCCGCGAGGCCCAGATGGTCCAGGCGTTCGACCAGATCCCACGCGACACCGATCGCGTCATCTTCTTCCCACGCGCTGCCGGCGGCGCGCGGTAGACGGAAGGGTCGCGAGGCCGCGTTGACCGTCGCGCTGGTCGCCACCGCCATCGTCGTGCTGGCCCTCCTCGGCGAGCTGCTCATGCCGTGGGCCGACCGCCAGCTCGACGCCCGCCGCAACCGCAAGCGCGCCGCCGGCGAACGGATCCCCGGCTATGACCCGGGCCGCGAGCGCCGCGCCGAGCAGAAGGCGCGCGAGCTGCTGCGCTCGTGCGTCAACGACGAGGAGTGGGCGATGTACCGCGACCTCGGCTTCCTGCGCGTCTGGGGCGGCCGGGCCGGCGGCCCGGAGGCGGGCCAGGACTTCGGCGGCGCGCCCTACGCCTACCTGATCTACCCGCACAAGCCGATCGTCGCCTACCTCCCGCAGACCCGGCAGCTGCTCAACGAGTACTGCGTCGAGTTCCCCGACGAGACGCGCCCCTACGGGTCGGCTCGCCTCCCGGACTCCGACGACGTGCTGGCCAAGTGGATGGCGCTCAAGGCCGACGAGACGCGGCTGATCAGCGCCGCCAACATGCACCTCCCGGGCCGGCAGGTCGATCCGAAGCAGGTCGCCCGGGACCTCTGGCGCCTCAGTCAGTGGGAGCGCGAGCGGCTCGCGCTCGAGCGCCGCCAGGCCGCTCCGAAGACCTGAAGCGCCTGCGCTCGGCTACTAGGGTCTAGGCCATGGACCCCAAGCACGCCTCGCGCGCCCTGACCGAGGGCCCCGAGCGGGCCGCCGCACGCTCGTACCTGCACGGCATCGGCTTCGACGACGAAGCGATGAGCAAGCCGATCATCGGCGTCGCCTCGACGTGGATCGAGACCATGCCCTGCAACTTCCACCTGCGCGCGCTCGCCGCGCGCGTCAAGGAGGGCATCCGCGAGGCGGGCGGCACGCCGATGGAGTTCAACACCGTCGCGATCTCCGACGGGATCACCATGGGCACCAGCGGCATGCGGACGAGCCTGGTCAGCCGCGAGGTCATCGCCGACTCGATCGAGCTCGTGACCCGCGGCCACCTCTTCGACGCGGTCATCGGCCTGGCCGGGTGCGACAAGACGATCCCCGGCGTCGCGATGGCGCTCGCGCGCCTCGACGTCCCGGGCCTGCTGCTCTACGGCGGCTCGATCTACCCCGGCCGCTACGAGGGCGAGGACATCACCATCCAGGAGGTCTTCGAGGCCGTCGGCCGCCACGCCGCGGGCACGATCACCCGCGAGCAGCTGACCGAGATCGAGCGGGTCGCGTCGCCCGGGGCGGGCGCCTGCGGCGGCCAGTTCACCGCGAACACGATGGCGATGGCCTTCGAGGTCATGGGCCTCAGCCCGGTCGGCTCATCGATGGTCCCGGCCGAGGACGGCCGCAAGGCCGAGGTCGCCCGCGAGGCCGGGCGCCAGATCATGGACGTCCTCGCGCGCGGGCAGCGCGCCCGCCAGCTGATCACCCGCGAGTCGCTGGAGAACGCCATCGCCGCGATCGCCACCAGCGGCGGCTCGACCAACGGCGTGCTGCACCTCCTGGCCCTGGCCGCCGAGGCCGAGGTCCCGCTGCAGATCGACGACTTCGACCGCATCGCCAGCGCCACGCCGCTGACCTGCGACCTCAAGCCCGGCGGCCGCTACGTCGCCGTCGACCTCTACAAGGCGGGGGGCGTGCCGGTCGTCGCCAAGCGGCTCCACGAGCTGGGGATCCTGCACGAGGACGCCCCGACGGTCACGGGCGCGACGATCGGCGAGATCGCCCGTACGGCGACCGAGCCCGAGGACGCGCCGCCCGTCGTGCGCCCGGCCGACGACCCGATCAAGCCGACCGGCGGTCTCGCCATCCTGCGCGGCAACCTCGCGCCCGACGGCTGCGTCGTGAAGCTGTCGGGCCACGAGCGCGTCCTGCACGAGGGCCCGGCGCGGGTCTTCGAGTCCGAGGAGGACGCGATGGCCGCCGTCACCGCGCGCTCGATCAAGCCCGGCGACGTCGTGGTGATCCGCAACGAGGGCCCGGCCGGCGGGCCGGGGATGCGCGAGATGCTCGCCGTCACGGCCGCGCTGGTGGGGGAGGGGCTCGGCGAGGAGGTCGCGCTGCTGACCGACGGCCGCTTCTCGGGCGCCACTCGCGGGTTCATGGCGGGCCACGTCGCCCCCGAGGCGCTGCGCGGCGGCCCGATCGCGGCGGTCCGCGACGGTGACACCATCACCGTCGACGTCGCCGCGCGCCGGCTCGACGTCGCGCTCTCCGACGACGAGATCGCCGCCCGCGTGGCCGCCTACGAGCCGCCGGCGCC
>DASVQH010000191.1:0-2729 GCA_036389195.1 Solirubrobacteraceae bacterium
CCTCGACGGCGGCGGCGCGTTCTTCGCGCGCGCCCGCGGCGAGTTCTCGCCCCCGGGCGACGTCGACTGGTACGCGGTGGACGTCCCGTACGCGGGCGAGTACGAGGTGGGCGTCGACCTCTCGCCGGCGTGGGGCGTGCCGGCGTGGAGCACCGTGGACCCCGAGTGGGAGCTCTACGCGCCCGATCGCCGCTTCATCCAGCGCTCCAGCAACCGGGGCTCGAGCTCGGAGAGCGCCCGCATCCAGCTGCACGACGCCGGGCGCTACCTGCTCAAGGTCGACAACCTCGCGGGCTCGCGCAGCCACGCGCGCGACACCTACGCGCTCGCGGTGCGGCGGCTGGGCTCGGGCGAGGGCACGGACCCCAACCCGTTCGTGCGCGACCGCGAGCTGCCGATCGACGCCTACAGCCAGGACACCGCGATCGCCGACGTCACCGGCGACGGCCTCCCCGACGCCCTCGTCGTGACCGGCGACGAGAGGTCCTACTCCGAGCCCGACAGCTTCTCGCTCATCGTCTACCCCCAGACGCGGGAGGGCTGGCTTGGCGCGCCGCGCCGCTACGACACCGGCGTCCACGAGGGCGACGCGCAGCTCGCCACGGGCGACTTCACCGGCGACGGCTGGGTCGACGTCGCCGTGACCACGCAGGACGGCGTCACGCTCTACCGCCAGGAGCCCGGCCGCGGGCTGTCCGACGGCCAGACGCAGCCCGGCACGGCGATGGCGGCCCACGTGGAGGTGGCCGACGCGGACGGCGACGGCGATCGCGACGTCGTCTACAGCGCCCTCCCCGGCCCCTACGCGCCGCAGGGCATCTACATGCTGGAGCAGACCGACTCCGAGCAGCTCGGCTACCGCAAGCGCCTGACGCCGATCTCCGTGGAAGACGACTTCGCGGTCGGGCGCGTCAACGGCGACGCACGGCCCGACCTGGTCCTCGACTCGCGGCCCGGGTCGTCGGGCGAGGTGACGATGGTGCTGCGCCGGGCGGCCGACGGGACCTACGCGGCCCAGACGCTCCCGTACGACGCCGACGACATCGAGATCGCCGACTTCACCGGCGACGGGCGCCAGGACGTCCTCCTCGCCGAGGACCACTGGTCGAGCGGCGACCTGCTGCTGTTCGCGCAGGGCTCGGGTGGCGGGCTCGGCACGCTGACGCGCCGCATCGCCGCCGACGTCTTCCATCTCGCGACGGCCGACGCGGAAGGCGACGGCGACACCGACGTGGCCGCGGGCGGCACGGTGTACCTGCAGCAGCCGGGCGGCGTGCTGCAGCGGCTGCCCGACGCCAGCGCGCCCGCCAACGCGGACTTCGCGTTCGGCGACCTCAACGGCGACGGCATGGCCGACCTCGCGTCGACGAACTACTACGGCCTGGCGGTCGCGCGCCGCCGCAGCGCCGGGTGGCCGCGGCCGCTGTGGGTGCTCGACGCCGCGCCCGCGCCCGGCGCGACCGGCGTCGCGGGCTCCGCCGCGCCCACGGTCTCGTTCGGCCGCGCGCTCGATCCGAGCTCGATCACCGCCGACACCGTCGCCCTGCGCGACGCGGCCACCGGGCAGGCGCTCGCCGCCACGCGCAGCTACGACGCCGCGGCGCGCCGCGTCACCGTGAAGCCGGCCGCCGCGCTGGCCTCCGGGCGCGCGTACACGGTCACCGTGGACGGGGTCAAGGACGCCGGCGGCCGCGTCATGGGCGCCGGCAACGGCCCCACGCGGCTCGACGACGGCGAGGTGCGCGTTCCCAACTGGATGGTCGTCGAGCCGTTCGTGCTGCGCTTCACGGCCGGGCCCGCGCCCGCGGACACCCGCTCGCCGGAGACGCGGCTCCTCAGCGGCCCGTCCGGCACCCGCCGTGAAGCGACCGCCCACTGGGAGTGGGTCTCCGACGAGCAGCGCGGCACGTTCGAGTGCAGCCTCGACGGCGGCGCCTTCACGGACTGCGAGACCCCGTACGTCGAGAGCGGCACCCACACGTTCCGGGTCCGCGCCCGCGACTCGGCCGGCAACGTCGACGCGACGCCCGCCTCACGGACCTGGAAGGTCGACCCGTCGCGTCCCGCGACGCCCTACGGCTCGCTGGGCACCGCGAAGACGATCGTGGGCAGCACGGGCAGCCTCACCGGCCTGTTGACCGGTGACCCGCGCGGCGGGGAGGTCGGCCTCCCCGACGCCCAGAACCCGGGCGGCGACCCCCACTGGTACGCCTGGACCGCGCCGGCCAACGGCACGGTCACCTTCGACACGAGCGGCAGCATCGCCGACACCCTGCTCGGCGCCGCCCGCGGCGAGTCCAGCTACGGGAACGATCAGCGGATCGGCGACGACGACGACGGCGGCAGCGGGCGGGCGAGCAGGCTCACGTTCAGCGCGCGCGCCGGGCAGCGCTACTTCGTCGGCGTCGACGGCTACAACGACACCTACGACTCCTTCCACTTCGGCGGCCAGGAAGGCAACGTCGCGAACGGGTCGTTCAAGCTCGCGTGGACCTTCACGGACTCCGCCGCGCCGGTGGTCTACACGGGCGAGCCGTTCGAGGTCCGCGACCGGACCGCCCGGGTCACCGGCGAGGTGGACCCCAACGGCAGCGCCACGAGCTACAAGGTCGAGTACGGGCCGACGACCGCCTACGGGGCCGCGACGGCGCCGGTCGGCGCGGGCGCCGGCCGCGGCGACGTGGCGGTCAGCCCGCTGATCTCGGGTCTCGAGCGCGGCCGCACCTACC
>DASVQH010000192.1:0-2935 GCA_036389195.1 Solirubrobacteraceae bacterium
GGGCTCGGGCTGCTCGCGGGCCTCGCCGGCCTGGCCGCGAGCCGGCGGGCGCGGACGGCGACGGCGTGAGGGCGCGGGCGTCCGCGGCGGCGGCCCTGGCGGCCGCGGTGGCCGGCCTCGCCGTCGCCGCGGCGCCCGCCCTCGGGCACGCGGTCCTGACCCACACCGATCCGCACCAGGGCGCCGCCGTCGAGGCGGCGCCGCGGGCGGTGACGCTCGAGTTCAACGAGCCGGTCGAGGCGACCACCGGCGCGGTCCGCGTCTTCGACGCCGACGGCGAGCGGGTCGACACGAGCACCGTGAGCCACCCGGACGGCGAGGCCCGCAAGGCGGCCGTCGGCGTCCGCGGCGGCCTGGGCCGGGGCGTCTACACGGCGACGTACCGCGTCGTCTCGGCCGACGGCCACCCCGTGTCCGGCGGCTTCTCGTTCGCGGTCGGCGACGCCGTCCCGGCCACCGCGCGCGGCGGGCCGGCCGTCGCCGACCTCCTCGACGCCTCCGGCGCCGGCCCGGCCGTGGAGGGCGCCTACGGCGTCGCGCGCGGCGTCCACTACGCGGCGCTCCTGCTGCTGATCGGCTCGCTCGTGTTCGCGGCGGCGGTGTGGCCGCCGGGCGCCGCGGGCGCCGCCTGGCCCCTGCGGCTGCTCGCCGCGGCGGCCGGGGTCGGCGCGGTCGCCGCGCTGGCCGGCTTCCTCCTCCAGGGCGCGCTGGCGGCCGGCGTCCGCCTCGACCGCCTGTTCAGCGGCGCCGTGCTCGACGCCGCCGCGTCCACCCGGGTGGGGCAGGCCTGGGGCGTCCGGTCGGTCGCCTGGGCGGTGGTGCTCGCGCTCCTCGTCGCGCTGCCGCCCCGCCGGCCGTCGCGCGCGGCGCTCGCCGCGCTGGCGCTGCCCGCCGCCGCCCTCGTCGGCTCGCTGCCCTACGCCGGCCACGCCGACACGCAGTCGCCCAAGGCGGTCCTCGTCCCCGCCGACGTCCTCCACGTCCTCGCCGCCGGCGCCTGGCTGGGCGGCCTCGTGCTGCTCGTCGCGGTGTTCTGGCCGCGGCGCGGCGGCGGCGTGCGTGACGGGGCGGCCGTGGCCACCGCGCGCTTCTCGCGGATGGCGCTGCCCGCCGTCGGCGTCCTCGTCGCCGCCGGCCTGCTCCAGACGTGGTTCTACCTCGACGGCTCGGTCGGCGCCCTGTTCGACAGCACCTACGGGTGGGCGGTCGTCGCGAAGCTCGCCCTGCTGGCCGGCGTCGTCGCGCTGGCCGCGGGCAACCGCCGCCGCATCCGCGCGCTGACCGACGCGGGCGCCGCCGCCCTGCGGCGCTCGATGCTGGCCGAGGCGGCCCTGGCCGCCGGGGTGCTCGCCGCCACGGCGACGCTCGTGCGGGCCGAGCCGCCCGCCGCCGCGGCGAACGGCCCGGTCGTGCGCCAGCTCGACGTCGGGCCGCTGCGGCTGGAGATGGACGTCGAGCCGGCGAAGGTGGGGCCGAACGACTACCACCTGTACTTCTTCGACCGCCGCACGGGCGCGCAGGTCGACCGCGTCAAGGAGGTCACGGTCCGGCTGACCCAGCGCGACAAGGGCATCGGGCCGCTGACGGTGCCGATCCCCCGCAAGGGTCCCGCCCACTACGAGCTGCTGGCCGGGGCGCTCGGCGTCAAGGGCACCTGGCGGGCCGAGGTCGACGTCCGCGTGTCGGACTTCGACCAGTACACCGCGAAGACGTCGTTCGAGGTGCGCTGAGCCCGTCTAGTAGCCGCGGAAGACCTTGCCGGCCCGCCGCAGGGCCGGCAGGTCGAGGCTGCTGCTGCGGGCGGCGGGGAAGGAGACGACGCGGGGATCGCCGTCGGAGACGAAGCGGCGCGGCGCGCCGTGGTCGAGCGCGCGCAGCATCTCGCGTGACTGGCCCGGCGCCGTGCCGGTCTGGATCCGCGGGATGTGGAACGGGTCGAAGCGGCGGTCGCCCGGCGGCAGCGACGGCGGCCCGGAGACCTCGACCGCCCCCGCGAACCGGTAGGAGAGCCCCTGCCACGTCCCCTCCCGCAGCAGCGAGTCGTCGGCCGGGTAGACGCCGAACGGCACCGAGAGCGAGACGACCTCGTAGCCCGGCAGCCGCCGGCCGATCTCCTGCAGCGACCGCGCGAGCTGCTCGCGCACCTGGTCGGGCGTCGCCTCGCCGAGGTTGGCGTGGTAGAGCGTGTGCGAGCCGACCTCCATCCCGTGGTCGACGAGGAAGCGCAGCTTGCGCGTCGCGAGGCGGGGCTGGTCGAAGAGGTGGTTGGGCGAGTCGGCCTCGGGCAGCACGAACCACGTCGCGCGCAGCGGCCAGTCGGGGTGGCGGCGGTGGAAGTCGAGCAGCACGCCGACCGCGCCGTCCGGATCGGGCACCAGGCTCCCGCCGCGGCGCACGTAGGTGAACTGGGAGTCGCTGGAGTCGTCGAAGGTGAGCACGACCGGGGTCTTGCCGGCGGGCACGTCGATGCGGCCGGCCAGCATGTCGCGCAGGTTCAGCGGCCAGTAGCCGCGGCGGTGCAGCTGCTCGAGCTCGCGGCGGAACGCCGCCGTGGAGATCGTCCACTCGGGGGCGAGGTCCGGGTCGCCCCCGACCCGGTGGTACTCCAGCACCGGGATGCGGCCGGTCTCGTCGGCCTTCACCGCGCGCGCCGACGCCGTGGTGACCGGGGCCTTCTTCGGCGCCGCCTTCGCGGCGGGCCGGTCGCCGGCGCCGCCGCCGCCGCACGCCGGGAGCCCCAGCGCCAGCGCGGCGAGTGCGGCCGCGAGGCTGCGACGGGGCCCGGGCATCGTGACCCAATGGTAAGTCTCCGGTACCGTCCGGGCGAGGAAGTGGAGGAGCCCAGCACCTACATCCAGCTCTGCGGGCGGCTGCACGCCCGCTGGGAGGGGGAGCCGATCGAGCGCGCCCTGCGCGGGCGCCAGGGACGGCTGCT
>DASVQH010000193.1:0-18814 GCA_036389195.1 Solirubrobacteraceae bacterium
CTCGGCGAGGAGCTCGTCGCCGCGCTGGACCAGCTGCGCACGTCCGCCCGCCCGCACAACACCGTCGTCTGCCACGGCTCGCCGCCCTCCGACGTCCGCTCCTTCCTCCCCGCGCCCGCCCCCGACGAGCCCGAGCTGCTCGACGGCGTGACCGCGCCGCGCGTCCTCTTCGGGCACACCCACCTTCCGTTCCTGCGCGCGTCGGAGGTCCGCGGGATCGAGCTCGTCAACCCCGGCTCGGTCGGCATGCCCTTCGACGGCGACCACCGCGCCGCCTACGCGCTCATCCACGACGACCGCCGTGTCGAGCACCGCCGCGTCGCCTACGACCACGCCGCCGCCGCGCGGCGCGTCCGCGAGGCCCACGACGGCGCGCCGTGGACGGACGTCGTCGCCCGCCGGATCGAGCTGGCGCGGATGGACGCGTGACCCGTTCCCGCCGTCGTGGCGCACTGCCCGCCGAACCGCGCGGGTGAGGAAGGGGAGCTGAGCGCTCTCAAGTCTCCTTCGGCGGGTCCCCGCGCCGCCGGAGGAGGGTTCGGGGGCCTATAGCGCCCCCAAGTCTCCCTTGGTGTGCGGCAAGGGCGCTCGCCGGCCCACAGCCGGCCGCGACGCCCCGCTTCTCGCCCTCACCAGCCGCCGTTCGGTCGCGCGTCGCGCCGGCTGAAGCGAGGCGCTACTTCTTGGCCTTCTTGCGCCCCGGAGGCCGGCCGTTGGCTTCGGGCACCGGTTCGCCGTCGGGCTCCACCAGCCCGAGCAGCCGCATGCGGTTGAGCGCGTCGAGCGCGGCGACCTTGTAGCTCTCGGCGAACGTCGGGTAGTTGAACACCGCCGAGACCAGGAAGTCGACGCCGCCGGGCCGCCCGAGCAGCGCCTGCCCGATGTGCACGAGGTCCGCCGCGCCCGTCCCGAGCACGTGGACGCCCAGCAGCGCGCGGTTCTCCGGCGAGACGAGGATCTTCAGCATCCCGTCCTCGTCGCCGGTGATCAGCCCGCGGGCGAGCTCGTTCCAGCGCGCGACGCCGGTCACGTAGGGCACCGACGCCTCGGTCAGGGACTCCTCGGTGCGCCCGACCATGCCCAGCTCGGGGATCGCGTAGACGCCGGTGGGGATCAGCTCCGGCATCAGCTCGGCGCTCTGGCCGCTGGCCACGAGCCCGGCCTGGCGGCCCTGCTCGAAGGCGGTGGCCGCGAGCCCCTGGGAGCCCTGGGCGACGTCGCCGACGGCGAAGACCGTGTCGACGGCGGTGCGCCCGCACTCGTCGACCTCGAGCCGGCCGCGCTTGTCGGGCTCCAGGCCGGCGCCCTCGAGGTGGAGGTCGGCGGTGGCGCCCTGGCGGCCGTTGGCGAACAGCACCGCCTCGCAGGGGATCTGCTTGCCCGACGCCAGCGAGGTGACGATCTGGCCGTCGCGCCGCTCCACGCCCGTCACCTGCTCGCTCAGCCGGAAGGTGACACCGGCGCGGCGCAGGAGGTACTGCAGCGCCTCGGTGATCTCGCCGTCGGCGAAGGTCAGCAGCCGCGGGCGCTGGTCGATCAGCGTCACCTTGCTGCCGAGCACCGCGAACATCGACGCGTACTCGACGCCGATGACGCCGGCGCCCACGACCGCCAGCGTCCGCGGGACGCCGGCGCGCGAGAGGATCTCGTCGGAGTCCATGATGTCCGGGTCGTCGAAGTCGACGTCCGGCGGGCGGGCCGGCACGGTGCCGACCGCGATGACGATCTCCTGGGCGGTGTAGGTGTGCGGCGTCGTGCGGCCGTCGTCGACCTCGATCGCCTGGGGCCCCGTGAAGCGCCCCGAGCCGTAGAGCAGGTTGACGCGGTTGCGGCGCAGCTGGTCGCGGACGACCGCCGTCTCGGCGGCCACCACGCGGGCGGCGCGGTCGCGCAGGTAGGCGGCGCCGACGGCCTCCCACTCGTCCATCGGCGGCGCGCTCGCGGTCAGGTCGATGCGCCGGCGGTCGCGCAGCTCGAGCACCGCCTGGCGCAGCGTCTTGGAGGGGATCGTGCCGGTGTGGATCGACACGCCGCCGACGCGCTCGCGCCGCTCGACCACGGCCACCCGCCGCCCCAGCTTGGCGGCCTGGATCGCCGCCTTCTGGCCGCTGGGGCCGGACCCGATGACGATCAGGTCGAAGTCGAACTCCCGCTCCTCTGCCATCTGCGCAGGGTAGGCGCTCCGTACCTTCAGCGCCACCACTTCAGCCGAGACCGGAGCACGCCACGATGGACCCCGAACCGACGACGATCCGCGCCACCGCCTTCGAGGTGGTCGACGCCGACGGCCGCCCGCGCGCCCGCCTGGGCACCCGTGACGACGGCTCGCTGTCCCTCGACCTCGCCGACGCCGACGGCGTCGTGCGCGCGACGCTGGGGATCGGGCCCGACGGCTCCGTGGCGCTGGGCCTGCGCGACGCCGGCGGCGGCGTGCGCGCGCTGCTCGGCACGGCGCCCGACGGCCCCACGTCGCTGGAGATGCTCGACTCGCGCCGCACCGGCCGGATCTCGCTGGGCGACTGGGGCGACGGGTCCGCGTCGCTGAAGGTCGCCGACCCGGCGGGCACCTTCCGCACCGCGCTGGGCGCCTGGGCGGACGGCTCGGCCGGCCTCGACCTCTTCGACGCCGAGCGCAACCACCGGCTCTCGGTGGTCGACCGGCTCGACGGCCAGGTCGGGCTGATGGTCTGGGACGCCGCCGGCCACCAGCGCGCGCTGCTCGCGCTCGGGCCCGAGCCCGACCGCAGCGCCAGCGTCGAGTTCTGGGACCCCGACGGCGCCTACCGCGCCGGCTTCGGCCACTGGCCCGACGGCGGCACCGGCGCCGAGCTGCTCGACGACGCCGGGCGCCTGCGCACCCGCCTGGGCGAGCGCGCGGACCGCGCGGCCTCGCTGGAGCTGTGGGACGCGCGCGGCACGTTCCGTGCCGGCCTGGGCACGTGGACCAACGGCGCCACCGGCGTCGAGTTCTGGGACGGCGAGGGCCGCAACCGCGCCCGCATCGGGCAGTGGGCCGACGGGACCAGCGGCGTCGAGCTCTCCGACGCCGCGGGCCAGAACCGCGCCCGCCTGGGCGGGCGCCCCGACGGCTCGACCACGCTCGACTTCTGGGACGCGGACGGGACCTACCGCGCCGGCCTGGGCGAGTGGCACGCCCGCGGGCCGGCGCTCGGCTTCTTCGACGCCGAGGGCCGGCCGGGCGCGCCGGCCGCGGAGGGCCCGCGGACCGGCGGCTAGAAGCGGTGGCTGAGCGTCCGGTAGCCCGAGACGTTGCCCGCGCGGTCGGTCACCCGGATGCGGAACTGGACGCGCCGCGTCCTGCGGGTGGCGATCAGCGTCAGCGAGCGCCCGCGGCGATCGAGCGCGACCGTGGTCCACGGCGCGGAGCCGCCGCCCGCGAGCCGCCGGCGGATCTGCACCGTGGCGCTCGCGATGCCGGCGCCGCCCTCGTCACGGGCGCGCCAGCGCAGCCGCACCGCGTCGCGTCCGCGCGTCGCTTCCAGCCGCCGCGGCTTGCGCCAGCGCACCGTGGGCGACTGCTCGTCGGCGTCCGATGACGCGCCGCCGGTCGGCGGGCGGTTCGAAGCGAGCGCCCCGATGTCGGCCCGCGGATCGGAGGCGGCGACGAGCGCGCCGCGCACCGCGTCGTAGCCCGCGGCGTTGACGCGCGGCGTGACGTCGTACTCGCCCTTGGGCGCCAGCTTGTGCCCGCGGCGGATGAGGTCGTCGCGCACCGCGACGGGGATGCGCCCCTCCTCGATCGAGAGCGCGGAGCCGGCCGCGTCGATGCGCTCCGTGTCCAGCGCGTCGGCCGGGTCCTGGCCGAAGTCGACGGTGTTGACGATCCCGTGCAGCACGCCCTCGATGATCCGCGCGCCGCCCGCGCCGCCGATGGCCAGCACCGGCCGGGCGTCGCGGGTGACGATCGTGGGGCTCATCGACGAGCGCGGCCGCTTGCCCGGCGCGGGCTCGTTGGCGGTGCCCGGATCCGAGAAGTCGGTGAGCTCGTTGTTGAGCAGGACGCCGGTGCCGGGCGCCGTGACCGCGCTGCCGAACGACTGCTCGATCGTGCACGTGACCGACACCGCGTTGCCGCGGGCGTCGATGACCGAGACGTGGGTCGTCGAGCCGCGCGGGTTGAAGTCGCGCCCCTCGCGGCGCGCGGCGCCGGCGAGCGGGACGGTCCCGGGCTTGTAGGTCTTGGCCACCGCCGGGTCGATCTCCGGGCGCCGCGACGCCGCGTACTCCTTGGAGGTCAGGGTCTCGACGGGCTGGGGCACCTGGTCGGGATCGGCGAGGTAGGCGCCGCGGTCGGCGAACGCCAGCTTCTGGGCCTCGGCGAGCAGGTGGAGCTCGTCGGCCGAGGACTGGCCCGCGGCGCGCAGGTCGTAGCCCTCGAGCAGGTTGAGCATCTCGATGATGGCCACGCCGCCCGAGGTGGGCGGCGGCATCCCGACGATCCCGAAGCCGCGGTAGGAGCCGGTGACCGGCGTGCGCCAGACGGCCTTGTAGGCGGCGAGGTCCGCGGCCGTCATCAGGCCGACGTCGCCGTCGAGCTGCTGGGACGCGGTGGCCATCGAGCCGACGATCGCCTTGGCGACCGGGCCGCGGTAGAAGTAGTCGGGGCCTTCGAGGCCGATGCCGCGAAGCGTCAGGGCGAGATCGGTCTGCACGAGCTTCGTGCCCGGCGCGGGGGCGATCCCGCGGCTGGTCAGCAGGTTGCGCGCCGTCTCGGGGAACGTCCGCAGCCGCTCGGTCTGCCTGGCCGCCTCACCCGAGAACGAGCCGGGGATCGGGAAGCCCGTGGCCGCGAGGTCGTAGGCCGGCGCGACGGCGTCGGCGAGCGAGATGGTCCCGTAGCGCTTCAGCGCCGCCGCCATGCCGGCCACGGTGCCGGGGACGCCGATCGTGCGGTGCCCGGTGAACTGCTTGTGCGGGCCGGGGCCCGCGAAGGTGTCGGCCCGGACCGCTGCCGGGGCCGTCTCGCGGAAGTCGAGCGCGTCGATCCGGCCGCCCGCCGAGCGGTAGACCATGAACCCGCCGCCGCCGATGCCGCACGACTGCGGGCGGGTGACGCCCATGGCGAAGACCGCCGACACCGCCGCGTCGACCGCGTTGCCGCCGCGGCCGAGGACGTGGCGCGCCACGCGCGACGCCTCCAGCGACTCCGTCGCCACCACCCCGCCGGTCTTCGTGGCGACGACCGGGCGGTACTTGCCGCCCCGCACCGCCGACGCCCCGGTCGCGGCCACCAGCGCCGCGGCCACCATGATCAGCGCGGCGGCGATGGCCGCGGCAGCTCGCCTCGTTCCCATGGGGGCGGAAGTGCCCGTTTTCCGGTGCGGGCAATCCCGCCGGCCCCGCGTCAGCCGGCGAGGCGCAGCAGCGCCGTCGTGCCGGCGGCGAGGACGAGCACGACGAGCATGGGCGCGCGGCGCGTCGCGGCCACGACGGCCACGGCGATGCCCGCGGCGCGGGCGTCGAGGACGAGCGCGCGGCCGTCGTGGGAGGCGAACGTCTGGGTCACCACGAGCGCCGTGAGCAGCGCGGCGGGGATCAGTGCGATCAGCCGCTCGGCGGCGGGCGGCAGCGAGCGTCCGCCGAGCACGACCGGCCCGGCCGCCTTGATGGCGAACGACACCGCGGTCATCGCGGCGATGGCGATCCACACCTCGGTCATGCCGCTCCCCGCGTCCGGCGCTCGACCGCGTGGCCGGCCAGCAGCGATGCGCACGCCGCGATGACCGGGATGCCCGGGGGCGCGACCGGGATCAGCGCCAGGGCGATCAGCGCCGCCGCGGCGGCCGTGGCGCGCTGGGCGGCCGTGGTCAGCTCGCCGACCAGCAGCGAGACGAAGAACGCCGGGAAGACCACGTCGAGGCCCAGCGCCTCCGGGTCGGCGATCCGCCCGCCCGCCACCACGCCGGCGACCGTGCCGAGCATCCAGCCGCAGTACTGCGGCGCCGTCGAGCCCAGCAGCCGGCGGGCGCCGTAGCCGGTCTCCGAGACCCGCGCGAGGATCAGCGAGGCGTCGACCACCGCCTGGCCCTCGAGCGCCCGCTGGACCGGCCCGCCCCGCATCGAGGGGCCGATCGCCACGCCGATGGCCAGGAAGCGGCTGGCGATCAGCGTCGCGGCGATGATCGCCGCGACCACGCTCCCGCCCGCGCCGAGCACCGCGACGACCGCGAACTGCGCGGCGCCCGAGAACACGATCGCCGACATCACCACCGCCGCCACCGCGGTCCAGCCGATCGAGGTGGCGGCCACGCCGAAGGACGCGCCGATCAGCAGCGTCGGGACGATCAGCGGCAGCGCGGCCCGGAAGCCGGCGGCGTAGGTGTCCTCGGCCTCGGGCTCGTCGCGCACGCGAGCCATGGTGGCGACTCAGGACCGCCGTGACGAATGATGGTTGCTGATGCCGGCCAGAAGCCCCGCTGCGGGGCGGCTCAGTCCGGAACGACCCAGGCGAGCAGCGTCCCCTGCTGGAAGCTCACGCCGGCGCCGCTGCAGACGACGTTGACGTAGTAGGTCCCAGGGCCGACGGTCGCCGCACCCAGGACCGGCACCGTGACGAAGTAGCGGGTCCGGTCGCCCGGGACCCGCGAGGCGCTCCCCCAGCTGTCCATGGTGGTCAGCGCCTGGCCCGGCCGGGCGTAGCGTGGGCGGCAGAGCGCGGTGTGCGGGTCGGTGCCGTCGTTGTAGAGGACGATCGACGCGGACACGAGCAGGCGTCCGCCGGATGGCACCACGATGTCGCCGCCGGACGAGCCGTAGGTGTTGTCGCGCAGCGAGATCACCTGGCTCCCCGACGCGCCGATGTCGAACGGCTGGGACGCCTGATGCGCCGCGAAGCTGGACGCCCCCCGCCCGATCGCGAGGGTCGACTCTTCGACGTCGGCCCCGGTGATCGAGCCGTCGTCGATGTCGGTGCCGTCGAGACCGAAGATCCGCCCGGAGCTGAGGGACTCGCGGGCGACGTCGGCCGCCGCGACCTGGCCGTTCTTGAGATCGACCGACAGGATGGACTCGTCGACGATGTCGGCGGAACCGATGGTGTCGGCGGCGTAGGCGCCCGTTCCGCCCAGCGCGACGAACAGCGCAAGGAAGGCGATCGCGTTCTGCCGGACGTAGCGCAGCGCCCGCCCACGTCGTGTCTCCCCGCGTGCGCTCCCCGGCATGTGACTCCCCCCGATCGCCTGCCCGCCCCGACCCCCAGTAGTCGCCCGCGGGGCGATGCGCGTGCGAATCGCGCCGCGGCGTCAGGCGTCCATGGCCTCGTAGGCCTCGCCCTCGACCAGCTCCGCGATCTCCTCGTCGGTCATCTCCTCGCCGTGCTCCGCGTTGTAGCGGCGGACCGCGTCGGCCAGCTCGTCGTCGCTGGCGGCCGAGAGGGTGTCGTGTTCGAGGTCGAGGAAGCGCATGATCGTTCCCTTACCCGCCTGGACGAATGGCCGATACTCAGGCGCGCCGGGAGGGCCATAAAGTCGAGCGATGAAGAGACTCACCCTCGCCCTGGCCCTCGCCGCGTCGCTCGTCGCCGCGCCGGGCGCCAGCGCCGCCAAGCCGGCCAAGGCGATCACGCCGTCGGCCAACGTCCTCGGCAACGTGGTCGTCCAGCCGGACGGCACCGCGCTCGTCCGCGCCCGCTACGTGTGCGGCGCCGAGCAGCACCTGTGGATCTCGGCCAAGCAGGTGGCCAGCCGCCGGATCGACCGCGCCCTCGAGCAGGAGGGCTCCAGCGCCGCCTCGGCGGCCTGGCTGCAGAGCCACCCGACGGAGTTCGTGTGCGACGGGACCAAGCGGACCCAGACGTTCCAGATCGACACCGCCGAGCAGGGCTTCGGCCAGCTGGCCAAGGGCATGGCCTGGGTCCAGTTCTGCCTCGTCGGCGAGACGTCGTTCCTCTCCGAGAGCCGCTGGACGCACGTCAAGTAGCCGTCCCTGCCGGCGCGGGCGGGCCGCTCAGGCCCGCCCGGCGCGCCGCAGGTCGAGCTGGTGCTCCTGCTGGGCGTTGAGCGCCGCGCCCATCAGGCCGGCTTTCGGCCCGTGGCGGGCCAGGCGGATGCGGGTCTCGGTGCCGACGCCCGGCAGCGTGTAGGCCGCCGCCACGCGCCGCAGCGGCTCCATCAGGAGGTCCCCCGCGGCCATCACGCCGCCGCCGACGACGATCTCGCCGGGGTCGAACATGTTGATCGCGTTGGCGACCCCGATGCCGAGCCGCTCGCCGAGGATGCGGACCAGGTCGGCCGCGGCGGCGTCGCCGGCGTGGGCGGCGGTGACGACGTCGATCCCGCGCACCTCGCCCTCGCGCGCCAGCACCCGGCCGAGCTCGGAATCCGGGGCGGCCCGGGCCGCCGCCTCGCCGAGATGGTCGAGGGCGCGGCCCGCTCCCAGCGCCTCGAGCGAGCCGTCCCACGGCGCCTTGTGCCCGGGCAGCGGCGCCCCGTGCGACAGATCGAGGCCGATCAGCGTGTGCCCGACCTCGGCGGCGGCGCCGGTGGCGCCGCGGTAGAGCTTGCCGTTGAGCACCAGCCCGCCGCCGACGCCCGTGCCGACCGCGAACATCACCAGGTCCGGGCTGACCATCCGGCCCTGGTCGAAGGCCTCGGCCAGCGCCGCGCAGCTCGCGTCGTTCTCGACGTAGACCGGCAGCCCGATGCGGTCGGACAGCAGCGCGCGCAGCGGCAGGTCGGCGAGCGGGATGTTGACGCTGGCGCGGATCCGGCCGGTGGCGAACTCGACGACCGACGGGACGCCGATCCCGACCGCCTGGCAGCCCGGGGTGCGGACGGCCTCCACCGCGTCGACGATCTGGTCGACCAGCGCGGCGGCGTCGCTGGTGTCGGTGGGCTCGACGCGCCAGTCGCCGACGAGGTGGTTGTCGACGAGCGCCGCGGCGGCGATCTTGGTCCCGCCGACGTCGATGCCGGCGTACTCCGCGGCGCCGCTCAACGCAGCCCCGCGGCGGCGGCCTCGTCGAGCAGCACGCGCGCGGGGCGGACGTGCGCCGCGGGCGACACCGGGTCGGCCGGATCGCCGAAGGCGCGGGCGACGGCCTCGGCCTTGTCGGCCCCCGACACCATGAACAGGACCTCGCGCGCGTCGTTGATGAGCGGCAGCGTGAAGGTGACGCGGGGCACGTAGGGCTCCATCCCGGCCTCGGGCACGGCGGCGATCAGGTGGTCGCGGACCTCGATCGCCGGCTTGCCGGGGAACAGCGACGCGCAGTGCGCGTCCGGCCCGAGCCCGAGCAGGACGAGGTCGAAGACCGGCGCGTCGCCCAGCTCGGCGCGGATCAGCGCCTCGTAGTGCTCGGCCGCCGCCTCGGCGCCCCGCTCGCCCTCGATGCGGTGCACCGCGCGCGGAGCCAGCTCCTCCGGCAGGCCGTCGAGCAGCGCCTCGGCGACCATCCGGTGGTTGGAGCGCTCGTCGTCGGGGCCGACGGCGCGGTCGTCGGAGTACCACAGCGTGGCGCCGCCGAAGTCGAGCCCGCGCGCGCGCAGCAGACCGTACGCGCGCTTGGGGCTCGAGCCGCCGGCCAGCGCGATGTGGCCGTTGGCCTTGACCACCGCGGCGATGCGCTCGGCGGCCGCCTCGGCCACCTGCGCCGCGTCGCCGAAGACCTCGGGCTCGACGGTCATCGGCCGACCATCACGCGCGCCGCGGCCAGCGCCGGCTTGTAGGTCGGGTCGCGCAGCAGCGCCTGGCGGACGCCCTCCCCGAGGATCCCCGGCTCGCCGCGCGAGGCGCCCAGGACCGTCCAGCTCTGCTCGTTGCCGTCGCGCTCGCGGCGGACCTCCTTCAGGCCGCCGGGCGAGCGATCCAGCGACACCGAGCTGCCCGACGCCGTCTCCACGGTGACGCCGCCGAGCCCGGGCGCCTTCATGTCGTCGGCCGGCTCCAGCCGCAGCCGCACTTCGCCGCGGCGCGCGCGCACCGTCCCGCGCCACTCGTCGCCGCGCGAGGTGAGCCGCTCGGGACGCCAGCCCAGCCGCGAGGCCAGCCAGCCGACGAACAGCATCGCCGAGGCGCCGGAGTCGGGCCGGTGGCGGACGGTCACGCCCGAGATCTCCTTCAGCGACGGCCGGAACGCGGGCGGGTCGAAGGCCGCAGCCACGCGCTCGCGCCACGGCGTCGACCGCAGCCAGGCGAGGTCGACGATGTAGAGGTCGCCGGCCAGCTCGTCGGCGCGGCAGAGCGCCAGCGACACCTCCGACTCGTCCAGCGAGTCGATCAGCACGACCTGGGCGAGGCGCCGCAGCGCGTCGACGCCGTCGGCGTGCCCGTGCGGCGCCCACACCACCGTCGCCAGGTCGGTCACCACGAGCGGGTCGACGATCGTGGCCAGCGACTTCAGGTGCTCCGGGCCGATGATCAGCTCGATGCGCTCGCGGGCGATCGCCCGGTCGCCGTTGGAGGACGCGGGCTCCTCGGCGGCCATCGAGCACCACGCGTCGATCGTCTGCTGGCCCTTGCGCACCGCGCAGAGGATCGTCCGCGACGGGAGGTAGCGCCCGACCTTCTGCAGGCGGTTCTCGATCTCGCCGCGGAACTCCGCGTCGACGATGGCGACGAGGTTCAGCGTCCGCGCCGCGACGAACCCCTCGGACTCGGCGTGGCGCTCGCTCAGGATGCCGCGCAGCGCGGCCTCGATGCGCGCCGGCGAGGTGTCGCGCTCGCGCCAGACGTCCTCGACGAGATCGGCGGGCACGCGCTAGAGCCCCCGCCAGTGGCGGCCCTCGCCCAGCAGGCGGTCGGCCGCCTCGGGGCCGGCCGACCCGGCCTCGTAGGTCTCCAGCGGCTCGGCGTCCTGCTCGTGCCACGCCTTGAGCACCGGGTCGATGATCCGCCACTGCCCGATCGCCTCGTCGTTGCGCGTGAACAGCGTCGCGTCGCCGCGCATGGCGTCCATGATCAGGCGCTCGTATGCCTCGGGCGACTGCGACATGAACGAGGTGCCGTAGGTGAACTCCATGTTCACCGGGCGGATCCGCATGCGCGTGCCGGGGATCTTCGCGCCCAGCGAGATCGAGACGCCCTCGTTGGGCTGGATGGTCATGACGATCTGGTTGGGCTGCGCGCCGACGGAGCCCTCGCTCTGGAACGCCATCGTCGGCACCGGCTTGAGCATCACGGAGATCTCGGTGACCTTGCGGGCCAGCCGCTTGCCCGTGCGCAGCACGATCGGCACGCCGGCCCAGCGCCAGTTGTTGACCTCGAGGCGCAGCGCCGCGTAGGTCTCGGTCGACGAGTCCCCCGGGACGCCGTCCTCCTCGAGGTAGCCCGGGACCTCGTCGCCCGCCACCAGCCCGCCGGTGTACTGGGCGCGCACGGTGGTGGTGCGGCACTCGTCGGCCGTCGGCGGCTTGATCGCCTGCAGGACCTTGACCTTCTCGTTGCGGATGGTGTCCGCCTCGAAGGACGCCGGCGGCTCCATGCACAGCAGCGTGACCAGCTGCATCATGTGGTTCTGCACGAGGTCGCGCAGCGCGCCCGACTGGTCGTAGTAGCCCGCCCGCGAGCCGATCCCGATGTCCTCGGCCGCCGTGATCTGGACGTGGTCGATGTAGGACCGGTTCCACAGCGGCTCGAACATCAGGTTGGAGAACCGCAGCGCCAGAAGGTTCTGGACGGTCTCCTTGCCGAGGTAGTGATCGATCCGGTAGACCTGCTCCTCGCGGAAGACGCTCTCGACGACCTTCTGCAGGTCCAGCGCGGACTCCAGGTCGGTGCCGAACGGCTTCTCGATGATCACGCGCACCTCGGCGTCGGGCTCGTGGTGCAGCCGCGCCGTCTTCAGCGCCTTGGTGATGACCGGGAAGAACTCCGGCGCCACCGACAGGTAATACGCCTTGTTGAGCGGCATCCCGTGCTCGGCGTCGAGCGTCGCCAGCTTCTCGCCGAGCTTGGTGTAGCCCGACTCGTCGTCGAACGGGAAGCCGATGTAGGACAGCCGCCCGAGCAGCCCGTCCAGCACCGTGTCGTCCGGCGGCCGGCGCGAGAACTCGGTGATCGCCTCGCGGGCGAAGGCGCGGAAGTCGTCGTCGGACTGGTCGCGCCGCGACACGCCGACGAGGTTGAAGCGCTCGGGCAGCGAGCCCTCGTGGGCGAGGTTGTAGATCGCAGGGAGCAGCTTGCGCCGGGCGAGGTCGCCCGTCGCCCCGAAGATCGTCAGCGTGGTCGGCGGGACGGGCAGCCGCTCGAGCCCGGCGACGAGCGGGTTGCCCTGTTCCTCGACCTGCGTCGCGCTCAGCGCCATGACTCTGGATCAGCCTCCCCCGGCCGCGCGCTCCACCGCGTGGCCTCCGAACTGGTTGCGCAGGGCGGCGAGCACCCTGTGGGTGTAGTCGCCGTTGCCGCGCGAGTAGAAGCGCGCGTAGAGCGAAGCGGTGATCACCGGTGTCGGGACGTCGGCGTCGATGCCCTCGATGATCGTCCAGCGGCCCTCGCCGGAGTCCGAGACGTGGCCGCGGATGTCGGCGAGGTCGTTGCCCTCGGCCTCGAACGCCCGCTCGGCCAGCTCGCACAGCCACGAGCGCACGACCGAGCCGCGGTTCCACAGGCCCGCGACTTCCTTGAGGTCGATCTCGAACTGGGACTTGTGCATCAACTCGAAGCCCTCGGCGTAGGCCTGCATGATCCCGTACTCCACGCCGTTGTGGACCATCTTCACGTAGTGGCCGGCTCCGGCCGCGCCGAAGTGCCGCCAGCCGTCCGGCGGGGCGAGCACGTCGAGGATCGGCGAGAGCATCTGCACGCCGTCCTCCGGGCCGCCGACCATCATGCAGTAGCCGACCTCCAGCCCCCACACGCCGCCGCTCGTGCCGACGTCGACGTAGTGGATGCCCTTGGCGGTCAGCTCGCCGGCGCGGCGGATGTCGTCGTGGAAGTTCGAGTTGCCGCCGTCGACGATCAGGTCGCCGCGCTCGAGCAGCTCGCCCAGCTCGGTGACGGTCTGCTCGGTCGGGCCGCCGGCCGGGACCATGATCCACACCGCGCGCGGCGCCTCGAGCTTGCTCACGAGGTCGGCCAGCGAGCTGGCCCCCGTCGCGCCGTGGCCCTCGGCCTCGGTCACGGCCTCCGGGTTGAAGTCGAAGACCACGCACTGGTGCTCTGAGTCGCGATGGATGCGATGGACCATGTTCCCGCCCATCTTGCCCAGCCCGACGAACCCGATCTGCATGTGCTCACGCCCTCCTGGTGGTGACCTGGTCGATGATGTCAGGCGCTCTTGACCCGCTCGAGCGACCGGCGGGCCTTCTCGGCCACCTTCTCCGGCGTGAACCCGAAGCGCTCGAAGAGCTGGGCCGCGGGCGCGCTGGCGCCGAAGTACTCCATCGCCTGGATCTCGCCGAGGTCGCCGACCCAGCGGTGCCAGCCGAACGGGGTCGCGGCCTCGACGGCGACGCGGGCGCGCACGGCGGGCGGGAGCACGGCGTCGCGGTAGGCGTCGTCCTGGTCGGCGAAGCGGTCCATGCACGGCATCGAGACGACGCGGGCCTTGACGCCCTCGCCGGCCAGCAGGTCGGCCGCCCCGAGCGCGACGTGGACCTCGGAGCCGCTGCCCATGAGGATCACGTCGGGCTCGCCGCCCTCGGCGTCGCGCAGGACGTAGGCGCCGCGGTCGACGCCGTCCTGCGGCACCGCCGCCGGGTCGAGCGTCGGCAGGCCCTGCCGGGTCAGCGCGAGGCAGACCGGCGTCTCGGTCGAGTTGACCGCGTGGCGCCACGCCAGCACGGTCTCGTTGAAGTCGGCCGGGCGGACGAGATCGACGTTGGGCGTCGCGCGCAGCTGCGCGAGCTGCTCGATCGGCTCGTGGGTCGGGCCGTCCTCGCCCACGCCGATCGAGTCGTGCGTGTAGACGAAGATCGACGGGCAGCGCATCAGCGCCGCGATCCGGATCGCCGGCTTCATGTAGTCCGAGAAGATCAGGAACGTCGACCCGTAGCCGCGCAGCCCGCTGATCGTCAGCCCGTTGGCGATCGCGCCCATCGCGTGCTCGCGGATGCCGAAGTGGATGTTGCGCCCGCTGTAGTCGCCGGGTGCCATGTACCCCGCGCCCTCGAACTCGGTCAGCGTGCTGGCGACCAGGTCGGCCGCGCCGCCGACGATCTCGGGCACCTGCCGGCCGACCCACTGCTGCACCTCGTGGCCGGCCTTGCGGGTGGCCATGTCGCCGTCCTCGGGCGTCTTGCGCGGCGGCTCGGCGTCCCAGCCCTCGGGCGGCTGCCGGGTGATCGTCACCCGCTCGAACTCCGCGGCGAGCTCGGGGTGCTCGGCGCGGTAGGCGTCGAAGCGCTCGTGCCACTCGGCCGCCGCCTCCTTGCCGCGCTCCAGCGTCGCCGCGCGGAAGTGCTCGAGCGCCTCCTCGGGGACGTAGAACGGCTCCTGGCTCGGCCAGCCGTAGTTCTCCTTGGTCGCCTTGATCTCGTCCTCGCCGAGCGGCGACCCGTGGGCCTTGGCGGTGTCCTGCTTGGTGGGCGCGCCGGGCGCGATGTGGGTGCGCACGACGATCAGCGACGGGCGGTCCGTGACCTCGCGGGCCTCCGCGAGCGCCGACTCGATGCGGTCGAGCGGGAAGTCCTCGCCCAGCCGGATCACGTGCCAGCGGAGCGCCTCATAGCGGGCGGCGACGTCCTCGGTGAACGCGACCTCGGTGTCGCCGTCGATCGAGATGTGGTTGTCGTCCCAGAAGGCGATCAGGCGGCCGAGCCCGAGGTGGCCGGCGAGCGAGCCCGCCTCGTTGGAGATGCCCTCCTGCAGGTCGCCGTCGGAGGCGATGACGTAGGTGAACCAGTCGACGATCTCGTGGCCGTCGCGGTTGTAGCGGGCGGCGAGGTGGCGCTCGGCGAGCGCGATGCCGACCGAGGAGGCGATCCCCTGGCCGAGCGGCCCGGTGGTGATCTCGATGCCCGGCGCGTGGTTGTACTCCGGGTGGCCGGGCGTCTTGGAGTCGAGCTGGCGGAACTTCTTGATCTCGTCGAGCGGGAGGTCGTAGCCGCTGAGGTAGAGCGTCGAGTACAGGAGCATCGACGCGTGGCCGGCCGAGAGGACGAAGCGGTCGCGGTTGGGCCACTGCGGCTCTGACGGCGAGTGCTTCATCGCCCGCGTGTAGAGCACGTAGGCGAGCGGCGCGAGCGCCATCGGCGTGCCCGGATGGCCCGAGTTGGCCTTCTGCACGGCGTCCATCGACAGCGTGCGGATCGTGTTGACGCAGAGCTCGTCGAGCGTTGCTCGATCCGTGGCGACGGACATCTTGGTCGGTTCCTCTCCTCGGGCGGTTCCCTCTAGCTGTCTGGAGTCATTGCCCTTTCGGGCGGTGGCTGAACCACCAGTGGGCGGGCGGTCAGGAGCGCTCCCGCGACCATCCCCACGCCGGCCAGGAGGAAGACGGCCCGGGTCGAGGTCGCGTCGAGGAGGAACCCGGCTCCGATGGAGGCCAGGCCCGCGCCCGCGAAGACGGCGGTCAGCACCAGGCCGAAGACCCGGCCGCGCAGCGCCTCGGGGACGCGGCGCTGGATCAGCGTGATGTGGGCGACGTTGACGACGCCGTTGCCGATCCCGCCGAGCACCTGGAGCGCGAACGCGGTGGGCACGTTCGGTGCCACGCTCAGGAGCGCCAACGGGATCCCGCTGCCCGCCATGGCGGCGACGACGAGGCGGCCCGGGTCGGCGTCGGCCAGGGGCGCGCGGAGGAGCAGCAGCGAGCCGATCACCATCCCGGCGCCCCACGCGCCGCTGAGCAGGCCGAAGCCGCCCGCGCCGGCGTCGAGGTCGACGCGCGCCAGGAACACCAGCGCGACGTTGTCCATGGCCCCGAACGCCACACTGAGGAACAGCAGCACCGTCAGCGCGCGCAGCACCGGGTCGCCCGTCACGTAGGCCAGCCCCTGGCGCATGGCGGCGAGGACGCCGCGGTCCGGTTGCAGCCGGACCGCGAGCTCGCGCACCCCGGCGATCAGCAGCGCGGAGACGACGAACGTCGCGGCGTTGAGCCCGAGCGCCGCCGAGCTGCCGAGCCACGCCACGAGCAGGCCGCCCACCAGCGGCCCGCCGGCCACCTGGACGTTGAGGGCCAGCCCGAAGCGCGCGTTCGCGCCCAGCAGCTCGTCGGGCTCGACGAGGCGCGGGATCGCCGCCGAGTTGGCGGTCGAGAACGTCGTCGCCAGCGCGGTGGCGACGGCCACGAGGCCGAGCAGGACGCCGAACGAGGGATCGAGCAGCGCGATCGCCCCGTACAGCGCCGCCTGGCCGAGATCGCAGCCCACCATCAGGCTCCGCGCGGGCAGCCGGTCGGCGATCGCGCCGGCCAGCGGGCCGATCAGCCGCGGCAGCGTGTCGGCGAGCAGCAGCGCGGCCACGGCGACGCCCGTTCCCTCGCGCGACTGCACCAGCAGGATCAGCGCCACCGTGGCGATCCCGTCCCCCAGGAACGACACCAACCGCGCGGCGAAATAGCGCCGAAAAGCCGCATTTCGCCGGAGCACGGCGAGGTACAATAGTTGCATGAACACGCAGATTCAGAAGACCGACGCCGAGTGGCGCGCGGAGCTGTCGCCGGAGCAGTACGAGGTGCTGCGGCGGCACGGGACGGAGCGTGCGTTCACCGGCAAGTACTGGAACACCAAGGAGGACGGCACCTACCGCTGCGCGGGCTGCGGCGCCGAGCTGTTCTCGTCCGACACGAAGTTCGACTCGGGCACGGGCTGGCCGAGCTTCACCGACCCCAAGGTCGCCGAGAACGTCGAGACCCGGGTCGACCGCTCGCTGTTCATGAAGCGCACCGAGGTCGTCTGCAAGGCCTGCGGCGGCCACCTCGGGCACGTCTTCGACGACGGCCCGCGCGAGGCCGGCGGGATGCGCTACTGCATCAACTCCTGCGCGCTGGAGCTGGACACGTCGACGAAGTGAGCCGGCGGCCGCGCCGCCACTAGCCTCGGTCGCGTGGTGATCTCGGCCCGCGGCCTGGTCAAGACGTTCGGCGAGGGCCGGGCGGCGCGGCGCGTGCTCGACGGCGCCGACCTCGACGTCGAGCGCGGCGAGGTCGTCGCCGTGCTGGGGCGCTCCGGGACCGGCAAGTCGACGCTGCTGCACCTCCTGGGCGGGCTCGACCGCCCGGAGGCGGGGACGATCGAGGTCGCCGGCGTGCGGGTGAGCGGGGCGAGCGAGCGCGAGCTCAGCGCCCTGCGGCGCCGGCGCGTCGGCTTCGTCTTCCAGTTCTTCCACCTCCTGCCCGAGCTCGGCGGCGAGGCCAACGTGCTGCTGGCCGGGCGCGTTCGCGGCGCCCACCCGGAGGCCGCCGCGCGCGGGCGCGAGCTGGTCGACCGGCTCGGCCTGCGCGAGGTGGCCGGCTCCCTGCCCTCCCAGCTCTCGGGCGGCGAGCAGCAGCGCTTCGCGATCGCCCGCGCGCTGGTCAACGACCCGGCCGTCCTGCTGGCGGACGAGCCGACGGGCAACCTCGACGCCGAGGCGGGCGCGGAGGTCCTCGGGCTGCTGCGCGCGGGCGCCGACGAGGGCCGCGCCGTCGTGATGGTCACCCACGACCCGGCGGCGACCGCGGTGGCCGACCGGGTGCTGCGGCTCGACGCCGGCCGGCTCGGGCTCGCCGGGGCGACCGCGTGAGCGGCGGCCTGCTCGCCACCGCGCTCGCGGGCCTGCGCGCCCGGCGGGGGCGGGCGCTGCTGGCGGCGGCCGGCGTGCTGGCCGCGTCGCTGGTCGTCGGCACCGCCGCCACCGTCGGGTTCGGCCTGGCCACGGGCTTCGACCGCGCCGCCGACCGCGCCGACCTCGCCGACGTCATCGCGCGCTTCGACGACGAGCCGCTGCCCACGGTCGACGAGCGCGTCCGCGCGCTGCCGAACCTGGAGGCGCGGTCGTACCGGCGGGAGGTCAACGACGTCCCGCTGCGGGCGGGGGCCAACAGCACGCGCAAGGGCTCGTTGCAGGTGCTGTTCGGCGGCCGGCACGGCTACGCGATCGTCGCGGGGCGCGATGTCGGCGACCGCGAGCGCGCGCCCGTGGTGGTCGTCGAGCAGGGCCTGGCGCGCGAATGGGGCCTGCGGCCCGGCGACTCGCTGACGCTGTTCGGGGACTTCGCGCTGCGGGTGGTCGGCGTCGCCGTCTCGCCCGACAACGTGGCCTTCCCGCTGGCCAAGACCGCCCGCGTCTACCTGCCGGCGAGCGCGGCGCGGCGAGGGCTGGAGCCCAACGTCGCGCTGCTGTGGCTCAACGACCCGGCGCGCGCCGACGTCTTCCTCGCCCAGGCGCGGACCGTCTCCTTCGGGATCGGCGACCTCTCGTTCCTCACGCGGCGCGGCGTCCGGATCCTCATCGGGCAGGCCGCGGGCGTGGTGATCGCGCTGCTCGTCGCCTTCTCGCTGGTCGCGCTGGTCGCGGCCGGGACGATGCTGGCCGCCTCCGCGCACTCCGACGTCCAGCGGCGCCTGCCGGCGATCGGGGTGCAGCGGGCGCTGGGCTTCACGCCGGGCCGCGTCGCCGCGACGTCGGCCGCGGAGGCCGCGCTGGTGGCGGTGCCCGCCGCGGCGGCGGGGCTGGCCGCCGGCGCGCTCGTGGTGGCCGGCCCGTCGGCCGGCCTGCTGGCCACGCTCAACCAGCTGCCGCCGGGCGCCGCGCTGCTCGGGCCGCTGGCGCTCTGCCTCGCCGGGATCGTCGCGCTCGTGGTCGCGGCGGCCGCGTGGCCCGCCTGGCGCGCCGCGCGCCGCCCCCCGGCGACGATCCTGCGCGGCGGCGACGTCGCGCCGTCGCCGAGCCGCCGCGCGGCCGGAGCCTCGCTGGCCGCCCTCGGCGCGCG
>DASVQH010000194.1:0-5331 GCA_036389195.1 Solirubrobacteraceae bacterium
TGGAGCCCGCCGGGCCGCGCGAGCTGCGCGAGCTGGCCGGCTCCTTCAACGCCATGGCCGCCGACCTGGAGGCCGCGCGGCGCGACGTCGAGGCCGAGCGCCGGCGGCTGGCCACGGTGATCGAGAGCCTCGGCGACGGCCTGATCGTCTGCGACCCGGACGGCCGGGTGCTCGAGCGCAACCCGCGCGCGGCGACGCTCGTCCCCGAGCTCGACCCGGGCCACCGCCTGGCCGACGACCCGGGGCCGCTGCCGCCGCTGCGCCAGGCGCTCGGCCGCGAGGTGGAGGTCGAGCACGGCGGCCGCACGCTGTCGGTGACCGCCGCGCGCCTCGGCCCGCGGACGGAGGACGGCGTCGTCTTCACCGTCCGCGACGTCTCCGAGCGCGCCCGCCTGGAGCGCCTGAAGACGGAGTTCGTCGCCACCGCGTCGCACGAGCTGCGCTCGCCGCTGACCTCGATCAAGGGGTTCGTCGAGCTGCTGGAGGCCTCGCCGTCGCTCTCCGACAAGCAGCGCGAGTTCGTCGAGATCATCCTGCTGTCGACCAACCGGCTGGTCGACCTCGTCAACGACCTGCTCGACGTGGCGCGGATCGAGGCGGGGCGGCTGGCGATCGCGCGCCGGCCGGTGGCCATCCGCGAGGTCGTCGAGGAGGTCGCCGCGCTCATGCGCCCGCGCGTCGAGGAGGCCGGCCAGACCCTCGAGCTCGACTTCTCGCCCGAGGTGGTCGCCGCCGACGCCGACCCGGAGCGCCTGCGTCAGATCGTCACCAACCTGGTCACCAACGCCCACCTCTACACGCCCGAAGGCGGCCGGATCCGGGTCGGCGTGGGGCCCGAGGCCGACCGGCGCGTCGCGCTGACCGTCGCCGACACCGGCCGCGGCATGGACGCCGAGCAGCTCTCCCACCTGTTCGACCGCTTCTACCGGGCGGCGCCGGCGTCGAGCGGGCCGTCGGGATCGGGGCTGGGCCTCTCGATCGTGCGCTCGCTCGTCGACCTGCACGGCGGGACGATCGACGTCGACTCGACGCCCGGCGAGGGGACCACGTTCACCGTCCACCTCCCGGCCGCCCAGCCGACCACCGAGGAGACCTCGCCGCGCGCGCTGCTGCGAGGCCGGCGGGTCATGGTGGTCGAGGACGACCCGGGCATCGCGAAGCTGATCGCCACGCAGCTGGAGCCCTGGGAGGTCGAGACGGTGCTGGTGGACTCCGGCGAGGAGGCGATCGCCCGGCTGCGCGCCGAGTCCTTCGACGCCGTGACGCTCGACATCCTCCTCGGCGGCATGACCGGCTTCGAGGTGCTGCGCGCGGTGCGCGAGGACCCGGAGCTGCGCGACACCGCGGTCGTCGTGGTGTCGGTGTTCTCCGGCCGCGAGGCGCTGGCCGGCGAGTGGGTGGTCTCGAAGCCGATCGACGCCGACGAGCTCACCGGCGCACTGGGCAGCGCCATGCTGGCAGGCCGTACGCGCGTGCTGGTGGTCGGCCGCGACGAGGTCCGCCCCACCATCGCCGGCGCGCTCGAGCGGCTGGGGATCGACCACGAGTGGGCGTCGAGCGGCGAGGCCGCCGCGCGGCTGTGCGAGGCGCGGCGCTTCGAGGTCGCGCTGGTCGACGCCGGCCTGCCGTCGCCCCACGACGTCATCACCCGGCTGGATCTGCGCGGCCGCCGGGAGCGCCGCTCGATCATCGTCTTCTCCGACGGCGACGAGGCGCCGGGGCTCGCCCGCCTCGACGCCGAGCCCGTCGCGGTGGAGACCGCCGGGGCCGCGGTGCTCGCCGCGCTCGGTGACGGCGCGACGTCCCGGTAGATTCCGCTGTGCGAGAGGCTTGACTTGCTGGATCACCCTGAACAGACGATCGCCGAGCTGCGCGAGGAGCTGGCCCGCCACGAGCGCGAGGCGGCCGACCGCCAGCGCCAGCTCGAGCGCTACGCGACCGACCTGCGCGAGACGTTCAAGCAGGAGCGCGCCGCGGCCGCCGAGCTGCGGCGCTCCTACGTGGCCACGGTGCGGGCGCTGGCCAACGCCGTCGAGGCGCGCGACGCCTACACCGGCAAGCACGCCGAGCGGGTCGCCGCCTACGGGGTCGAGATCGCCGCGGCGGTCGGCCTGCGGCTGACCGACAACCCGGAGATCGAGTTCGGCTTCCTGCTCCACGACGTCGGCAAGGTGGCGGTGCCCGACGCGATCCTCTTCAAGGCCGAGCCGCTGACCGAGGACGAGTTCCGGCTGATCGCCCGCCACCCGGTCATCGGGTCGCAGATCCTGCGCGACGTCGACTTCCTCGGCGAGGCCAAGCTCGTGGTCCGCCACCACCACGAGCGCTGGGACGGCAAGGGCTACCCCGACGGCCTGGCCGGCGAGGACATCCCGCTGGCGGCGCGCGTGTTCGCGGTGGCCGACGCGCTGGACGCGCTCACCACCGACCGGCCCTACCGCCCCGCCTCCTCGTGGGGGGCGGCGCGCGCGGAGATCCGCGCGGGGGCCGGCACGCAGTTCGACCCGCGGGTCGTCGACGCCTACGACCAGGTGTCCGACGACGCGCTGGCGGCCATCCGGACGAGCCTGGCGTGACGCGGACGATCCTCATCGTCGACGACGACCCGCTCATCCGCAAGCTCGTCGCGACCACGCTGGAGGACGTCTCGGGCTTCCGGCTGACCGAGGCGGGCGACGGCGAGGAGGCGGTCGCGACGGCTGCCGCCGAGCGGCCGGAGATCGTGTTCATGGACATCGACATGCCGCGGCTCGACGGCATCGAGGCGTGCCGGCGCATGCGCAGCCAGCCGGAATCCGCGCGGGCGACGATCGTCATGCTCACCGCTGCCTCCGACGGGAGGGCCGAGGACCGCGCGCGCGCCGCGGGCGCCGACCTCTTCCTGACCAAGCCGTTCTCGCCGCTGGAGCTGCTGCGGCTGGTCGACCAGCTCGGCCGCGGCGCGGCGGGCTAGCCGCTAGGTCTGGCGCTCGAGCTCGCGCTCGAAGCGGGCGAGCGTGCGCCGCGCGGTGAGCCGGCCGGCCCGGATCTCCCCGGCCGGCGCGACAGGCCGCCGCGCGAGCCGGCGGGCCTTGGCCGCCTGGTGCTCCGCGATCGCCGCGTGGAGATCGGTGGGCACCTCGTCCTGCAGCGAGGCTTCCAGCAGCGTGGTGAGGATCCGGAGCTCGCGTGCGGTGGCGCGACGCGTGCGGCCCTTCTTGGTGACGCCGCCGAGCCGGTCCCAGGCACGGGCGAAGGCGAGATAGGTCGTGCGCCCGCCGTTGCGGTGGGCGGCGAGCATCGGGCAGACGCCGCCGTTGCCGTCCGTGTACGCGCCGACGACGATGTCGTTGGCCCGGACGCCGTCGAGCATCGCCTGCCGCGTCTGGACCGGCAGGCAGCCGATGGCCCGCCGGAGGTCGGTGATAGGGTCGCCCCGCCGCATCGGACGCGGACCGTACGCGCCCTTCCGCCGCCCGACAAGCTCCTCCTCTCCCTTGCACGCGACCTTGCACCGATGAAGCTCGGCGTCCACGTCGGCTACTGGGGGCTCGGCCTCACCTCCGAGGACCAGCTGCGCATCGTGCAGGAGGCCGAGCGGCTCGGCTACGAGTCCGTCTGGACCGCCGAGGCCTACGGCTCGGACGCCGCGACGATCCTCGCCTGGCTCGCCGCCTCGACCGAGCGCATCAAGCTCGGCTCGGCGATCTTCCAGATGCCCGGCCGCTCCGCGGCGATGACCGCGATGACCGCCGCGACGCTCGACCAGCTCTCCGGCGGGCGGATGCTGCTGGGGATCGGATCCAGCGGGCCGCAGGTCGCCGAGGGCTGGCACGGCCAGCGCTTCGGCAAGCAGCTGGCGCGCACGCGCGACTACGTGGCGGTCGTGCGCAAGGCGCTGTCGCGCGAGCGGCTGACCTACGAGGGCGAGACGCTGACGCTCCCGCTCCCGGACGGGCCGGGCAAGGCGCTGAAGCTGACGATCGCGCCCGTGCAGGAGGAGATCCCGGTCTACCTCGCGGCGATCGGGCCGAAGAACACCGCGCTGGCCGGCGAGATCGCCGACGGGTGGCTGCCGACGCTGCTGTCGCCCGAGCACGTCGAGGAGTTCGTGCCGCTGCTGCAGGAGGGCGCCGCGCGGGTGCCCGGCAAGTCGCTCGACGGCTTCGACATCGCCCCCACGGTCAACGTGATGGTCTCCGACGACGTCGCCGCGGCCCGGGACGCCATGCGGCCGTTCCTCGCGCTCTACGTCGGCGGGATGGGCTCGCGGGAGAAGAACTTCTACAACCAGCTGGCGCGGCGCTACGGCCACGAGGACGCGGCGCGGCGGGTGCAGGACCTCTACCTCGACGGCAAGCGCGAGGAGGCGATGGCCGCGCTGCCGGACTCGCTGATCGACACGGTGACGCTGTGCGGGCCGCGCGACGTCGTGCGCGAGCGGCTCGAGGTGTACCGCTCGGCGGGCGTCGGGACGCTGATCGTCTCCCCCATGGCGTTCGACGCCGAGTCGCGGCTGGAGCAGCTGCGGCTCGTCGCCGAGCTCGCCGCCGCCTGAGTGCGCGTCTTCCTCGGCGCGTTCGGCGACCCCGGCCACGCCTTTCCGATGCTGGCGCTGGGCACGCGGCTCGTGGAGCGCGGCCACGACGTGTGCCTGCAGACGTGGCGGCGGTGGGAGGACGCGACGCTCGCGGCAGGGATGACCTTCGCCGCGGCGCCGGAGTACCAGGTGTTCCCGACGCGCGAGCGGCCGCTGAAGCCCTACGCGGCGGCGGTCTTCGCCGCGCGCGAGACCGTGCCGCAGGTGCGCGCGTTCGCGCCGCAGGTCGCCGTCTCGGACATCCTCACCCCCGCGCCGGCGCTGGCGGCCGAGCTGTGCGGCGTGCCGGTCGCGACGCTCGTGCCGCACGTCTTCCCGTACGGCGCGCCCGGGCACCCGCCCTACTCGATCGGGGCGCGGCTGCCCCGGACGCCGCTCGGGGCGCGGCTGTGGCGCGCCACCGACCGGGTGGTGGCGGGCGGCCTGGAGCAGGGACGCCGGGAGTACAACGAGTGCCGCGCGCGGTTGGGCCTGGGGCCGCTGCCCTACGTCCACACCGGCATGTCGCGTGAGCTGACGCTCGTCGGCACGCTGCCGGCGCTGGAGTACCCGCGCGACT
Organism: Solirubrobacteraceae bacterium; assembly: GCA_036389195.1. Classification (GTDB taxonomy): domain Bacteria; phylum Actinomycetota; class Thermoleophilia; order Solirubrobacterales; family Solirubrobacteraceae; genus JACCYI01. Next base: position 5,139 of record DASVQH010000194.1, read on the forward strand.
GGCCGGCGTGGACCCGGGTGGTCGGGCCGCTGCTGTGGGAGCCGCCCGGCGAGCGCGTGGACCCGCCGCCCGGCGACGGGCCCGTGGTCCTGCTCGCCCCCTCCACGGCGCAGGACGCCGAGCACGCGCTGCTGCGCGCGGCGCTTGCGGGACTGGCCACGGCGCCGGTGCGCGTGATCGCGACGTACAACGG
>DASVQH010000195.1:0-4418 GCA_036389195.1 Solirubrobacteraceae bacterium
CGCCCTCGACGACCCGGACGCGACGGTCGAGGAGCTGCGCGAGGTCGCCCGGTCGATCGTCGAGAGCACCGACCGCACGGAGCGGCTGCTCGACGGCCTGCTGCTGCTCGCGCTGAGCACGCAGGGGACCCGCCGCGACGAGCCGCTCGCGCTCGACGCGGTCGTGCGCCGCGGCGCCGCGGCGGTCGCCGCCGAGGCCGCCGAGGCCGGGGTGGCGCTGCGGCTCGACCTGCAGCCCGCGCGGGTCCGCGGCGACGAGGTGCTGATCGAGCGGGTCGCCGCCAACCTGGCCGAGAACGCCGTGCGATACGGGCGGCCGGGCGGCGTCGCGCGCGTCGGCGTGCGCGAGGACACCGAGGGCGCGGTGCTCACGGTGACCAGCGACGGCGACGTGATCGCGCCCGCGGACCTCGACCGGCTCGGGCAGCCGTTCGAGCGGCTGCGGCGCGAGCGCGCGCGCGGCACCGGGCTCGGGCTGTCGATCGTGCGCGCGGTGGCCGAGGCCCACGGCGGACGGCTGCGCCTCGCCGCGCCGGCGTCGGGCGGGCTGGTGGCCGAGGTGCGGCTGCCGCCCGCTGCCGCCGCGGTTACGGGCGCGTGACACGGCCGTCCGTAGCTTCGCGGCCATGGACTCGCACCGACCCCCTTCCATCCACCCGCTGCTGCCCACCGAGCCCCCGGACGAGCGCGGCGTCCCCGACGAGGCGCGCCGCGCGCTGCAGGCCGCGCTGTGGGAGTGCAAGCGCGTCGTGGTCGGCCAGGACGCCATGCTCGAGCGCGTCCTCGTCGCGCTGCTGGCCGGCGGGCACGTGCTGCTCGAGGGCGTGCCCGGCCTCGCCAAGACGCTGACCGTGCGGACGCTCGCCGACGTGCTCGGCGGCACCTTCAGCCGCGTCCAGTTCACGCCGGACCTCGTGCCCGCGGACCTCGTCGGCACGCACATCTGGCAGCCCGACCGCGGGGAGCTCCGCACGGAACTCGGCCCGGTGTTCGCGAACCTGCTGCTGGCCGACGAGATCAACCGCGCGCCCGCCAAGGTCCAGTCCGCGCTGCTGGAGGTCATGCAGGAGCGCCAGGTGACGATCGGCGGCCAGACCTACCCGGTGCCCAGCCCGTTCCTCGTGCTGGCGACGCAGAACCCGATCGAGTCCGAGGGGACCTACTCGCTGCCCGAGGCGCAGGTCGACCGCTTCCTGTTCAAGCTCGTCGTCGACTACCCGGCGATCGAGGACGAGGTCGCGGTGGCCCAGGGCCGGGCCGGGGGGACGGTGACACCGAAGGAGGTGCTCGGCGGCCCTGACCTGCTGCGCTACCGCCAGGCGGCGCGCGAGGTCCACGTCGACCGGCTCGTCGCCACCTACGCGGTGCACCTGGTCGACGCGACGCGCCATCCGGCCGAGCGCGGCCTCGGCGAGCTCGCCCCGCACATCGAGTTCGGCGCCAGCCCGCGCGCCTCGATCGGCCTGATCCAGTCGGGCCAGGCGCTCGCGCTGCTGCGGGGACGCACGCACGTGACCGCCGCCGACATCCACGATCTCGCCAAGGACGTCCTGCGCCACCGGCTCGTCCTCTCCTACGACGCGCTGGCCGACGGAATCAAGCCCGAGGCGCTGCTCGATCGGGTGCTCGACGTCGTGGCGCCGCCCGGCAAGGCCCCGCTCGCGGAGGCGGCATGACCGCCGCGGGCCTGGCCCCGTCACCGGCGCGCCAGGGGCCGGGGCGCATCCCCGCCGAGACCGTCGAGCGGCTCGAGCTGGCGCTGCTGCGGCGCGCGCGTGGCGTGCTGCCCGGCGACCACCTCGCGGCCGGCGCCGGCGCGGGCACCGAGCTCGCGCAGCTGCGCCCGTACGAGGCGGGCGACGACGTCCGCCGGCTCGACCCGGCCGCCAGCGCGCGGACCGGCGTGCCGCACGTGCGCCTGCAGGTGCCCGAGCGCGCGATCACGACGTGGCTGGTGCTCGACGTCTCCGCTTCGATGGCCTTCGGCACCGCCGAGCGCCTCAAGAGCGACGTCGCCGAGGGCGTCGCCGAGGTCGTCGCGCGGCTGGCGGTCCGCCGCGGCGGGCGCGTCGGGGTGATCGTCGCCGGCGGCGAGCGCGTCCGGCTGCTCCCGCCGCGCGGCGGGCGCGGCGCGCTCGCGGCGTTGCGGCGCCTGGTGCAGGAGGGGGTGGCGCCCGACGGCACGGGGCCGCACGGCGGGCTCGCCGACGCGCTGCTGCGGGTGACGCGGCTGGCCGGGGCGCGCGGGCTCGTCGTTGTGGTGTCGGACTTCCGCGACGGCGTGCCGGCGGGACTGCGCGCGGTGGCGGGCACGCACTCGGTCGTCGCCGTCGAAGTGACCGATCCGCGCGAGGCGGCGCTGCCCGGCAGCGGGCACCTCGTCCTCGTCGACCCGGAGACGGGCGACGAGGTGGAGGCCGACACGGACGCCGCGGGCCTGCGCGCCGCCTACGCCGCCGCCGAGGCGGACCGGCGCGAGCGCGTCCGCGAGCAGCTCCGCCGGGCGGGCGCGACCCACGCCACGCTGGACGCCGGCGCGGACTGGCTGCGGCAGCTGGCGAGGGGGATCCGATGAGCTTCGCCAGCCCCGCCTTCCTGGCCGGCGCGCTGCTCGTGCCGCTGCTCGGCGCGTTCTGGGCGTGGCAGGTGCGGCGCCGGCGCCGCTACGCGGTGCGCTTCCCGGGCGCCGCGGTCCTCGCCGGCGTGTCCGGCACGGTTCCGCGCCGGCGTCGCCGCGTGCCCGCCGCGCTGCTGGCCTGCTCGGCGCTGGCGCTGGCCGTCGCGGCGGCCCGCCCGCAGGCCACCGTGGCGGTGCCCGTCGAGCGCGCGTCGGTGATGCTCGTGACCGACGAGTCCGGCTCGATGTCGGCCGGCGACGTCCGGCCGTCGCGGCTCGACGCCGCCCGCGGCGCGGCGCGGACGTTCCTGGACCGCGTCCCCGACAAGCTGCTCGTCGGGTTCGTCGGCTACTCCGGCAGCATCGTCTCCCAGCTCGAGCCGACGACCGACCACGGCGCCGTCGAGACGGCGATCGACGGCCTGCGCGCCGACGGCGGCACGGCGACGGGCGACGCGCTGACTGCGGCGCTCGACCGGCTCCAAGCCCGGCGCGGCGCCGACGGCCGGCGGGCGCCCGCGGCGATCGTGCTGCTCTCCGACGGCAAGACCACCGACGGCACCGACCCCGCGGTCGCGGCGGCGCGGGCCGCCAAGCTGGGGATCCCGATCTACACCGTCGCGCTGGGCACGCCGGACGGCGTGGTCACGGGGCCGATGGGCCAGCCGGTGGCGGTGCCGCCCGACCCCGAGACGCTGCGCCGGATCGCGCAGGTGTCCGGCGGCCGCGCGTTCGAGACGGGCGACGCCGGCGAGCTCGACGCGGTCTACGAGGACCTCGGCTCGAAGATCGGGACGCGGACGGAGAAGCGCGAGGTGACGGCGGCGTTCGCCGGCGGCGCGCTGCTGCTCCTGCTCGGCGGGCTGGGCACCGGCGTGCGCCGGCGGGGGCGGGTCGCCTAAGAGATCGCACGCCTGCGCGATGCCGCCCCGCGGGGGCTCTGGAAGCGTCGTCGGGCAACGACAACCGAGAGGAGCTTCCCCATGAAGCCCACGATCGTCCTGGTCCACGGCGCCTACGCCGAGTCGGCCAGCTGGAACGCGGTCATCGAGCCCCTGCAGGCGGACGGGTACCGCGTCATCGCCCCGCCCAACGAGCTCCGATCGCTGGCCGGCGACGCGGCCGCGCTCACCGACCTGATCCGCTCGATCGAGGGGCCGGTGGTGCTGGCCGCGCACTCCTACGGCGGGGCGGTCATCACCAACGTGGACGCCGCGGCCGGGGACATCCAGGCGCTCGTCTACGTCGCGGGGTTCGCGCTGGAACCGGGTGAGAGCGCCGGCGACGCCTCGGCGCTGGTCCCCGGCTCGACGCTCGCCGACACGCTGCAGCGCGTGCCGCTGGCCGCCGGCGGCGCGGACACCTACATCGCGCAGGAGCGCTTCCACCAGCAGTTCGCCGCCGACCTGCCCGAGGCGACGTCGGCGCTGCTGGCGGTCACGCAGCGCCCGATCACCGAAGCGGCGCTGTTCGAGCCCTCCGGCCCGAGCTCGCTGTGGAAGACCGTGCCGAGCTGGTTCATCTTCGGCGAGCTCGACCACAACATCCCCGTCGGCGCGCACCGCATCATGGCCGAGCGCGCCGGCTCGAAGCGCACGGTCGAGATCGCCGGGTCCTCGCACGTCGTCGGCATCTCGCACCCGATCGAGACCGCCGGGCTCATCCTCGAGGCCGCGCGCTCGCACGCACCCGCACCGGTGTGATACTCGCTCGATGAGCGAGCTGACGCCCGGCTTCGATCCCGCGCGCGACCACTGGCGCGGGGGCGGCGACGCGCCGGTCACGCTGCTGGTGTTCGGGG
>DASVQH010000196.1:0-1918 GCA_036389195.1 Solirubrobacteraceae bacterium
AAGAACGGCGCTGCATCCACGTTCACGCCGCCCTCACCGCGACTCTCGCAAGCCGTTCCCCTCTCCCCGCGTCCCAAAGACAGCCGCACCGAAGGAACCCTCCCCTATCGATGCCCGAAGTCCAGCTGAAGACGCGCGGCCCGGTGTTCGCCAACCGCCGATTGCCGGTTTCGCGTAACCGCGGTGTGAGAAGAATGGGACCGCGCATGCCCATCCCGCCCCGACCGATCGACCCGAGGTCCCACGGCGTCGCCGACTACGGTGTCGGCGCGTTCCTTCTCGTCGCGTTCCCCCGGCTCGCGGGGATCGAAGGGACGCGGCCGGCGCGCCAGATCCGCGTCGTGGCGGCGCTCCACGCCGGCTACAGCGCGGTGACCGACTACCCGCTGGGGCTCTTCAAGGCCCTGCCCTACAGGGCGCACCTGGCGCTCGACGCCGCGGGAGCGGTCGCGCTGGCGGCGCTGCCGTTCGTCACCGGCCAGCGGAAGCGGGGGCGCTCGCAGTGGGTCCCGAACCTCGCGGTGGCCGCGTTCGAGCTCGCCGTGCTGGCGCTGACCGATCCGGCCACGACCTCCGACGGCTCGGCGGCCTGAGGTGCTCCCGCGCCGCCGGATCCTCCCCGCCGTCGTCGCGCTCTGCGCCGCGGTGCTCCCCGCCGCGCCCGCGGCGGCCGCCGACTTCAGCAAGCAGGCGCTGACCTTCGACGTCAAGGTCGGCCCGAACGGCGACACACCGTGCACGGTCACCGCCGACCTCTACACGCCGTCCGGCGCCACGCCCGCCAACCCGGCGCCGGCGATCCTCGCCACCAACGGCTTCGGCGGCAGCAAGGCCGACTTCGGCGACCTCGCCGCCGCCTACGCGCGCCGCGGCTACGTCTTCCTCGCCTACTCCGGCCTGGGCTTCGGCGGCTCGGGCTGCAAGATCACCCTCGACGACCGCGAGCACGACGGCAGCGCGGGCAGCCAGCTGGTGTCCTTCCTCGGCGGCTCGAAGGCGGCCAACGACGGCACCAAGGTCGACTACGTCATCCACGACGCCACCGACCACGCCGGCAAGGCGCGCGCGGACGACCCGCGCATCGGCATGATCGGCGGCTCCTACGGCGGCCAGATCCAGTTCGCCGTCGCGGGGATCGACGCGCGGATGGACGCGCTCGTCCCGCAGATCACCTGGAACGACCTCTCGTACTCGCTGACCCCCAACAACACCGACTTCGCGAGCGGCGTGACGTACAAGACACCGGGCGTCTCGAAGATCGACTGGCCCGTGCTGTTCACCGGACTGGGCGTCGGCCAGGGGATCCAGCACGCGTTCTCCGACCAGGACCCGAGCCACCTCGGCGCCTGCCCCAACTTCGACGACCGCGTGTGCACCGCGCTCGTGCAGTCGGGCTCGACGGGCTACCCGGACCCGACGACGCTCGAGCTCCTGCGCCACGCCTCCGTGGCCACCTACGTCGACCGCATCCGCATCCCGACGTTCCTCTCCCAGGGCCTCAGCGACACGCTGTTCGACACCCAGGAGGCGGTCGCCACCTACCGGGCGCTGCGCGCCCAGGGCACGCCGGTGAAGATGCTGTGGCGGTCGGCCGGCCACTCCGGCGGCGACCTCGGGACCGCCGAGAACGACGAGACGAACCTCGAGCGGGCCTACGAGAGCCGGCTGGAGCTCGAGTGGTTCGACTACTACCTCCGCGGAATCGGCGACCCGCCCGCGCTCGACTTCAGCTTCGTGCGCGACTGGGCGGTGCCCAAGAGCGGCGACGCGGCGCCCGCCGTCGGCGAGACACCGAACTACCCGGCGGCGCGCGACGCGGCGCTCTACCTGTCGGGCGCCGACGCGCTGGTGGACGGCGCCGGTGCCGTGAAGGCGGGCTCGGCCTCGATGGCCGCCGTCCCCGCGGCGCCGACCAACT
>DASVQH010000197.1:0-5949 GCA_036389195.1 Solirubrobacteraceae bacterium
CACGCCCTCGTCGGCGATGACGATGTGCAGCGCGTCCGGCTCCATCGTCGCGGTGACCTCGATCGGGCCCGGCTCGGGCAGCCCGCGGTAGCCGTGCAGCACGACGTTGGTCAGCGCCTCGGAGACCGCGAGGCGGACGTCGGAGAGCGGCGGGTCGGGCACGTGCGCCGCGGAGGCGAACGCCACGACGCGGCCGCGCAGGAGCGGCACGGTCGCGGGCACGGCAGTCGCCGACCAGGATTCGGTCATCCGTTCCCTGATGCCCAGCGCGGGCCCTGCCCATGCACCGGAACGCGTTTCATCTGCGCGGCGGCATGGCAGGAGTCGCCCATGAGCGATCAGACCCAGCCCGACATGGCCCCCGGCGACGAGATCCCGCCCGGCACGCCCAACGCCGGCGCGGTGCCCTGCCCCGAGTGCGGCGGCTCCGGCCGCCGCGACGACGCCGAGTGCGGCAACTGCGCCGGCACCGGCGAGGTGGTCGAGGCGGTCGGCGGCGGCTAGGAGGCCTTGGCGCCGGTCGGCTTCTTGCGCGGCTTGGCCCCGGCCTTCTTGGCCGGCGCCCGCCGCCGCCCGCCGCCCTTCGCGGCCGTCACGAGCTCGGCCAGCGCCGCCTGGACGCTCTCGCCGATGAAGTCGAGGTCGGGCAGCGCGTCGTAGTCGCCGAGCAGGCCGAAGTCCATCCCGCCGTGGTAGGACATGATCGCGACGGCGAGCGCGTGGTCCTCGGGCAGGAAGGCGATGGGGAAGAGGTCCTGCAGCTCGCGCCCGAGCACGTAGAGCGGGAACTGCGGGCCGGGGACGTTCGTGACGATCAGGTTGAACAGGCGCGTCGAGAAGTTCAGCCGCGACGCCTGCGCCAGCACGGTGGGCGGCGCGAACTGCTGCGCGGCGGCCAGCACCTCGGCGCCGATCGCCTGCTTTGAGTCCTTCAGGCCGTCCATCGCCGCCTTGACGACGCGCAGCCGCGCGACCGGGTCCTCGACGTAGACCGGCAGCGGCCCGCGCATCGCGGCGATCCGGTTGCCGAGCTGGTGGTGCTCGTTCTCCGAGCGGATCGACACGGGGACGAGCGCGCGCAGCTCGAGCCCCTCCGTGCGGACCCCGCGCGAACGCAGCCACTTCTGCAGCGCGCCGGCGACGACGGTCAGGACGACGTCGTTGACCGTCCCGCCGAACGCGTCCTTGACCCGCTTGAAGTCGGCCAGCTCGTTGCGGACGAACACGTAGCGGCGGTGCGGCCCGATCTCGACGTTCAGCGGCGTCGGGGGCGCGGGGTTGAGCGTCGCCCATGCGACCTCGCCGAGCCCCTCGACCGCGGTGCGCGTCGCGTCGAGCGCCTCGCCGGGCTTCGTCGCGGCCAGCGCCGCGCGCGTGGCGAGCTGGACCGGCGCCTTGACGAGCCCCTTGATCCCGCGCGCGGCCATCTCGATCGCGCTCGGCTCGGGCTGCGGCGCCCACGGCTCGCCCTCGTGCACGCCCTCCGGCGGGACCGGGGTGAGATCGAACAGCACCGTGGCGAGGTCCACGCCCGAGACGCCGTCGACGAGCGCGTGGTGGGTCTTGAAGATCAGCGCGAACCGGTTCTCCTCGAGCCCCTGCACGAGCCAGCACTCCCACAGCGGCTTGGAGCGGTCCAGGCGCTGGGAGTGGATGCGCGCGGCGAGCGCCCGCAGCTGCTCCTCGGAGCCCGGCTTGGGCAGCGCGGTGTGGCGGACGTGGTACTCGAGGTTGAAGCTCTGGTCGTCCACCCACAGCGGCCGGCCCGTCTCCAGCGGCGGCACCGCGAGCTTCTGGCGGTAGCGGGGGACGAGGTGCAGGCGGCCGCGGACCTGGTCGACGAAGTCGTCGTAGGCCGGCGGCGGGCCCTCGAAGATCAGCACCGCGCCGACGTGCATGTGGCTGTGGGCGCCCTCCTGCGCGAGGAAGGACGCGTCCACCGCGGAGAGCCGGTCGCCGTGCTGCTGTGCCATGCGAGGAACCCTACGATGTTCGGGCCATGGCATGGGACTTCTCGACAGAACCGCAGTTCGAAGCGCAGCTGGCGTGGATGCGCGAGTTCGTCCGCGAGGAGATCTGGCCGCTGGAGACGATCTTCGAGGAGCTCGGCCAGGAGGGCTTCGACCGGGCGATCGCGCCGCTGCAGGCGCAGGTGCGCGAGCGCGGCCTGTGGGCGGCGCACCTGCCGCCCGACCTCGGCGGCCAGGGCTTCGGCCAGGTCAAGCTCGGCCTCATGCACGAGATCCTCGGCACGACGCCGTACGCGCCCAGCGTGTTCGGCAACCAGGCGCCCGACTCCGGCAACTCGGAGATCCTCGCGCTCGCCGGGACCGAGGACCAGAAGGAGCGCTTCTTGCACCCGCTGCTGGCCGGCGACCTGCGCTCCGCGTTCTCGATGACCGAGCCGCACACCGCGGGCTCGGACCCGACGCTGCTGGAGACCACCGCGGTCCTCGACGGCGACGAGTGGGTCCTCAACGGGCGCAAGTGGTTCTCCTCCAACGCGTCGGTCGCCGACTTCCTCATCGTCATGGCGGTCACCGACCCCGACGCGCGCTCGCACCAGCGGGCCTCGATGCTCATCGTCCCGGCCGACGCGCCCGGCGTGCACATCCTGCGCGACGTCGCGACGATGGAGCACCCGGCCGAGCACTTCGGCCGCATCGGCGGCCACGCGGAGATCGTCTACGAGGACGTCCGCGTGCCGCGCGAGAACCTGCTGGGCGCGCGCGGCGCCGGGTTCCTGATCGCCCAGCAGCGGCTCGGCCCCGGCCGCATCCACCACTGCATGCGCTGGCTCGGCGTGTCGCAGCGCGCGTTCGACATGCTCTGCGAGCGGGCGGTGTCGCGCTACGCGCACGGCTCGCTGCTCGCCGAGAAGCAGACGGTGCAGAACTGGATCGCCGACTCGGCGGCCCAGATGCAGGCCGCCCGGCTGATGACGCTGCACGCCGCCTGGAAGATGGACACCCAGGGCGCGAGCGCCGCGCGGACCGACATCTCGCTGATCAAGTTCTTCGGCGCCGGGGTGATGCACGACGTCGTCGACCGCGCGCTGCAGATCCACGGCTCGCTCGGCTACTCGACCGACCTGCCGCTGGAGGCGATGTACCGCTTCGCCCGCGGCGCCCGCTTCTACGACGGCCCCGACGAGGTGCACCGCCAGTCCGTCGCGCGGCGCATCCTGCGCGGGTACGCAGCGCCGGAGGGCGGCGTCCCGAGCGAGCACATCCCGACCCGCCGCGACGCGGCCCGCCGCCGCTTCGCCGACCTCCTGGAGGCGGTGACCTCCAACGACTGAGCGCAGCCGCATCCCGAACGCCCGGCTGATCGGCGCGCTGATCGCGGCCTGCGTCGCGCTGGCCGTGGGCCTCGTCGTCGTCGCGGGCGTGGCCGGCGAGGACGGCGCGAGCGACGAGCCGGCGGCGAGCGCGGCGAAGCTGAAGACCGACGCGTTCGACTCCGGGCGCGCGTGGGCCGAGCTGCGCCGCCAGGTCGAGCTGGGCGAGCGCCCGGCCGGCTCGAAGGCGTCGCGCCGGCTGGCCAGGCGGATCCGCCGCGCGCTGCCCGGCGGCCGCTACGAGAAGCTGCGCGGGGGCCTGCGCAACGTCGTCGGATCGCTGCCCGGCACGCGGCCGGCGATCGTCCTCGCCGCCCACTACGACACCAAGGACCAGCCGGGCTTCGTCGGCGCCAACGACGGCGCCAGCGGCGCGGCGGCGCTGCTGGAGCTCGCCCGGGCGCTGGAGAAGGCGCCGCGCCCGCGGGGCGGGCGCGAGCTGCGGTTCGTGTTCTTCGACGGCGAGGAGTCGCCCGACGACGAGGGCGACTTCTACGAGACGGGCCTGCGCGGCTCCAAGGCCTACGCCAAGCGCCACCAGGGCGAGATCGGCGCGCTCGTGCTGCTCGACTACGTGGGGGAGAAGGGCCTGCGCATCCCGCGCGAGGACGGCTCGAACATCGACCTGTGGGCGCGGCTGCGCAAGGCGGCGGCGCGCGTCGGCGCGGGCTCGACCTTCCCGGACGAGAACGCGTCGGAGGTGCTCGACGACCACACGCCGTTCGTCGAGCAGGGCGTCCCGGCGATCGACCTCATCGACTTCACCTACGACTGCTTCCACAAGCGCTGCGACGACCTCTCGGCGGTCTCCGAGCGCTCGCTCGACCGCGTCGGCGAGACGGTCTACGCGCTGGCGCAGGACCTCAGGCGCTCGCGCTGACGAGCGTCGCGCGCCGCGCGAACGAGATCCCCGCCCCGATCGCGCCCACGGCGGCGGCGCCGACGACCGCGGTCTGCCAGCCCGACGCGTCGATGACGCCGCCGGCCGCGGCGGCCCCGACCGAGATCCCGCTGACCAGCGCGGTGATCGGCCACGTGAACGCCTCGGTCTCCGCGCCGGCCGGCGCCACCCGCCCGGCCAGCTCGTTGCGCGTGGCGATCAGCGGCGCGAGGAAGAACCCGCCCGGGATGACCAGCGCGGCCATCGTCGCCGGCGACCCGGCCAGCGCCAGCGGCAGGAACCCGATCGGGACGAGCACCGCGGCGACGAGGTGGATCCGCACGAGCGACGCGCGGCGCCGGCGCGCGCCGTAGGCCAGCCCGCCCGCCGCGCTGGCGACGGACCAGATGGCGATCAGCACGCCCGCCGCGCTCGGGCGCCCCTGCTCGTCGGCGAACGCGGGGAGCGCGACCTCGATCGCGCCCACCCCGACGCCGACCGGCAGCATGGCCAGCACGAGCGTGAGGATCCCCGGGGCCCGCAGCGCGCCGAGCCGGCCGGCGCCGCCGGCGCGGCCGCCCTCGTCGCGCGCGGCGGCCGGCAGCGCCGCCTGGAAGGCCAGCGCGCCGGCCGCGACGGCGCCCGCCGACAGCAGCAGCGCGGCGCCGGGGGAGACGAACGCCACCATCGCGGCGGTCAGCAGCGGGCCGGCGACGAAGATCACCTCGGTGAGGACGGAGTCCAGCGCGAACGCGCCCTGCAGCAGGGTCGGCGTGTCCGCGAAGAGGCGCTGGTACTGGGCGCGCAGCACCGACGACGTCGGCGGGAACGCCACGCCGGTCACCGCGGACAGCGCCACGAGCGCCGCCGCCGGCCCACCGGCGGATCCCAGCGCGAAGATCGCCACGAGCCCGGTGGCGTGGGCGGCCGCGAGCGCGAGCAGGACGCGGGCGCCGAGGCGGTCGACCAGGCGGCCGCCGACCGGCGCGCCGAGCCCGCTGCCCAGCGCCAGCGCCCCGGCGGTCGCGCCGGCGGTCGCGAAGCTCCCGCCCTGCTCGCGCACGAACAGGACGAGGGCCAGCCCGTTGATGCCGAGCGGCAGCCGCGCCAGCACCATCGCGGCGAACAGGCGGGCGACGTTCGGCGCGCGGAGGATGTCGGCGTAGGCGCGCACGGGGACGTCCCACGCTACGGCGCGGCGCGTACGCTGGCGCGCATGACCGACCCCGCGCGCGTCCTGGCCGGCCTCGACGCGCTGCACGCCCTCACCGGCGACGGCCCGCGCGGCGCCTTCCGGGTCGCCTGGACCGACGGCTGGGCGCGGGCGCGCGGGTGGCTGCGCGCGCAGCTCGCCGAGATCGAGGGCGTGCGGGTCGAGACCGACGAGGCCGGGAACCTGTGGGCGACCCGCGCGGCGCCCGGCGAGCCCGTGGTCGCGGTCGGCTCGCACCTGGACTCCGTGCCCGCCGGCGGGCGCCTGGACGGCGCGCTCGGCGTGCTCGCCGCGCTGGAGATCCTGCGCACCACCGAGGGCGTCGCGCTCGTCGACTGGGCCGACGAGGAGGGCGCGCGGTTCGGCCACTCGCTGCTCGGCTCGGCCGCCGCCGCCGGGATGCTCGACGTCGCGGCGGCCCGCGGGCTGACCGACGCCGACGGCGTCGCGCTGCCTGACGCGCTCGCCGAGCACGGCGTGCAGCTCGACGCCATGCCGCGCGCCGCCGCCCGGCTG
>DASVQH010000198.1:0-2310 GCA_036389195.1 Solirubrobacteraceae bacterium
GCCGACCCGGCCCGCCGCGAGGCGCTGCTGGCCGGCGCCGCCGCGCCCGCGGCGGCGGTCTTCGCGGGCGACGCCGCCGTCCCCGAGAGCGGCGGGGACGGCTCCTTCGCGGTGCTGCAGGGGCGGTTCTGGCTGACCCTCAACCTCGCCGCCGAGCGCCCGCTCGTGCTCGCCGTCGACGACCTCCACTGGTGCGACCGCCCGTCGCTGCGCTTCCTCGCGTACCTGGTCCGCCGGCTGGAGGGCGTGCCGATCCTCGTCGCCGCCACGCTGCGCACCGGCGAGCGCCCGACGGATCCCGCGATGCTCGACGAGATCCTCCACGACCCGGCCGCCGTGGCGGTCCGGCCCGGGCCGCTCAGCCTCGGCGCCGCCCGCGTGGTCGTGCGCGCCCGCCTCGGCGCCGACGCGGCGGACGCCTTCTGCGCCGCCTGCCACGAGACCACCGGCGGCAACCCGCTGCTCCTGCGCCAGCTCCTCACCGCGCTGCAGACCGACGCCGTCCGGCCGACCGCCGAGAACGTCGCGGTGGTGCGCCGGATCGGCCCGCGCGCGGTGTCGCGCACGATCGGCCTGCGCCTGGCCCGCATGTCGCCCGAGACGGTGAGCGTCGCGCGCGCCATCGCGGTGCTGGGCGAGCGCGCCGAGCTGCCGACGGTCGCGGCGCTGGCCGGGATCGACGAGGGGGTCGCCGGCCGCGCCGTCGCCGCGCTCGCCCGCGCCGAGGTCCTGCGGCCCGAGCGCCCGCTCGGCTTCGTGCATCCGCTGGTCCGCGACGCCGTCTACGGGGAGCTCCCGGTCGGCGAGGTCGAGGTGCAGCACGCCCAGGCCGCGCGCGTGCTCGCGGAGGCCGGCGCGCCCGACGACGTCGTCGCCGTCCACCTCATGCTCGCGCCCCGGCGCGGAGACGAGTGGGCCGTCGGCGTCCTGCAGGGCGCCGGGCGCTCGGCGGCGCGCCAGGGCGCCGCCGACAGCGCCGTCGCGCTGCTGCGCCGCGCCCTGGAGGAGCCGCCGCCCCCGGCCGTGCGCCCCGGCCTGCTGCTCGACCTCGGGCTGACCGAGAAGCTGGTCGACGGCCTGGCGGCGGCCGAGCACCTGCGCGCCGCCCACGACGAGCTGCGCGACCCGAAGCTGCGCGCCCAGGCGGCGTACGCGCTGGCCTGGACGCTGTTCTTCGTCGGCAACCCCGAGGAGACCGCGGCCTTCCAGCGCCAGGCGGCCGAGGAGCAGCCGCCCGAGCTCCTCGACATGCGCTGGGCGCTGGAAGCCCTGAGCCTGCTGACCAGCCTCGGCCACGGGGTCGACCTCGCCGAGTACGAGGAGCGCCTGCGGCACTTCCGCGAGGAGGGCGCCCCGACCGGCACGGGCGCCGGCGCCAAGATGCTGCTGGCCGTCTCGGCCTGGGGGTGGGCGGTCACCGGCGGGCCGTCGGACCAGTGCGCGGCGATCGCCCGGCGGGCGTTCGACGGCCCTGAGCTCATCGAGGTCGACGACGGCCTGGTCATCGTCGCCGGGATGGCGGTCCTCGTGCTCAGCGACCGGCCGGAGGCCATGGACGTGTGGGACGCCGCGCTGGCCGAGGCCCATCGCAGCGGCTCGCTGTTCCTCACCTGCACGGTCCACATCTGGCGCGGCTGGACGCTGGTGTGGCGCGGCGAGCTCGACGAGGCGGAGACCTCGATCGAGCAGGGCATCGAGGAGCTCGCGCTGTGGGGCTCGGGCGCGGCGATCATGGGCTACCCGGCGGCGTTCCTGGCCATGGCGAGGATCGAGCAGGGCGACTACGCGGGGGCGCGGGCGGCGATCGCGCGCGGTGGCACGCCGCCGCCGGGCGCCGACGCCGGGCGCTTCCTCCTGACGGCCGAGGTGGAGGTGCTCCTCGCCGAGGGCCGGCCGGAGGAGGGGCTGCGCCTCGCCGAGCGCGTCGAGCAGGCCAGCGCGCGCCACAACAACCCGGGCTGGGCGGGCTGGCGCTCGCTGAAGGCCCGCTGCCTCGCGGCGGTCGGGCGCCACGAGGAGGCGGTCGCGCTGGCCGTCGCCGAGGTCGAGGTCGCCCGTCGCTGGGGCGGCCCCGGCGTGGTCGGCCGCGCCCTGCGGGTGCTGGCCACGATCGAGGGCGACGGGCGGATCGAGCGCTTCGAGGAGTCCGTGGCGCTGCTGGAGGGGACGCCGTCGCGGCTCGAGCTGGCCAAGTCGCTCGCCGCGCTGGGCGGCGCCCTGCGCCGCGCGGGCCGCGGCCCGGAGGCGCGCGGTCCGCTCGCCCGGGCGCTCGTGCTCGCCGAGGCCTCCGGCGCCCACGCGCTCGCCGAG